>JBKDQY010000317.1:0-7864 GCA_046341655.1 Betaproteobacteria bacterium | reverse complement strand
ACGCTGCCGCCGGCCATGGTGCAGGTGAGCCTGAACATGGGCTGGGCCATCCTCAACGCCGCCGGCCTGAGCTTCATCGGCCTGGGCGTGCGCCCACCCGAGCCCGAGTGGGGCATCCTGGTGGCCGAGGGCGCGGCCTTCATCGTCAGCGGCGAGTGGTGGGTGAGCTTCTTCCCCGGCGCGATGCTGATGCTGGCCGTCTTCACCTTCAACCTGCTCGGCGACGCGCTGCGCGACATCGTCGACCCGAGGCGCAGGACAGGAGCGGTCCGACCGTCCCCCTGCTCGACGTGCAGGGCCTGAGCCTGGAGTTCCGCACCCGCAGCGGCACCGTGCGCGCGCTCGAGCACGTGAACCTGCGGCTGCACAAGGGCGAGATCGTCGGCCTGGTGGGCGAGAGCGGCTCCGGCAAGAGCGTGCTGAGCTACGCCATGCTGGGCATCAGCGACGCCGCCGCCCGCGTGACCGCCGGCCGTGCGATGTTCGGCGGCCTGGACCTCTTGCAGGCCGGCCCGGCCGAGCTGGCCGAGCTGCGCGGCCGCGAGATCAGCATGATCTTCCAGAGCCCGCGCACCGCGCTCAACCCGATCCGCCCCGTGGGCCTGCAGATCGAGGACGTGCTGCGCCGGCACGCCGTGCACACGCGCGCCGGCACCGGCCCCGAGCAGGACCGCGGCCTGCGCGAGCGCGCCGTGCAGGCGCTGCGCGACGTGGCCATCGCCGACCCCGAGCGGCGCTGGGGCGCCTACCCGTTCGAGCTGTCGGGCGGCATGTGCCAGCGCGTGATGATCGCCATCGCGCTGGCCTGCAGGCCGGCGCTGCTGATCGCCGACGAGCCCACCACGGGGCTGGACGTCACGACGCAGGCGGCGGTGATGGACCTCGTCACCACGCTGGCGCGCGAGCGCCAGATGGCGACGCTGTTCATCACCCACGACCTCGGGCTGGCGGCCGAGTACTGCGACCGCATCGTCGTCATGCACGCCGGCCACGCGGTGGAGAGCGCGCCCACGGCGGCGCTGTTCGCGGCGCCCCGCCACCCCTACACGGCGCGGCTGATGAGCTCCACGCCCGACCGCCAGGCCAGCCTGGCCGAGCTGGCCCCGGTGCCCGGCAGCCTGCCCGACCTGCGCCGTGCCGACCTGCCCCCCTGCCGCTTCGTCGAGCGCTGCGAGCGCGCCAGCGAGCGTTGCCGCGGCCCGCTGCCGGTGCTGGACAGCGACGCGGCGCATGCCGTGGCCTGCTGGCATCCGCTGGACCAGTCCCTGCCGGCGGCCGCCACGGAGGAAGCCCGCCATGGCTGAGCCGCTGCTGCAGGTCGAGCGCCTGTCGCGTCGCTTCGCGCTGCCCTCGCCGCGCGGCGCCATGCTGCACGCGGTGGACGACGTGTCTCTGCACATCGCGCCGGGCGAGAGCCTGGGCCTGGTGGGCGAGAGCGGCTGCGGCAAGAGCACGCTGGTGCGGCTGCTGGCGCGGCTGCTCGACGCCACCGAGGGCCGCATCGTCTTCGACGGCCAGGACATCGCCGCGCTGCCGGCGGCGACCTTCGCGCGGCACGCGCTGCGCCCGCGCATCCAGATGGTGTTCCAGGACCCGACCGACAGCCTGAACCCGCGCTTCACGGCGCGCGACACCATTGCCGAGCCGTGCAGGCTGCTCGCCGGGCTGGACGCGGCCGCTGCGAACGCGCGCGTCGACGAGGTCGCGCAGCAGGTGGGCCTGCCGCCGGAACTGCTGTCGCGCTTCCCGCACCAGCTCTCGGGCGGGCAGAAGGCGCGCGTGGGCATCGCGCGCGCGCTGGCGCCGCGGCCGCAGCTGCTGATCCTGGACGAGCCCACCGCGGCGCTGGACGTGAGCGTGCAAGCCGTGGTACTGCAGCTGCTCGACCGCCTGCGCCGCGAGCTCGGCCTGACGACGCTGTTCGTCTCTCACGACCTCAACGTCGTGCGGCTGCTCACCGACCGCGTGGCCGTGATGTACCTGGGCAGGATCGTCGAGACCGGCCCGTCGCGCCAGGTGTTCGAGGCGCCCGCCCACCCGTACACGAAGGCGCTGCTGTCGGCCATCCCCGGGCACGGGCCGCGCATCCGGCTCGTGGGCGAGGTGTCCAGCCCCATCGACCCGCCGGCGCAGGTGTGCCGCTTCGCCAGCCGCTGCCCGGCGGTGCACGACCGCTGCCAGCGCGAGGCGCCGCCGCTGCGCGCGCTGGCCGGCGGGGCCGGGCAGCAAGCGGCCTGCCACCTTGCGCCATCATCGGCGCCATGAGCGAACCCGCCCCGCGCCAGGCCCTGGCCGAGCAGGCCTACGCGCAGCTCAAGGCCGAGCTGCACGACTTCCACTGGCTGCCCGGCGAGCGCGCCAGCGAGCTGGAGATCGCGCAGCGCCTGGGCATGAGCCGCACCCCGGTGCGCGAGGCGCTGTTCCGGCTGCGCAACGAGGGCTTCCTTGAGGTCGAGGCCAAGACCGGCTGGACCGTCCGGCCGATCGACTTCGCCCGCATCGACCAGATCTACGACCTGCGCATCGTGCTGGAGACCGCCAGCCTGGCGCGCCTGGGGCAGATGAGCGAGGAGCCGCCGCAGCTGCGCGCCCTGAAGGACGTGTGGCTGGTGCCGGCCGCCGAGCGGCTGGCCGACGGCCGCGCCGTCGGCGCGCTCGACGAGCAGTTCCACGCGCAGCTGGTCGCCGCCGCCGGCAACGCCGAGATCGCGCGCGTCCACCGCGAGGTCACCGAGCGCATCCGCATCGTGCGCCGGCTCGACTTCACGCGCGGCGACCGCGTCGACGCCACCTACGCCGAGCACGCCAAGATCCTGCGTGCCGTGCTGCAGCGCAAGACCGACGCGGCGCAGATGCTGCTGAAGAGCCACATCGAGCAGAGCAAGACCGAGGTGCGCAAGATCACGCTGCACGCGCTGCTGGCCGCGCGCGAGCGCCGCGCCTGACCGGATCGGGCGCCGCCGCTATCCTCGCGCCCATGTACGCGGCGCACTTCGGCTTGTCGCGCGAGCCGTTCTCGCTCGCGCCGGACCCGCGCTTCCTGTTCCTGAGCGAGCGCCACCGCGAGGCGCTGGCGCACCTGCTGTACGGGGTGCGCGGCGGCGGCGGCTTCGTGCTGCTCACCGGCGAGATCGGCGCCGGCAAGACCACCGTGGCGCGGGGCTTCCTGGAGCAGTTGCCGCCGGGCTGCGTGGTGGCCTGGGTCTTCAACCCGCAGCTCAGCGCGCTGGAGCTGCTGCAGACGCTGGCCGGCGAGTTCGGCCTGCCGCCGCTGGCCGGCGCCGACCGCGGCAGCCTGAAGGCCTACATCGACGTGCTTAACCGCTTCCTGCTCGAGGTGCACGCGCGCGGCGGGCAGGCGCTGGTGGTCGTCGACGAGGCGCAGGCGCTGGAGCCCGCGGTGCTCGAGCAGCTGCGGCTGCTGACCAACCTCGAGACGGCCGAGCGCAAGCTGCTGCAGATCGTGCTCATCGGGCAGCCCGAGCTGCGCGGGCGCATCGCCGCCATCGAGCAGCTGGCGCAGCGCGTGGTGGCGCGCTACCACCTGGGCGCACTCGACGAGGCCGAGACGCGCCAGTACGTCGAACACCGGCTGGGCGTGGCCGGGCTGCAGGGGCCGTCGCCCTTCGACGGCGCGGCGCTGCGGGCGCTGCACCGCGCCAGCGGCGGCGTGCCGCGGCGCATCAACCTGCTGGCCGACCGCGCGCTGCTGGGCGCCTGGGGCCAGGGCCTGCGGCACGCCGGCCGTGCGCTGGTGGAGCGCGCCGCGGCCGAGGTCTTCGACGGCCGCTCCGCCCCGCCGCCGGCGCGCCGCGCCGGCTGGGCGCTGGCCGGCGTGACGCTGCTGGCGGCGGTGGTTGCCACGGCCTGGGCGCTGCGAGAACCGGCCGGCAGCCAGGCCGCGGCCGGGTCTTCGCTGCGGGCCGTGCCGGCCGCCACGCCTGCTGCAGCGTCAGCCCCTGTCGCGCCCGCCGCGCCCGCCCCGGTGTCGGCGGCGCTGGACGAGCCCGCCGCCCTGGGCACGCTGGCGCTGGCCGACGAGGCGCAGGCCTGGCGCGAGCTGGCACTGCGCTGGAACGTGGCCATCGGCGAGGGCGAGCCGTGCACCGCCGTGCGCCAGGCCGGCCTGGCCTGCTTCCGCAGCAGCGGCGGCAGCCTGGGCCTGTTGCGCAGCCTGTCGCGCCCGGCCCTGCTGGTGCTGCGCGCCGACGACGGCCGCCGGGTGCACGCGCTGCTCGTGGCCCTGGGCGACGACGCCGCCACGCTGCAGGCCGGCCGCACGCCGGTGCGCCTGGCGTTGCCCGAGCTGGCCCGGCGCTGGCGCGGCGAGTACGGCACCTTCTGGCGCGTGCCCCCGGGCTGGACGCCGGGCGGCAACGCGGGCGGCGTCCGCCCCTGGGCCGAGCCGCAGCTGGCGCGCGCGCTGCCCGCGCCGCTGCCGCAGGGCTTTGCCGCGCAGGTGGCGGCCTTTCAGTTGCTGCAGGGGCTGCCTGTGGACGGGCAGGCCGGTCCGCTGACGCTGATGCAGCTCTCGCGCGTGGCCGGCGTCGACGAGCCGCGGCTGGAGGCCGCGGGTGGAGGCTGACGCGTGTCGCTGATCCTCGACGCGCTGCGCAAGGCCGAGGCCGAGCGGCAGCGGGGCACCGTCCCCGGGCTGAACAGCCTGGCCGCCGCTGCGCCCGCGCCGCCACCGGCGCCGGCCACGGGGCCGCGGCGCGGGGTGCTGGCTGCCGGCGTGGCCCTGCTGGTGCTGGCCGCGGGTGCCGTGTGGGCGGTGTGGGCGGCGTGGGGTCGCGGCCCGGCCCCGGCCGCGGGGCAGCCCGGGGCGCGGCCGCCGGCCCCGGCGCCGTCACTGCTGCAGCCGGCCGCCGCCCCGCCGCCGCTGCCGGTGGTGGTGTCGGCGCCGCCGGCGGTGCCCAGCCGGGAACCGGCCACCCTCCCCGCCGCGCCGCCTGCCGAGCCGGTGAGGCCGCCCGGCGCTCCCATCATCACGCAGGTACGCCGCCTGGCCGAGCTGCCGCCCGAGCAGCGGCGCGAGTTGCCGCCGCTGGTGGTGGGTGGCTCGGTGTGGTCGGAGCAGGCCTCGGTGCGATTCGTCGTGCTCGACGGCCAGGTGCTGCGCGAGGGCGACGCCGCCGCGCCCGGCCTGGTGCTGGTGAAGCTGGCGCCGCGGGCGGCCACGCTGCGCTGGCGAGACATGCTGCTCGAGCTGCCCATCTGAAGCAGCGCCAGCCGCACGAACGGCGGGCCGGGCCCCCCTGCCAGCGGAGATACTCGGACACCGTTCCGCTTGCGCGCCCGATGAACTCTGCCCTCCGTCCGGCCCGCGCCCTGCTCGCGCTGGCCCTGTCGCTCTTTGCGACCCTGCCCCTGCAGGCCGCCTCCGCGCCCGCCGGGGAGCCCGCCTCGGCCGTGCCGGCGCCGGCTGCACCCGGGCCCCGGGTGTGGCTCGTGGGGCCGGGGCAGCCGCTGGCGCAGGCGTTGCGCAGCGCCGCCGACGGCGATGTCATCGAGCTGCTGCCCGGTGCCTACACCGAGCGGCTGCTCATCCAGGACCGCCGCCTCACCATCCGCGGCGTGGGCGGCGGCGAGCCGCCGCGCGTCATGGGTGGCGGCCAGCCCGTGGCGGCCCGCGCACTGTGGACGATCCAGGGCGGCGAGGTGCTGATCGAGAACCTGGAATTCCGCGGCACCCGCAGCACCGACGGTGCCGGCGCCGCCGTGCGCCAGGAAGGCGGGCGCCTGGTGCTGCGCCGCTGCCGCTTCTTCGACAACGAGCACGGCCTGGTGGCGCTGAACGACCCGAAGGCCGAGGTGCAGGTGGAAGGGAGCGTGTTCGGCCTGGCGCCGCGGGTGGTGGGCGGGCTGCACCACCTCGTCACCATCGGCCGCATCGCGCGCTTCAGCGTCACCGGCACCCGCTTCCAGCAGGGCTTCGAGGGCCACCTGCTCAAGACGCGGGCGCGCGAGACGCTGATCGCCTACAACTTCATCCACGACGGCCTGCGCGGCGGCGCCAGCCTGGAGATCGACATCCCGCTCGGCGGCGACGCCACCGTCATCGGCAACGTCATCGCCCAGGGCTCGGACACGCAGAACCGGGTTCTGCTGTCCTACGGCAGCGAAGGCGGGGCCTGGGACCTGAACCGCCTGCGGGTGGCCCACAACACCTTCGTCAACCACGGCTGGACGCCAGCGTGGTTCCTGCGCGTGCACCGCGACCGCCTGCCGCCAGGCCTGGAACTGGTGGCCGTGAACAACCTGCTGGTCGGCGGCGGCCTGTTCGAATGGGTCAACGAGGGCCGTTTCGAGGGCAACCGCCACGCCACGCGCGGCGCGCTGGCCGACTTCGCCACCAACGCCTTCGAGCTGCCGCCGTCCTCCAGCCTGCGGGGGCAGGGCGCCGACCTGCGCGCGCTCGGCCTGCAGCAGCTGCTGCCGGTGGCCGAGTTCGACTGGACCGAGGGCCGCAAGCCGCTCGACCCGCCGGCCGAGCGCCGCACGCGCTGGTCGCCCGGCGCCTTCCAGAAGTGACCCTCCGCATGACCGACAAGACCCAGCACCCCGACACCATTGCCGCGCAGGCCCTGGGCTGGATCGACGAGCGCACTCGCGCCGTCATCCCGCCGCTGCACGTGAGCACCACGTACATCCGCGACGAGGACAACCAGTACCGCAGCGGGCGCGTCTACGCGCGTGCCGACAACCCGGCCTTCGACCAGGCCGAGGCCGTGATCAACGCGCTCGAGGGCGGCCCCCAGGCGCTGCTGTTTGCCAGCGGCATGGCGGCGGCCACCGCGGTGTTCCAGGCCCTGAAGCCCGGCGACCACGTGCTCGCCCCCAAGGTGATGTACTGGAGCCTTCGCAACTGGCTGATGGGCTTCGCCACCGAATGGGGCCTGGACGTCGAGCTGATCGACATGACGAGCCCGGCCGCCGTGGCCGCGGCGCTGCGGCCGGGGAAGACGGCGCTGGTGTGGATCGAGACGCCCGCGAACCCGCTGTGGACGGTGACCGACATCGCCGAGACGGCGCGCCTGGCGCATGCCGCGGGCGCGGGGGTGGCGGTGGACAGCACGGTGGCCACGCCGCTGCTCACGCGCCCGCTGGCGCTGGGCGCCGACGTCGTGATGCACGCGGCCACCAAGTACCTCAACGGCCACAGCGACGTCATCGCCGGTGCGCTGGTGGTGCGCGAGGACAGCCCGTTCTGGCAACGCGTGCGCAAGGTGCGCGCGCAGCTCGGCGGCACGCCGGGCTCCTTCGAGGCCTGGCTGCTGCTGCGCGGCCTGCGCACGCTGCACCTGCGCGTGCGCGCCGCCAGCGCGTCGGCGCTGGCCATCGCGCGGCACTTCGACAGCCACCCGCTGGTGGCCGAGGTGCTGTACCCGGGGCTGCCCCGCTGCCAGGGCCACGACGTCGCGGCGCGGCAGATGACGGGTGGCTTCGGCGGCATGCTGTCCATCCGCGTGAATCCGTCGAAGCAGGGCGGCGAAGCAGCCGCCGTCGCCGTGGCCGCGAAGACGGCGATCTGGAAGCGCGCCACCTCGCTGGGCGGCACCGAGAGCCTGATCGAGCACCGGGCCAGCGTCGAGGGCGCCGGCACGCCCGCGCCGCCGGACCTGCTGCGCCTGTCCACGGGCCTGGAGGACGTGGGCGACCTGATCGCCGATCTGGAGCAGGCGCTGGCACTGGCCCACCGCTGAACCGGCGGCGGCGGGGTTTGACCGGCGCTTGAAACAACGGCATCATCCAGCGCGTAACAAAATTACACGCGCATGTCCTTCGACCTCGTCCTCTTCGGCGGCACCGGCGACCTGACCTGGCGCAAGCTCATGCCGGCGCTGTTCCAGGCGTTCCGCCA
>JBKDQY010000316.1:0-11858 GCA_046341655.1 Betaproteobacteria bacterium | reverse complement strand
CCGCTGCCGGGCCCACACCGGCCGCCTTGCTGCAGGTGCGCGTCGGCGAAGCCTCGTGGGTCGAGGTGCGAGACTCCCGCGGCACCACGCTGCTGTCGCGCATCGTTTCGCCGGGCGAGCAGGTGGGCCTCAACGGCGTGCCGCCCCTGGCGGTGGTGGTGGGCAATGCCGCGGCCACCGAACTGGTCTTTCGCGGCCGAGCGGTCGACCTGACCGGCCGCAGCCGCGACAATGTCGCTCGCCTCCAGCTGCCCTGAAGCGCCCGCACGGCGCCCCGCACCGCGATGAACGCAGACGACCCCGTCGACCTGATCGAGTCCGCCGCCCCGGCGGCCCGCCGCACCCGACAGGCGCGCGTCCGCTGGGGCAGCCATGTGGTCACCATCGGCGGCGATGCCCCGGTGCGCGTGCAGAGCATGACCAACACCGACACGGTCGACGTCATCGGCACGGCCATCCAGGTGAAGGAGCTCGCACAGGCCGGCAGCGAACTCGTCCGCATCACCGTCAACACGCCCGAGGCCGCCGAGGCGGTGCCGCACATCCGCGAGCAGCTCGACCGCATGGGCGTGAACGTGCCGCTGGTGGGCGACTTCCACTACAACGGCCACCGCCTGCTCACCGACTACCCCGCGATGGCCGAGGCGCTCAGCAAGTACCGCATCAACCCGGGCAATGTCGGCAAGGGCGACAAGAAGGACCGCCAGTTCGCGCAGATGGTCGAGGTGGCGGCGCGGCTGGACAAGGTGGTGCGCATCGGCGTCAACTGGGGCAGCCTCGACCAGGAACTGCTGGCCTCGATGATGGACGCCAACGCCCGGCGCGCCGTGCCGCTCGATGCGAAGCAGGTGATGTACCAGGCGCTGGTGCACAGCGCGCTGAGCTCGGCCGGCTACGCCCGCGAGCTGGGCCTCAACCCCGACCACGTCATCATCAGCTGCAAGGTCAGCGGCGTGCAGGATCTCATCAGCGTCTACCGCGCGCTGGCCCGGCGCTGCGACTACGCCCTGCACCTGGGCCTCACCGAGGCCGGCATGGGCACCAAGGGCACGGTGGCCAGCGCCACCTCGCTGGGCATCCTGCTGCAGGAGGGCATCGGCGACACCATCCGCGTCAGCCTGACGCCGCAGCCCGGCGAGGCGCGCACCCAGGAGGTGGTCGTGGCGCTGGAGATCCTGCAGAGCCTGGGCCTGCGCAGCTTCAACCCCAGCGTCACGGCCTGCCCGGGCTGCGGCCGCACCACCAGCACCACGTTCCAGGAGCTGGCCAAGCAGATCGACGACTTCCTGCGCGCGCAGATGCCGGTGTGGAAGTCGCGCTACCCGGGGGTCGAAAACCTCAAGGTGGCGGTCATGGGCTGCATCGTGAACGGCCCGGGCGAGAGCAAGCACGCCGACATCGGCATCAGCCTGCCCGGCACGGGCGAGGCCCCGGCCGCGCCGGTGTTCATCGACGGCCACAAGGCGATGACGCTGCGCGGCGAAGGCATCGCGCAGGAGTTCCACCGCATCGTCGAAGACTACATCGAGAAGCGCTTCGGCACGGTGACCGCCGCGCATTGACCGCCGGCCGGCACCGTTCGGGCTGAGCCTGTCGCAGCCCCTGATTCATCAGACCCGGCGCTTCGACAAGCCCAGCGCGAACGGGTGGCGAACCCGCTTTCCATGGTCGACAAACTGCAAGCCATCAAGGGCATGAACGACATCCTGCCGCCGGACTCGGCGCGCTGGGAGTGGTTCGAGGACACCGTGCGCCGCCTTCTGGCGCGTTACGGCTACAAGGCCCTGCGCACCCCTATCGTCGAGCCGACCGCGCTGTTCGTGCGCGGCCTCGGCGAGGTCACCGACATCGTCGAGAAGGAGATGTACTCCTTCACCGACCACATGAACGGCGACCAGCTGACTCTGCGCCCCGAGGCCACGGCCGGCATGGTGCGCGCCATCGTCGAGCACAACGCGCTCTACAACGGCCCGCTGCGCGTGTGGCAGATGGGACCCATGTTCCGCCACGAGCGGCCGCAGAAGGGGCGCTACCGCCAGTTCCACCAGCTCGACGTCGAGGCCTTTGGCCACGCGGGCCCCGATGTCGATGCCGAGATCATCCTCATGGTGCGGGCGCTCTGGCGCGAGCTCGGGCTGAAGGAGGGCGAGCACCTCACCCTCGAGATCAACAGCCTGGGCCAGCCGGCCGAGCGGGCCTCGCACCGGGCGGCGCTGATCGCGCACTTCGAGGCCCACGCCGACATGCTCGATGAGGACGCGCGGCGCCGCCTGCACAGCAACCCGCTGCGCATCCTCGACAGCAAGAACCCGGCGATGGCGCCGCTGGTGGAGGCCGCCCCGAAGCTGCTGGACTGCCTCGGCGAATCGTCGCGCGCCCACTTCGACGGGGTTCGCGCCGTGCTCGACGCCGCCGGCCTGGCCTACCGCATCAACCCGCGCCTGGTGCGCGGCATGGACTACTACAACCTCACGGTGTTCGAGTGGGTCACGCCGCTGCTGGGCGCGCAGTCCACGGTGTGCGGGGGAGGCCGCTACGACACGCTGATCGAGCAACTCGGCGGCAAGCCGGCGCCCGGCGTGGGCTTCGGCCTGGGCATCGAACGGCTGCTGCTGCTGCTGGAGGCTGCGGGCCTGAACCCGCCGCCCTCGGCGCCCGACGCCTACGCCATCGTCGCCGACGGCGTGCCCATGGCCACCGTGATGCCGGTGCTGGAGACCCTGCGCGCCGCCGGCGCCGCGGTCGTGCTGCACGCGGGCGGGGGCAGCCTCAAGAGCCAGTTCAAGCGGGCCGACGCCAGCGGGGCACGCCACGCGCTGATCTTCGCGCCCGATGAACTCGCACGGGGCGAACTGGCTCTGAAGCCCCTGCGCGACGCCGCGGCGGCCCAGCGCACGCGTTCCCTGGCAGACGCCGCCCTCTGGGCCGGCGAACTGCTGCCCGCATAATCCGACGCTTTGCCGCCACGGTGCCACGGGGCACCGGCGTCATCCTTCCAGACACGCACGATGGCCACCAATCTCGACCTGCAGGAGCAGGAGCAACTCGAATCGCTGAAGGCGTTCTGGAAGTCCTACGGCAACCTGATCACCTGGACGCTCGTCCTCGCGCTGGGCGCTTTCGGCGGCTGGCGCTGGTGGGAGAACCGACAGGCCCAGCAGGGCCTGGAGGCCGGTGGCATGTACGAGGAACTCGACCGCGCCGCGACGGCGGCCGATCTCGACAAGACCGCCCGCGTGCTGGCCGACCTGCAGCAGCGCTTCCCCAAGACCACCTTCGCCGCCCAGGGCGCGCTTCTCGCGGCCAAGCTGCAGGCCGAGAAGGGGCGGCCCGACGCCGCCAAGGCCAGCCTGGGCTGGGTGATCGCCAGCGTCGACGACCCCGACTTCAAGGCGATGGCACGCCTGCGACTGGCCGCCGTCCACGCCGAGGCCAAGGCCTACGACGAGGCCCTCAAGCTGCTCGCCGAGCCCGTGCCCGCCGCGTTCGAGGCGCTGCGTTCCGATCGCCAGGGCGACGTGCTGGCGCTGCAGGGCAAACCCGCCGAGGCGGTGGCCGCCTACCAGCGGGCGCACGCGGCCATGGGTGATCGCGTCGACTACCGCCGCTTCGTCGAAGCCAAGCTGGCGGCGCTCGGGGCGCCGGTGGCTTCCGCTGCAGCGGCGGCGGCCAGCGCGCCCGAGACGGGAGCGTCCAAGTGAGGGCGCCTGCCGCTTGGGCTGCGTTGCTGGCGCTGGCGCTGTGGCTGCTGGCCGGCTGCGCGGCTGACGCGCCCCCGCCCAAGCCGCTGGAGCCCCTGGTCCCCAAGATCGCGGGCCGCATGGTCTGGCAGGCGGGCATCGGCCGCGTCGACTTCCCGCTGGCGCCGGCCGTGCGCGACGGCCTCGTCGTGGTCGCTTCGTCGTGGGGCGACGTGCAGGCCTTCAAGGCCGAGACGGGCGAACTCTGGTGGCGCTGGCCCGTTGGCGCGCAGATCTCGGCCGGCGTGGGCTACGACGGCCGTTTCAGCGCCGTGGTGACACGGAACAACGAGGTCGTCACGCTCGACCGTGGCCGGGAGATCTGGCGCGCGCGGCTGCCGGCGAGCGTGGTGACGCCGCCGCTGGTGGCCGGCGAACGGGTGTTCGTGCTGGCCGTCGACCGCGCGGTGCACGCCTTCGACGCGCTCGACGGCCGCCGCCTGTGGGTGCTGCAGCGCCCGAACGACCCGCTCACGCTGGCCCAGCCCAGCGTCATCGGTGCCTTCCGGAACACGCTGCTGGTGGCCCAGGGGCCGCGCCTGGCGGCGGTGGACCCGCTTCGAGGCGCCCTGCAGTGGGAGGCCGCCATCGCCACGCCGCGGGGCAGCAACGAGGTCGAGCGCCTGGCCGATCTCGTGGGCCCGATGGTGCGGGTGGGCGACCGTGTGTGCATGCGGGCCTTCCAGAACGCCGTCGGCTGCGCCGACGCGGCCCGCGGGGCCACGCTCTGGTCGCGCAGCAACGGCGGCATCACGTCCCTGGCTGGCGACGCCGAGCGCGTGTTCGGCGCCGACGCGAGCGACCGCGTGAGCGCCTGGCGGGCGACCACGGGCGACCTGCTCTGGACCAGCGAGCGCTTCCTGAACCGCGGCTTCAGCGGCGGAGTGGCCGTGGGCCCCGTGGTGGTGTTCGGTGACCGCGAGGGCTTCGTGCACTTCCTGTCGACCGAGACGGGCGAGCCGCAGCTGCGCCTGCCCACCGACGGACAGCCGGTGATCGGCACGCCCGTGGTCTCGGGCCAGACGCTGGTCGTCACCACCGCCGCCGGCGGCCTGTTCGCGTTCCGACCCAACTGATGCGCCGCGCGCGCAGCGGTCCATGAAGCCGGTCATCGCCATCGTCGGGCGCGCCAACGTCGGCAAGAGCACGCTGTTCAACCGCATCACGAAGAGCCGTGACGCCATCGTGGCCGACTACGCCGGCCTCACGCGCGACCGCCACTACGGCGACGCGCGCCTGGGCCGGCGCGAGTTCATCGTCGTCGACACCGGGGGGTTCGAGCCCGACAAGCCCACTGGCGTGGTGGCCGAGATGGCCAAGCAGACCCGCCAGGCCGTGGCCGAGGCCGACCTGGTGATCTTCGTCGTGGACGTCCGCGCCGGGCTTTCGGCGCAGGATCACGACATCGCCCGCTTCCTGCGCCAGCAGCACAAGCGCGTGCTTCTGGCCGCCAACAAGGCAGAGGGCATGGTGGACGCGCCGGTGCTGGCCGAGTTCCACGAGCTGGGCATCGGCGAGCCCCTGCCCGTCTCGTCGGCGCACGGGCAGGGCATCCGCAGCCTGCTGGAGGCGGCGCTGGAGCCCTTCGACTTCGGCGACGCCGACGATGCGGCCGAGGGCGACGAGGCGTCGGCCGACGGGACCGATCGTCCCATCCGCCTGGCCGTCGCCGGGCGGCCCAACGTGGGCAAGAGCACGCTGATCAATGCCTGGCTGGGCGAGGAGCGCCTGGTCGCCTTCGACCAGCCCGGCACCACGCGGGATGCCATCCACGTGCCTTTCGAGAAGGACGGCCGGCGCTTCGAGCTCATCGACACGGCCGGCCTGCGCCGCAAGGGCAAGGTCTTCGAGGCCATCGAGAAGTTCTCGGTGGTCAAGACGCTGCAGGCCATCGCCGAGGCGAACGTGGTGCTGCTGCTCGTGGACGCCACCCAGGGGGTGAGCGAGCAGGATGCGCACATCGCGGGCTACATCCTCGAGTCGGGGCGCGCCGTGGTCATCGCGCTCAACAAGTGGGACGCCACCGACGCCTACCAGCGCCAGCAGCTCGAGCGCAGCATCGAGACCCGGCTGGCCTTCCTGAAGTTCGCGCCGGTGCTGCCCATCTCGGCCAAGCGCCGGCAGGGCCTGGGGGCCTTGTGGAAGGCACTGCTGCAGGCCCACGCCTCGGCCACGGTGAAGATGAGCACGCCCGTGCTGACGCGCCTGGTGCACGACGCCGCCGAGCACCAGGCGCCGCGTCGCGAGGGACGCTTCCGGCCGAAGATGCGCTACGCGCACCAGGGCGGCATGAATCCGCCGCGCGTCATCATCCACGGCACGGCGCTGGAGCACGTCACCGACTCGTACAAGCGCTACCTGGAAGGCCGCCTGCGGGAACACTTCAAGCTCGTGGGCACCCCGGTTCGCATCGAGATGCGTTCCTCGCGCAACCCGTTCCTGGAGCGCAGCGGCGGTTGACACATTTCGACGTTGCCGACTCTAGGGTCTTGCCCTGTGGTAACGTGGAAGTTCGTCGTCTTTCAACACGGAACATATCGTGAGCAACCGAGGCCAACTCTTGCAGGACCCCTTTCTGAACCTGCTGCGCAAGGAGCACGTGCCGGTGTCGATCTACCTCGTCAACGGCATCAAGCTCCAGGGCCACATCGAGTCGTTCGACCAGTACGTGGTGTTGCTGCGCAACACCGTGACGCAGATGGTCTACAAGCACGCCATCTCCACCGTGGTGCCCAGCCGCGCGGTGAACTTCCACCCGAGCGAGAACGGCGAGCAGGCCTGAGCGCCGCCTTGAACCAACTGCAGGACGCCGACGGTGCCCCCGTCGTCGAGACGCCGCCCGGCGTGACGCGGGCCTTGCTGGTGGGCGTGGATCTCGGCCCCGGCCACGCCTTCGACGCGTCGCTCGACGAACTCGCTCTGCTGGCCGCCTCGGCCGGCGATGCGGCCGTGGGCCGGGTCACGGCGCGGCGCCGCGCGCCCGATCCCGCCCTGTTCGTGGGCAGCGGCAAGGCCGACGAGATCAAGGCGCTGGTGGCGGCCACGAGGGCGCACGGCGTCATCTTCGACCAGACGCTCAGCCCGGCGCAGCAGCGCAACCTCGAGCGCCACCTGGGCGTGCCGGTGGCCGACCGAACCGGCCTCATCCTGGACATCTTCGCCGAGCGCGCGCAGAGCCACGAGGGCAAGCTTCAGGTCGAACTCGCCCGGTTGCAGTACCAGGCCACGCGCCTGGTGCGGCGCTGGAGTCACCTCGAGCGGCAGCAGGGCGGCATCGGCACGCGCGGCGGCCCCGGCGAGGCGCAGATCGAACTCGACCGCCGCATGATCGGCGACCGCATCAAGCAGGTGAAGGAGCGGCTCGAGAAGGTCAAGCGCCAGCGCGGCACGCAGCGCCGGGCCCGCGAGCGGCGCGGCACCTTCCGCGTCTCGCTGGTGGGCTACACCAACGCCGGCAAGAGCACGCTGTTCAACGCCCTCGTCAAGGCTCGCAGCTACGCCGCCGATCAGCTCTTCGCCACCCTGGATACCACGACGCGCGCGCTCTGGCTGGGGGAGGCGCAGGCCCAGGTGTCGCTGTCCGACACGGTGGGCTTCATCCGCGATCTCCCGCACAAGCTGGTCGAGGCCTTCGAGGCCACGCTGCAGGAGGCTGCCGACGCCGACCTGCTGCTGCACGTGGTCGATGCCGCCAGCCCCGCGCTCGACGAGCAGATGGCCGAGGTCGAGCGCGTGCTGGCCGAGATCGGCGCGGCCGACGTGCCGCAGATCCTCGTCTACAACAAGTGCGACCTGCTCGAGCCCTCGCGCCAGCCCCGCGAGAGCACCGACTGGCTCGAGCTGCACCCCGGCCAGCGTCGCGCGCGCGTGTTCGTCAGTGCCGTCACCGGGTCCGGGCTGCCGGCCCTGCGGCAGGCCATCGCCGAGCATGCGGTGGTCGCGCGTGGCACAGCCCCCGCCGGCCATGACGCCGCTGCTGGCATCCCCGAGGCGCTATCGTCGCACCCCGACTCCCCAACGATCACCCGGACGCAGCCCCATGCGTGAATCCGCCCGTACCACCCCGGACGACGCCTTCGGCCATCGGCTGAATGAGGTCACCGCCGCCTTCGCCGCCTGGGCGCGCGCGGCGGCCCAGCGCTTGGCACCGCGTGCCCGAGCCGCCGACGACGGCCTCGTCTTCAACAACCGGAACGATGGCCCGCCGGACCTCGACGAGCTCTGGCGCGACTTCAACCGCAAGCTCTCGGGCCTGTTCGGCGGCAAGGGCGGCGGTGGCGGTGGCCGGCGTGACGACCGCGGCGGAGCCGGTGGCCCTGGCGGCGGCAACTTCCAGCCCGACATGAAGAGCGCCGGCATCGGCGCAGGCCTCATCGCCGGCGTCGCGGCGCTGATCTGGCTGGGCAGCGGCTTCTACATCGTTCAGGAAGGCCAGCAGGCGGTCGTCACCACCTTCGGCAAGTACAGCCAGACCAAGGATGCCGGCTTCCAGTGGCGGCTGCCGTACCCGGTGCAGGCGCACGAGACGGTCGCCGTGACGCAGCTGCAGTCGGTGGAGGTGGGCCGCACGGGGGTGGTCGCGGCCACCGGGCTGCGCGACTCGTCCATGCTCACGCAGGACGAGAACATCGTCGACATCCGATTCACCGTGCAGTACCGGCGCACCGACGCGCGCGCCTACTTGTTTGAGAACAACCGCCCCGACGAGGCCGTGATCATGGCCGCCGAGACGGCGGTGCGCGAGATCGTCGGCAAGAGCACGGTCGACTCCGTGCTGTACGAGCAGCGCGACGCCATCGCCGCCGACCTGGTGCGCTCGATCCAGGCCCAGCTCGACCGCCTGAAGGCCGGCATCACGGTGGCCAACGTCAACATGCAGAGCGTTCAGGTGCCCGAGCAGGTCCAGGCCGCCTTCAACGACGCCGTCAAGGCCACGGCCGACCGCGACCGCTTCAAGAACGAGGGCCAAGCCTACGCGTCGGACGTGATCCCCAAGGCGCGCGGCACGGCCTCGCGCCTGCTCGAGGAGGCCGAAGGCTACCGCTCCCGCGTGGTGGCGCAGGCCGAGGGCGACGCTCAGCGCTTCCGCTCGGTGCTGTCCGAGTACCAGAAGGCCCCCGCCGTGACGCGCGACCGCCTCTATCTCGAGACCATGCAGCAGGTGTATTCCAACGTCAGCAAGGTCATGGTGGACAGCCGCAGCGGCAGCAACCTGCTATACCTGCCGCTGGACCGGCTGCTGCAGCAGGCCGGTGCGCCCGCCGCCGCACCGGCGGCGCCCCAGGGACCGGTGGCCACGCCCGGGTCTTCCGAGCCGGCCGCGGCGCAGACCGTGGACATTCGCTCGCGCGCAGACGCCCGTTCGCGCGAACGCGAAGGTCGCTGAAGCCTGACCCAGGGAAACGCCCCACGCCATGAACAAGATCGCCGCCACCCTGGCTATCCTCGCCGCGCTGCTGATGGCCGCCTCCAGCACGCTCTTCGTCGTCGACCAGCGCCAGGTCGGCGTGATCTACGCCCTGGGCGAGATCAAGGAGGTCGTCAGCGAGCCCGGGCTGAACTTCAAGCTGCCGCCCCCGTTCCAGAACCTGGTCTTCCTCGACCGTCGCGTGCAGACGCTGGACAGCCCGGAAACGCGCCCCATCTTCACCGCCGAGAAGAAGAGCCTGATCGTCGACTGGCTCATCAAGTGGCGCATCGCCGAGCCGCGGCAGTTCATCCGCAACAACGGGGTCGACTTCCGCAACCTCGAGGCGCGCCTGGCGCCGGTGGTGCAGGCGGCCTTCAACGAGGAGATCACCAAGCGCGACGTCAAGGGCGTGCTGGCCACCGAGCGCGACAAGGTGATGAACGACGTGAAGGCGAGGCTGGCCGACGACGCGAAGTCCTTCGGCATCGAGATCCTCGACGTGCGCATCAAGCGCGTGGACTTCGTGGCCGACATCACCGACGCCGTCTATCGCCGCATGCAGTCGGAGCGACAGCAGGTGGCCAACGAACTGCGCGCGCAGGGCACGGCCGAGGGCGAGAAGATCCGCGCCGACGCCGACCGCCAGCGCGAGGTGATCATCGCCGAAGCCTTCCGCGACGCCCAGAAGGTGCGCGGCGAAGGCGACGCCAAGGCCTCGGCGCTGTACGCCGAGGCCTTCGGCCGCGACCCGCAGTTCGCCCAGTTCTACCGCAGCCTCGAGGCCTACCGCGCCACCTTCCGCAGCAAGAGCGACGTGATGGTGCTCGACCCGTCTTCGGAGTTCTTCAAGGCGATGCGCGGCAACCCGCCGGGCCGCTGAGCGCCGGCCCGTCGTTTCCCCATGGCCGAGGCGCTGATCGGCGCGCTGGCGCTGATGCTCATCGCGGAAGGGCTGCTGCCCTTCCTGAGCCCGAGGCAGTGGCGGGCGGTCTTCGAGCGCGCGGTGCAGATGAGCGACGGCCAGATCCGCTTCATCGGCCTGGTCAGCCTGCTGGCGGGCCTGGCACTGCTGCTGGCCTGGGCCTGATCGAGCGCGCCGGGCGGGGCCGGGCGTCGGGTACGGCGCCTACAATGCCTTTTTCAACGACGTCCCCGTCCATGCTCTCTGCCTGGCTGCTGCCCGAGCACATCGCCGACGTGTTGCCCGGGCCGGCGCGGCGCGTCGAGGCCCTGCGCCGTGCGCTCCTCGACCGAGCCGGGGCGTACGGCTTCGAACTCGTCGTGCCGCCGCTGCTCGAGCACCTGGAGTCGCTGCTGTCGGGCACCGGCCGCGAGCTCGACCTGCGCACCTTCAAGCTCGTGGACCAGGCCAGCGGCCGCCTGCTGGGGCTGCGCGCCGACACCACGCCACAGGCCGCGCGCATCGACGCCCACCTGCTCAACCGCGAGGGCGTCACCCGGCTGGCCTATTGCGGGCCCACGCTGCACACGCGGCCCGCGGGGCTGGCGGCCACTCGGGAGCCACTGCAGTTCGGTGCCGAGATCTTCGGCCACGCCGGCCTGGAGGCGGATCTGGAGGCCGCCGAACTGGCGCTGGACTGCATCACGGCGGCCTCGGTGGGCCCGCTGACCATCGACTACGCCGATGCCCGCGTGCTGCGGGGCGTGCTGGCCGGCGTGGTGCTCGACGAGTCGCGGCTGCACGAGATCGCCCGCGCCCTGGCCAGCAAGGACGCTGCCGCCCTGGTGGCGCTGACCGACGGCGTGCCGGCCGAATCGCGCGCGGCGCTGCGCGCCTTGCCGCGGCTGTTCGGCAGCGACGAGGTGCTGGCCGCCGCGCGCGACCTGCTGCCGCCCCGGCCGCTGGTGCGCGAGGCGCTCGAGCAGCTGCAGTGGCTGGGCAGCCACCTGCGCACGGCCTTCCCGGCGCTGGGCCTGGGTTTCGACCTCTCGGACATGGGCGGCTACGCCTACTACTCGGGCGCACGCTTCGCGGTCTTCGGCCCCGGCGGCAGCGACGCGCTGGCGCGCGGCGGCCGCTACGACGAGGTTGGCGCCGTCTTCGGCCGCAACCGGCCGGCGGTGGGCTTCAGCCACGACCTCAAGGCCCTGGCCGAACGCGCGGCACCTCTGCCGGCGCCTCGGGCCATCCGCGCGCCCTGGGGCGAAGATGCCGAACTGAGGGCGGCCGTGCGCCGCCTGCGCGAGGCCGGCGAGACTGTCCTGGCCGTGCTGCCGGGCCACCAGCCCGAGGCCGGGATCTTCGTCTGCGACCGCGAACTCGTGCAGGTGGCCGGCCGCTGGGTGCTGCGCGCCGTGCCCGGCTGAGGCCCAGGTACCCAATTTCACATCGAGGACCGTTCCGAACATGCAAACGACCCTGAGGCCCGGTGCCGGTCGCAACGTGGTCGTCGTCGGCACCCAGTGGGGCGACGAAGGCAAGGGCAAGATCGTCGACTGGATGACCGATCACGCGGAGGGCGTGGTGCGCTTCCAGGGCGGCCACAACGCCGGCCACACGCTGGTGATCAACGGCCGCAAGACGGCCCTGCAGCTCGTGCCCTCGGGCGTGATGCGCGAGGGCGTGGCCTGCTACATCGGCAACGGCGTCGTCGTCGACCCGGCCCACCTGCTGTCGGAGATCGCCCGCATCGAGGCCCTGGGCATCGACGTTCGCTCGCGCCTGTTCCTCAGCGAGAGCTGCCCGC
>JBKDQY010000315.1:0-7460 GCA_046341655.1 Betaproteobacteria bacterium | reverse complement strand
CGCGCCTGCCCGGCCTGGAGCCGCGGCTGGACACCTGGCTCGAGGGCCGCGAGCGGCCCTCGATGGACGAGGTGCATGGCTACCTGGCCGCGACGCTCGAGCTCACGCTGGACCTGCTGGCCACCGCCCCCGAGACCGACGTCGGCCTGCACGCCTACCGCCAGGCCCTGCGCCACGAGGACCGCCTCGTCGAGGGCCTGCGAGAGACGCTGCGCGAGGGCGCGCCGCCGCCGCGGCCGGAACGGCCGCCGCTGCGGGTGCCGGGGCGGCGCTGGGTGCTGGGCACGCCGGCCGGCGCCGGCTTGGTGCCCGAGGCCGAGTGCGGCCAGGAGGCGGTGGCCGTGCCCGGGTTCGAGATCGACGCGCAGGCCGTGAGCTGGGCGCGCTTCGCCGAGTTCGCCGACGACAGCGGCTACGACCGCCGCGAACTCTGGAGCGAGGTCGGCTGGCGCTGGTGCACCGACAGCGGCCGGCGGGCTCCGGCCTTCGTGGAGCAGCTGGCCGGCGGCGTGGTGGTGCAGCGCGGCCTCGGCCCGCGGGCGCGGCTGGAGAAGGCGCCGCCGCAACAGGCGGCCGCCCACGTCACGCGGCACGAGGCCGAGGCCTGGTGCCGCTGGGCCGGGCGCCGCCTGCCCACCGAGCCCGAGTGGGCGTTGGCGGCGGCCACCCGGCACCGCCTGGGCTTCGCCTGGGGCGACGTGCACGAGTGGGTGGCCGGCCGCGCGCGCTGGCTGGACGGCGCCGGAGCCCTGCCGCCGCCGCTGCTGGACGAGCCGCAGCCCGGCCAGGGCGTGCTGCGCGGCGCCTCGTGGGCGACGCCGCCGCGCTGGCGCCACGCCGGCGCACGCCGCTTCGCCGAGGTGGCCGACGACAGCCGGTGCAGCGGCTTCCGCTCCTGCGCGCCCTGAGCGCCTGCACACACCCGCCGCAGCCGGCTTGACGCCGCCGGTGGCCGCATGGTGTACTAGTGAACACGTACACTAGTTCACATGGACACCCCGATCCAGTTCCAGGTCAACACCGGCTCGGCCGAGCCGATCTACCGCCAGCTGATGGACCAGCTGCGCCGGCGGGTCGCGGCCGGCCAGTGGACGGCCGGCCAGGAGCTGCCCTCGGTGCGCGAGCTGGCGCTGGACCTGGCCGTGCACCCCATGACCATCTCCAAGGCCTACAGCCTGCTCGAGGCCGAGGGCTGGCTGGAGCGCCGGCGCGGCCTGCCGATGGTCATCGCTGCCGGCCACGCGCGGCCTGCAGCCACGCGCGACCGCATCGAGCAGCTGCGCCCGACGCTGGCCCGCGCCGCCGCCGAGGCGCGCGAGCTCGGCATCCCGCCCGAACGCGTGCTCGAGATCCTCGAACGCCTCCTCCACACCCCGGTGCCCGGAGCCCCGCGATGAACCCTGCCCTGCCCACCCCCGCCCCCTCGTCCGCCACCGCCACCGGCACCGGCCTGGGCCTGCTGGCGCAGCACGGCGAGCCCGCCGCCAGCGTCGAGATCGACGGCCTGGTACTCGGCTACCGCGACCGGCCGGTTCTGCAGGGTCTGGACTGGCGGCTGCAACCCGGCCAGGTGGTGGGCCTGCTGGGTCGCAACGGCGCCGGCAAGACCACGCTGCTGGAGGCCCTGCTGGGCCTGCGCGACCCCCAGGCCGGCCGCGTGCGCCTGTTCGGCCAGCCCGCAGCGCGGCTGGACGACGCGGCGCGCGCGCGCATCGGCTACGTGCCCCAGGCCAGCGACCTGTTCGAGGAGCTGCGCGCCGGCGAGATGCTGGCCTACTTCCGCAGCTTCTACCCGCGCTGGAACGAGGCCAAGGTGCAGGCCCTACTGCAGCGCTGGCAACTGCCGCTGGACGTGGAGATCGGCCGCCTCAGCGGCGGCCAGCAGCAGCGCTTGGCCATCGTCCGCGCGCTGGCGCACGAGCCCGACCTGCTGGTGCTCGACGAACCCGTGGCCAGCCTGGACCCGCCGGCCCGCCGCGACTTCCTGCGCGAGCTGGTGGAGCAGGTGCTGGAGCGCGGCACGACCGTGGTCTTCAGCACGCACATCCTCTCGGACCTCGAGCGCGTGGCCTTCAACCTGGCCTTCCTGCAGGGCGGCCGCATCGCTCTGCAGGCGCCGCTGGATGCGCTGCTCGACGAGACCCTGGTGGTCAGCGGGCCCCAGGCGCTGCTCGACGGCCTGCCCGCCGGCGCCGTGCTGGCGCGTGCGCCCGGCCGCCGGCTGCTGCGCGGGCTGGGCGAGGCCCCGCTGCCTGCGGGCCTGGTGGCGCAGCGCGCCAACCTGGAAGACCTGTTCGAGGTGCTGACGTGAGCGGCTCGGGCACCCGGATCGGCCGCCACGTGGCGCTTTGGCACCAGCCCTGGCAGGCACGACGCGCCGACCGCGGCTGGCGCAGCCCCTGGGTCGGTCCAGTCGTGCTGACCCTGGGCTGCGCCGGGCTGGCGCTGGCCTGGCCGGCGCGCGCGGCGCTGTTCCTTGCCCTGGCCGCGCTGGTGAGCCTGGCCTGGCACGGCTGGCTGGTCGTCGACGGGCTCATGCGCCAGAACGAGCCGGTGCTGGCGCGGCTGCTGCCGGGCCACGTGGCCACGCTGCGCGTGCAGCTGCTGTTGCACCTGGCCGTGCTGGCGCTGTCCGCCTGGGCGGTGCTGGTGCTGGCCTTCGGGCCTGGCCGGCCCTGGCTGTGGCTGGTGCTGCCAGTGGTGGTGCTGCTGGCCTGGCTGCCCCGCGAGCCCGTGTTGTGGCTGCCGGTGGCGCTGGCCACTCCGCCGCTGCCCCTGTGGGCCTGGGCTGCCGAGGCGCAGCAGGCCGCACCGGGCCTGAAGCTGCTGGCCCTGCTGGCCTGCGCCGCGCTGGTGGTGGCCTCGGTGGGCCGGGGCGGCGCCTGGCACCGCGCGCAGGCCGCGCGCGGCGAGCGCCGGCGCCGCGCCGCCGCCGCGCAGCGCGAGGGCCACGCCGCGCCCTCGGCCACGCTGGGGCTGCTGGATCGTGCCGCACTGCGCCTGTTCGACTGGCCCCGCCTCCTCTGGCGGCGCCGCGTACTGGCGCGCGGGGCCGCCGCGCCGCTGGCCGCGCGGCTGGACCTCGGCCTGGGCATCGGCGGCCAGGGTGCCGAGCTGGCCTGGGGCGTGGTGATCTTCGGCGGGATCAGCACCACGCTGGTGTTCAACCGCGCCTGGCAGGACGAGCGCGACTTGGCGGGACTCGCCGCCGTCGCCGTCTTCGGTGTGAGCATCGGGGCCTACTCGATGATCGCGGGCACGCTCTACGGCCGCCTGGGCCCGCTGTGGGCGCGCCGGCGCGAGCAGGCGCTGCTGGCCCTGCTGCCCGGCGTGCCGGCGCACGACCTGCGGCAGCAGGAGCGGCGCTGGCGCCGCGGGTACGCCGCGGCCTGGGCCGTGGCCACCGCCGGCGTGCTGGCGGTGGGCGCCACGGGCGGCCCAGCCAGCCTGGACTACGCCGCCGCCTGCGCCGCCCTGTTCCTGCCCCTGCCCTGGCTGGCCCAGCACCTGCAGCGCCGCCTGCAGGGGCCGCCCTCGGTGGCCGTGCTGGCCGTCGCCCCGGTGCTGGCCGGCCTCGTCTGGCCGCTGCAGCAGCTGGTGGGCGTGCCCGCTGCGGCCAGTCTGGCGCTGGGCGCCGCGGCCTGGGGCCTGCTGGCGCGGCGCCACGACGCGCGGCCGCTGGCCCTGCCCGTGGGCCGCAGCGGCTGAAAGCGGGCCGCGCCCCGGCCCGATACCATCGGCCGCACCATGAACGCCCCCGACGACCTCGGCCCGCTGCGCTTCGGCAGCGGCCACACGATGCGCCGCATCGAAGACCCCACGCTGCTGCGCGGCGAGGGCCGCTTCACCGACGACCTGACGCTGCCCGGCCAGTGCTGGGCCGCCTTCGTGCGCAGCCCGCACGCGCACGCGCGCATCGGCGGCATCGACGCCGCGGCGGCGCTGGCGATGCCCGGCGTGCGCGCCGTGCACACGGGGGCCGACCTGGTGGCCGCGGGCGTGAAGCCGCTGGCCTTTCCGCCCAGCTTCAAGCGCCCCGACGGCAGCACGGCCACCGCGCCGCCGCGGCGCGCGCTGGCGCACGAGCTCGTGCGCTTCGTCGGCGAGGCCGTGGCGCGGGTGGTGGCCGACACGCGCGCGGCCGCCCGCGCCGCCGCAGACCTGGTGGCCGTGGACTGGGAGCCCCTGCCCGCGGTGGGCGACCTCGACGCGGCGCTGGCCGACGGCGCGCCGCAGGTCTGGCCCGAGGCCCCGGGCAACCGGCTCGCCCAGGCGCGCTACGGCGACATCGCCGCCACCGACGCCGCCTTCGCGCAGGCCGCGCACGTCGTGGAGCTGGTGCTCGACAACCAGCGCCTGGCACCCACGGCGCTAGAGCCGCGCAGCCTGAACGCGTGGACGGACGGCGAGCGCCTGGAACTGCGCGCCAGCAGCCAGATGCCCACCGGCCTGCGCGGCAGCATCGCCGCCTGCATCCCCGGCCGCACGGCCGACAACGTGCGCGTGACGGTGGGCGACGTGGGCGGCGGCTTCGGCATGAAGACCGGCGCCTACCCCGAGGACATCGCCATCGCCTGGGCTGCGCTGCAGGCCGGCCGCCCCGTGAAATGGCAGGCCGACCGCGTGGAGGAGTTCCTGGCCGCCGTGCAGGGGCGCGGCCAGCGCAGCACCGCGGCGCTGGCGCTCGACGCCCAGGGCCGCGTGCTGGCGCTTCGCGTGGACACGCTGGCCAACGTGGGCGGCTGCCCGGGCGCCAGTTCCGTGGCCATCCCGATGGTCATCGGGCCCTGGGTCAGCACCAGCGTCTACGACATCCGCCCGGTCGACATCCGCGTCACCGCCGTGCTCACGCACAACGCGCCCACCGGCGCCTACCGCGGCGCCGGGCGGCCGGAGGCCATCTACCTGATCGAGCGGCTGATGGACGCCGCCGCGCGCCGCCTGGGCCTGGACGCGGCCGAGCTGCGCCGCCGCAACCACGTGCGCCCCGAGCAGATGCCCTACGTCAACGCGATGGCACAGCGCTACGACAGCGGTGCCTTCGGCCGCATGATGGAACAGGCGCTGGCGCTGGCCGACTGGCACGGCTTCGAGGCCCGCCGTGCCGAGGCGGCGTCGCGCGGCCGGCTGCGCGGGCGGGGCCTCGCGAGCTTCCTGGAGTGGACCGGCGGCAACGCGCTGGTGGAGTCGGTGCGCGTGGACGTCACGGCCGACGGCTTCGTGGAGCTCACCAGCGCCACCATGGCCATGGGCCAGGGCATCGCCACCAGCTACGTGCAGCTGGCGGTGGACGTGTTCGGCCTGCCGCCCGAGCGCATCCGCGTGCTGCAGGGCGACACCGACCGCGCCAACGGCTTCGGCAGCGCCGGCAGCCGGTCCCTCTTCACCGGAGGCGGTGCGGTGCGCGTGGCCAGCGAGAAGACGCTGGACGAGGCGCGCCGCCTGGCCGCCGAGGCGCTGGAGGCCGCCGCGGTCGACCTGGAATACAGCGCCGGCCGCTTCGCCGTGGCCGGCACCGACCTGGGCATCACGCTGGCCGAGATCGCAGCCCGGCAGGCCGCGGGCCGGCTGGTGGTCAGCGGCGAGACCACGGCCGGCGGCCCGAGCTGGCCCACCGCCTGCCACGTGGCCGAGGTCGAGGTCGACCCCGCCACGGGCGAGGTGCAGGTGGTGGCCTACGCCTCGGTGAACGACATTGGCCGCATCGTCAGCCCGCAGATCGTGCAGGGCCAGGTCGAGGGCGGCGCGGTGCAGGGCATCGGCCAGGCGCTGGGCGAGGGCATGGTCTACGACCGCGACACCGGGCAGCTGCTCACCGCCAGCCTGATGGACTACGCGCTGCCGCGCGTGGACGGCTTCCGCGGCTTCGTCACGCGCTTCGACGAGAGCGTGCCCTGCCAGACCAACGTGCTGGGCGCCAAGGGCGTGGGCGAGCTCGGCACCATCGGCGCCACACCAGCGGTGGTGAACGCGGTGGTCGATGCCCTGGCGAACGCGCCCGGCACGGCCGGCCGCGCCGCGGCCGCCGAGCGGCTGCAGATGCCTCTGACGAGCGAGAAGGTCTGGCGCGCGCTCCAGCGGCCCTGAGGTTCAGCGCGACCGCAGGTTGATCGACTCGCCGTCGACCACGACCAGCTGGTCGTCGTCGCGCACGCCGTCGCGGCGGTTGCGCTCCTCGCGCAACTCGGCCGCGGTCTGCACCAGGCGCAGGCGGTCGGCCAGGCCGGCCAGCGCGGCCGAGGGCTCTCGGCCCAGCAGCATCAGCAACTGCAGGTGGGCCTTGGCCAGCAGCGCGCTGGGCAGGCGGGCGACCCGGTCCCAGCCCTCCTGCGACAGCGCCTCGTGCACCGCCACCAGCGGGCGCAGCACGGCCACGTGCTGCTCGCCGTGCTCCAGCAGGCGCACGCGAAGTTCCTCGCACAGCGCGGCGCGGTCCTGGGCCTGGATGACCTCGGGCGGCCTGCGGCGGTCCTGCAGCGCCACGTGCAGGCTGCCGTTGCGCCACACGAGCACGACGGGGCGGCCCAGCAGGCTGCGCAGCCAACGCAGCGACCCGGGCTTGCCACGGGGCGCGCGGCGTTCGGCTCGGGGCTTGGCCCCGCGCTCGCGGGGGCCGTGGGGTCGATCGGGCATGGGTCAGGGCTCCAACGGGGCAGACCGGCAGCCGGCGCCCCCACCGGGAGTATCGGCTGTAACCGGCCGGTCTTGATCCCCCGGAACCCGGGTCTCGCGGACCCTGAGCTTCAGGAGTTGGCGCGCACCTCGGCCAGCGTGGTCACGCCGGCGAGCACCTTGTCGATGCCGTCCTGGCGCAGCGTGCGCATGCCGTCGGCCAGGGCCTGGCGCTGCAGGGCGCTGGCGCGGCAGCCCGACTGGATCTTCTCCCGCAACTCCGGGCTCACCATCATGAGCTCGTGGATGCCGGCGCGGCCGCGGAAGCCGCTGCCGCCGCAGGCGTCGCAGCCCACGGGCCGGTACAGCACCAGGCGGCCCTGGGTGCCGAAGCGCTGCATCCAGTCGTCCAGCAAGCCCTCGCGCGACGGGGTGCCGGGCACGGGCGGATCGCCCTGCAGGGCATGGAGCCAGTCGTCGGAGAGCTCGCGCAGCTCCTCGGGCGTGGCCTCGTGCGGGGCGCGGCAGCTGCCGCACAGCCGGCGCACCAGGCGTTGCGACAGCACCCCCAGCAGCGCGTCGGCGAAGTTGAACGGGTCCATGCCCATGTCGAGCAGGCGAGTCACGGTCTCGGGCGCGCTGTTGGTGTGCAGCGTGGACAGCAGCAGGTGGCCCGTGAGGCTGGCCTCCACGGCGACGCGGGCCGGCTCCTCGTCGCGGATCTCGCCGACCATGATGACGTCGGGGTCGGCACGCAGGAAGGCGCGCAGGGCCTTGGCGAAGTTCCAGCCGATGCGGGGGTTCACCTGCACCTGGCGCAGCCCGGGCTGGGTGATCTCCACCGGGTC
>JBKDQY010000314.1:0-8490 GCA_046341655.1 Betaproteobacteria bacterium | reverse complement strand
ACCGCGCCCTGCTGACCGACCCGCAGACCAGCGGCGGCCTGCTCGTGAGCTGCACGCCCGCGGCGGTGGACGCGGTGCTGGCCACCTTCCGCCGCCACGGCTTCGAGGCCGCGGCGGTGGTGGGCCGCGTCGAGGCCGGCGCGAGCCGGCTGGTGCTGGGCTGAGCACTGCGATGGAGCGCCGCCTCATCAGCTCCGGCTCGCCCTTCGAGGCGCAGATCGGCTACTCGCGCGCCGTCGTGCAGGGCGAGTGGGTGTTCGTCTCGGGCACCACGGGCTTCGACTACCGCACGATGCAGATCTCGCCCGACGTGGCCGAGCAGGCGCGGCAGTGCCTGGCCAACATCGCGCAGGCCCTGCACGAGGCCGGCGCGACGCTGGCCGACGTTGTGCGCGTGCACTACATCCTGCCCGAGCCGGCCGACTTCGAGGCCTGCTGGCCTGTGCTGCGCGAGGTGTTCGGCGAGGTGCGCCCGGCGGCCACGATGATGGGCGCGAGGCTGCTGGACCCGCGCATGCGCATCGAGATCGAGGTCACGGCGCTGCGGCGCGGCGAGGAAGCGTCTCGGTGAGTGGCGTGCTGCTGGGGCTGCGCCAACGGGCGGCGCGGGCCGACCGCTCGATCGGCGCGGCCTTGGGCGGCCCGCCCGGCTGATCCTGTCCCCTGAGAGTGTGAGAGGCAATCCAATGCACCCGCGTAGGCCCCCAGAACAGACCCAATCTAGGCGCGAAACGAAGCCGGGTCGGGGACCCGGCGAGGCTTCGCAACGACGAGTGGGGCTGTTCTGGGGGCCTACCCGAAGGGCTGGGGTGTTCAAGGGCCCTGCGCGTCGTTGTGTCGCTAGCACGCACAGGCGTGCGGGCGTCGCGCCACGCCTAGCTCAGGGCCCTTGCACACCCCAGCGCGGGCGCATTGGATTGCCTCTCACACTCTGAGCCCGCGCATGCCCGGCCCCAGCCCGTTCAGCCCCGGCTTCGTCGTCCTGCACGGCAACCGCATCGAGGACCTCGCCGAGGTGGCGCTCGACTGGCTGGCGCGCCACCCCCCAGGCCCGCTCGACGAGGAGACGCTGCTGGTGCCCAGCAGCGGCATGGCCGAGTGGCTCAAGGCCACGATGGCCACGCGGCTGGGCGTGGCGGCGGGCTTCCGCGTCGAGCTGCCGGCGCAGTTCACGTGGCGGGCGTGGCGCGCGGTGCTGGGCCCGGCGGCGGTGCCGGCGGCGTCGCCGCTGGACAAGGTGCCGCTCACCTGGTGGCTGATGCGGCGGTTGCCGCTGCTGGCGCGCCAGGCGGCCTTTGCGCCGCTGGCCGGCTTCCTGGCGGTGGACGACTCGCCGCTGCGCCGGCTGGAGCTGGCCAGCCGCCTGGCCGACCTGTTCGACCAGTACCAGGTCTACCGCCCGGACTGGCTGGCCGACTGGGCCGCCGGCCGCGACCAGCTGGCGCGCGACCTGGCCGACCGCGCGCCGCTGCCGCTGCCCGAGGGCCAGCGCTGGCAGGCGGCGCTGTGGCGCGCGCTGCTGGCCGAGCTGGGCGACGTCGCGGCCACGCGGCCGGCGCTGCACCGCCGCTTCGTCGACGCGCTGAACGCCGCGCCCGCCGGCACGCCGCCGCCGGGGCTGCCGCCGCGGCTGCTGCTGTTCGGCACCACGCACCTGCCGCACACCACGCTGGAGGCGCTGGCCGCGCTGGCTCGCCACGTGCCGGTGCTGCTGGCCGTGCCCGACCCCTGCCGCCACGCCGACTGGGCCCACCGCCCGGCCGACGCCGGCCAGGGCCACCCGCTGCTGCAGGCCTGGGGCCGCCAGTGCCGCGACTTCGTGCGCCAGCTGCAGGCCCACGACGACGGCCAGGTACGCGCCGAGCAGCTGGGCCTGCTGCGCACCGCGCTGTTCGACGAACCCCCGGGCGCGACCATGCTGCAGGTGCTGCAGGCGCGCGTGCTCGACGACGACGGCATGCCGCCGGCCGCGCCGCTGCTGCGGCGGCCGGGCGACGGCAGCCTGGTGTTCCACCGCGCCCACGGCCCGATGCGCGAGGTCGAGCTGCTGCACGACCAGCTGCTCGAGGCCTTCGCGCGCGGCGAGTTCGAGCCACGCGACGTGGTCGTGATGGTGCCCGACATCGATCGCTTCGCCCCCGCCATCGCGGCGGTGTTCGGCCGCTTCGCGCCCGGCGACGCGCGCCACGTGCCCTGGGGCCTGGCCGACCGCCGCGAGCGCGGCCGCCACCCGCTGCTGCGCACGCTGGAGGCGCTGCTGCAGGTGCGCGAGCGGCGCTGGGGCGCCAGCGAGCTGCGCGACCTGCTGGCCACGCCGGCGGTGGCGGCGCGCTGGGAGCTGGACGACGACGGCGTCAGGCAGCTGTGCCGCTGGATGAGCGATGCCGGCGCGCGCTGGGGCCTGCACGAGGCGCAGCGCGCCGCGCTGGGGCTGCAGGCGGCCGGCGCCGTGGGCACCTGGCGCTTCGCGCTCGACCGGCTGCTGATGGGCTACGCCACCGGCGCTCTGCCGCCCGCGGCCGATCCGCCCGCCGGCATCGACCCCTGGCCCGAGGTGGCCGGCGTCGACGCCGCGCTGGCCGGCACGCTGGCCGCGCTGCTGCAGCGGCTCGACGCCTGGTGGGCCGAGGCCGCCGAGCCGCGTCCGCCCGCCGCGTGGCTGCCGCGGCTGCGCGCGCTGCTGGCGGCGATGTTCCGCGCCACCGACGACCGCGAGAAGACGCTGCTGGCGCAGGCCGACGCGGCGCTGCAGGCCTGGGGCGCCGCCTGCGAGGCCGCCGGCTTCGACGAGCCCGTGGGCCTGGAGCTGGTGCGCGAGGCCTGGCTCGCGGGCGTGGACGAGGCCGGCGGCGGCCGCTTCCGCGCCGGCGGCGTCACCTTCTGCACGCTGCTGCCGCTGCGCGCCATCCCGTTCCGCTGCGTGTGCCTGCTGGGACTGAACGACGGCGAGTACCCGCGCCCGGCCGCGCGCAGCGACTTCGACCTGATGGCCGACCCGCGGCTGGCGCGCCCTGGCGACCGCTCGCGCCGCGACGACGACCGCCAGCTGATGCTCGACGCGCTGCTGGCCGCGCGCGACCGCCTGCACGTGAGCTGGAGCGCCCATCGCGCGCGCGACAACCAGCCGCAGCCGCCCTCGGTGCTTGTGCAGCAGCTGCGCGACGAGGTCGCGGCCGTGTGGGGTGCCGATGCGCTGGAGGCCATCACGGTGTCGCACCCGCTGCAGCCCTTCAGCCGCGCGTACGTCGAGGCCGGTCGCGACGAGCGGCTGTTCACCCACGCCCACGAGTGGCGCAGCCTGCACGAGCCGCCGGCGGCGGGCGCGGTGCCGCCGCCGCCCGCGCCGCGCCCGGAGCCGGCCGTGCTGCCGCTGAGGGCGCTGGCCGACTTCGTGCGCAAGCCCGTGCAGGCCTTCTTCCGCACGCGGCTGCGCGCCGACCTGCGGCTGGCGAGCGAGGCTGTCGACGACGACGAGCCCTTCGCCGCCAGCGGCCTGGACGCCTGGCAGTGGCGCGACGCCGTGCTGCGCACGCTGCCCGACGAGCCTGGGGCTGCGGCGGCGCAGCTGTCGCGCACCGTGGCGCGGCTGCGCCGCGAGGGCCGGCTGCCCTGGGGCGCGCCGGGCGAGGCCGTGGCCGCGGCGCTGCAGGCCGAGATGGCGCCGGTGCTCGCGGCCTGGGCGGCGCGGCGCGCCGGGCTGATGGTGCCGGCCGGGCGTGCGCCGCTGGCCGTGGCGCTGGCGCTGCCGGGCCGCGACCAGCCCCTGCGGCTCGACGCCGGGCTGCTGCCCTGGCTGGCCGGTGCCGACGGCGGGGCGCGGCTGCTGCGCCTGAGCGCCAGCCGCGTCACCGAGGGCAGCAAGTCCAAGCCACCGCCGCGCGCCGACCCGCTGGTGCAGCCCTGGCTCGAGCAGCTCGCGCTGGCCGCCGCCGGCCAGCCTTGCACGCTGCAGGTGCTGGGCACCGACCGCATCGTGACGGCCCCGCCGGTGGCCGAGGACGTGGCCCGCGGACAGCTCGCCACGCTGGCCGCGGCCTGGCTGGAGGGCACCGGCGACGACGGCCCATGGCCCACGGCGCTGAAGACCGGCCTGGCCTGGCTGGCCGAGGGCCGGCCGGCCGCCGCCTACGAGGGCAGCCAGCAGCAGCGCGGCGAGGTCGACGACCCGCACCTGGCGCGCCTGTACCCCTCCTGGGCCGATCTGGCGGACGAGCCGCGCTTCGTGGCCGTGACGACGCAGCTCTACGGCCTGCTGGCCGTCTGGCTGGCGACGCTGGTGATCGAGCCGCTGCCCGACGCCGTGGCCCCTGTCGACGACGACGGGAGCGCCGATGACTGAGCGGCTGGACGTCGTCACGCTGCCGCTGCGCGGCAGCCGCGTCATCGAGGCCAGCGCCGGCACCGGCAAGACCTGGACGCTGGCCGCGCTGGTGCTGCGCCTGGTGCTGGGCGACGGCGTCGCGCGGCCGCTGCACCCGCGCGAGATCCTGGTGATGAGCTTCACGCAGGCCGCCACGCGCGAGCTGGTGGAGCGCATTCGCGAGCGCCTGGCGCAGGCGGCGCTCGCCTTCCGCGCGGCCGCGGCCGACGAACCGGCCGACCCCGTGCTGCGCGCGCTGCTCCAGGCCCGCCCCGGCGCGGCCGAGCGCGAGGCCGCGGCGCGGCTGCTGGGGCGCGCCGCCGACGCCATGGACGAGGCCGCCGTGCACACCATCGACGCCTGGTGCCAGCGCGTGCTGCGCGAGCACGCCTTCGACAGCGGCAGCCGCTTCGACGAGGAGCTGGTGGCCGACGAGAGCGAACTGCGCCGGCAGGCGCTGCGCGACTGGTGGCGCGCCGAGGTCTACCCGCTGCAGAGCGATGCGCTGGCGCGGGTGCTGGCGCAGTGGAAGGACGTGCAGGCGCTGGAGAAGCAGCTTGGCCCGCTGCTCAAGCTGGGCGATGCGCGCCTGGCGACTGGCGATGAAGGGCTGGAGCCGCTGTGCCGACGCAAGATGGCCGAGCTTCGTGCGCTGAAGGCGGGTTGGATGAATCGATGCGAGGCACTGCGCGCCTGGTTTGCGCCGCGCACGGTCTCGGGTCGCTCCGACTTCGATGGCGAGGTCATCCGCCCGAACTGGGTCAAGGGCTGGCTCGACAAGATCCAGGCCTGGGCTCTGGACCCCGATGCCGAGGAGTTCGATCTGAAGACGGGCCGCGAGAGGCTTCTGCCGGCCACCGTGCAGGCGGCGTTCAAGCCCGGGCGGGCGTCCGAACTGCCTGTCGAGTTGAGCGACTACGCCGCTCTGCAAGAGGCTCTGGATCGGCGAGAGCCGTTGCGCGCCGCGCTGCTGCGTCACGCCCACGCCCAGGTCAGCGCCCGCCTGCAGGCGCAGAAGCGGCGTGCCAGCCTCGCCGGCTTCGCCGACCTGCAGCGCCGCCTGTCCGACGCGCTCGACCCCGCGCAGCGCGGCGAGGCTGCGGCCCGGTTGCGCGCGCAGGTGCTCGATCGCTACCCCGTGGCGCTGGTCGACGAGTGCCAGGACAGCTCGCCGGTGCAGATGGCGCTGTTCGAGCGCCTCTGGGGCTTCGGCCACGACGAGCCCGGGCGCACGCTGTTGCTGATCGGCGACCCCAAGCAGTCGATCTACCGCTTCCGCGGCGCCGACATCCACGGCTTCCTGCGCGCGCGGCAGGCCGCCGGCGCGCGTGTGCATGGCCTGGACACCAACTTCCGCTCCACGCCCGAGCTGGTGGCGGCCGTCAACGCCGTGTTCGAGCGCGCCGAGGCCGAGCGCCAGCCCGAGGGCGCGTTCCGCTTTGGCGCCGACGACGCGGGCCGCCCGCGCCGGCCGGTCCATCCCGTGCGCGCGCGCGGCCGCGCCGACCGCATCACCGTGGCCGGTGCGCCGATGCCGCCGCTGACCGTGGCGCTGGACCGCGGCGCGCACCCTACGGGCGAGGCGCGGCTGCGCCTGGCCGCGGCCTGCGCCGAGCAGATCGTGGCCTGGCTGTCCGACCCGGGCACCCGCGTCCACGACCCGCGCGACGCCGCCGAGCCCGAGCGGGCGCTGCGCCCGCGCGACATCGCCGTGCTCGTGCGCAACAAGGCCGAGGCCGACGCCGTGCGCCGCGCGCTGGGCGTTCGCGCGGTGCGCTCGGTGTACCTGTCCGAGAAGGACTCGGTGTTCGCCGAGCCCGAGGCCGCCGATTTGCTGCGCCTGCTGCGCGCCGTGGCCGATCCCGCCGACGGCCGCGCCGTCCGCGCCGCGCTGGCCAGCGCCTGGATGGGCCTGCCGCTGGACGAGCTGTGCGCGCTGGCCGACGACGACGCGCGTTTCGAGGCCCGGGTGGAGCGGCTGCTGCCGCTGCGCGCCACCTGGCGGCAGCAGGGCGTGCTGGCGGCGCTGCGCCAGGCCCTGCACACGCTGGTGGCGCCCGATCGCTGGGCGCGGCCCGGTGGCGAACGCACGCTCACCAACACGCTGCACCTGGCCGAGCTGCTGCAGGCCGCTGCCGAGCACCAACCCGGCGAGGCCGAGCTGCTGCGCTGGCTGGGGCGCGAGATCGACGAGTCGGCCGAGGGCGACTCCGCGCCCGACGAGCAGCTGCTGCGCCTGGAGAGCGACGCCGACCTCGTGCCCATCGTCACCGTGCACAAGAGCAAGGGCCTGCAGTACCGCGTGGTGTGCGTGCCGTTCGCGTCGCTCGCGTCGCGGCCGCGGTCGCCGGCCTTCGTGGTGCAGCCGGCCGACGAGGCCACTGTGGCCGACGGCCGGCGCGCGGTGGTGTTCGCGCCCGACGCCGCCGCGCGCGCGGCCGACGAGGCCGAGCAGGCGCGCGAGGCGCTGCGGCTGCTGTACGTGGCGCTGACGCGTGCCGAGCACGCGCTGTGGCTGGGCGTGGCTGCGGCGCTGCAGGTCAACGGCAAGGGCACCCAGCCCACCTGGCAACGCAGCGCGCTGGGCTGGCTGGTCAGCGGCGACAACACCCTGGACGACGCGGCCGTGGCGGCGGCCGTCGAGCGCTGGGCCGGCGCGCTGCCGCACGCCCGGCTCGTGCCCGCCTGGCCGGGGGCCGACGCTGGCGACGGCGCCGGCGCCGAACCCCCGCGCACGCGCTGGGCCGACCGGCAGCCCGTGCGGCCGCTGCGCCCGCCGCGCCCGCTGCCGGCGCAGCCGCCCGCGGCCTGGGCCGTGGGCAGCTACTCCGGCTTCGTGCGCGGCCTGGCCGACGCGGCGCCCGCCCGCGGCTGGCGCGACGACGAGCCGCCGGCCGAGGCGTCCGGGCCCTTCGCGCCGGCGCCGCGGGGCGCGCCCTGGCACCGCTTCCCGCGCGGCACCGGCCCGGGCCAGCTGCTGCACGAGCAGCTCGAATGGCTGGCCGGCGAGCGCTTCGCGCTGGCGCGCGAGCCGGCGCTGGCCGCGCAGCTGCGCGCCCGACTCGAGCGGCAGGCGCCCGACGTGAACGCCGGCGACGTGGTCGACTGGCTGGGCCAGGTGTGCGACACGCCGGTGCCCGTGCTCGGCGCGGCGTTGTCGGCGCTGCCGCGCACCTGGCCCGAGCTGGAGTTCTGGCTGCCCACCGAGGCGCTGGACGCGGCGCGCGTCGACGCGCTGTGCCGGCGCCACGTGCTGCCCGGCCTGGAGCGCCCGGCGCTGCCGCCGCGCCGCCTGCGCGGGCTGCTGATGGGCTTCGCCGACCTGGTGTTCGAGACGCCCGACGGCCGCTTCGGCGTGCTCGACCACAAGAGCAACTCGCTGGGCGACGGCGACGCCGCCTACACCGACGAGGCGCTCGCGCAGGCCGTGCTGCAGCACCGCTACGACGTGCAGGGCGCGCTGTACCTGGTGGCGCTGCACCGGCTGCTGCGGCAGCGCCTGGGCGCGCGCTACCAGCCGGCGGCGCAGCTGCACGGCGCCACCTTCCTGTTCCTGCGCGGCATTGCGGCGCCGGGCGCGGGGGCCTGGCACCTGGTGCCGGTGCCGGCGCTGCTCGACGAGCTGGACGCGATGTTCAGCGCCGCCACGGGGCGTGCGGCATGACGCGTGCATCCGTTCCGGCCGGGCCGCCGCCGGGCAGCGCCGCCGAGCCGCCGCTGGCGGCGGCGCTGGCCGGGCTGCTGGCGCGCGTGCAGCCTGGCGCGCCGGCCGGGCTGCTGGCGGCCACGCGGTTGTTGGTGGCGCTGGAGTCGCGCGGCCACACGCGGCTGCCGCTGGACGGCGGCGCGCGGGCCGCGCTGGCCGAGGCCGGCCTGGAGGCCGCGGCGTGGGCGCACGATCTGCCGGCCGATGCCGACGCCGCGCGCGCGGCCTGGGCAGGTTCGCCGCTGGTGGCCATCGAACCCGCGGCCGACGCCGCCTCGCCGCTGGTGCTGCAGCACGGCGCGCTGGCGCTGCGCCGCCACTGGCACGACGAGCGCCGAGCCGCGACCCTGCTGCGCGAGCGCCTGGCCGCGGCGGCCGAGCCGGCGGCCGAGGCCGCGCTCGAGCCGCTGCTGGACGCGCTGTT
>JBKDQY010000313.1:0-2959 GCA_046341655.1 Betaproteobacteria bacterium | reverse complement strand
GATGACGGCCGTGCTCGACGGCGTGGCCACCGAGCCCGTCACGGCCGAGGAACTGCAGCGCGCGCGCCAGGCCTGGCTCAACAACTGGGACAACGGCTTCGCCGACCCCGAGCGCATCGGCGTGGCGCTGGCCGAGGCCATCGCGCAGGGCGACTGGCGGCTGGACTTCCTGGCCCGCGACCGCGTGCGCGCGCTCACGCTGGACGACATCAACCGCTTCGCTCGCACCTGGCTCAAGCGCGACAACCGCAGCGTCGCCGTCTTCGAGCCGGGGGCCGCGCCCGACCGCGCGCCCACGCCGGCCAAGGTCGACGTGGCCGCCCTCGTGCAGGGCTACAAGGGCGACCCCGCGGCCGCGTTGCCCGAGTCCTTCGACCCGCGCCCGGCGACGCTCGACGCGCGCACCGTGGCGGGCCAGGTGCGGGGCCCAACACGCCTGCGCTACGCGCTGCTGCCCAAGGGCACGCGCGGCCGCGCGGTGCGTTTCCGGCTCGCGCTGCATCACGGCACGGCGCAGAGCCTGGCAGGCCAGCGCACGGTGGCCCAGCTGGCCGGCGCGCTGATCGACAAGGGCGGCGCCGGCCTCACGCGGCAGCAGATCGCCGACCGCTTCGACGCGCTGCAGGCCCAGGTGTCCATCGAGGGCACGGGCGAGTCGCTGTGGGTGAACGGCACGACGCGTCGCGACCGGCTGCCCGAGGTCATCGCGCTCATCGGCCGGCTGCTGCGCGAGCCCGCCTTCGAGGCCGGCCCGCTGGAGGAGATGCGCAAGCAGTGGCTGGTGGGCCTGGACAACGCGCGGCAGGACCCCGCCGCCGTGGTGCAGCGGCGCATCGAGACGCACGGCAACCCCTGGCCCGCCGGCGACCTTCGCCACGTGCCCAGCTTCGAGGACGAGGCCGCCGCGGTGCGTGCCGTGACGCTGGAGCAGGTGCGGGCCTTCCACCGCCGCTTCGTCAGCGCGCAGCGCGGCGAGTTCGCCGCCGTGGGCGACATGGACGTGGCCGGCGTGCGCGCCGCGCTGGCGCAGGCCTTCGGCTCGTGGCGCCAGCCCGCGGGCGGCCCCGAGCCGCAGGCGCGCGTGCCGCGGCCGCTGGAGCCGCCGCGCCAGGCGCGCTTCGTGGCCATGCTGCCCGACAAGGCCAACGCCAACCTCGCCGCCCGGCTGGTGCTGCCCATCGACGACAGCCACCCCGACCACGCCGCGCTGCTGCTGGCCAACCAGGTCTTCGGCCGCGATACCGACTCCCGCCTGTGGATGCGCATCCGCGAGACCGAGGGCCTGAGCTACGACGTCGGCAGCTGGCTGGACTTCCCGGTGCAGGACAAGGGCACGAGCTTCAACATCACGGCCATCTTCGCGCCGCAGAACCAGCCGCGCGTGGAACAGGCGCTGCAGCAGGAGCTGGCGCGCTCGCTGGCCGAGGGCTTCACGCAGGCCGAGCTCGACGCGGCGCGCGCCGGCCTGCTGAAGCGCCGCGCGCTGGGGCGCGCCCAGGACGGCGTGCTGGTGGAGCGCCTGTCGGGCAACCTGTACCACGGGCGCCGCTTCGCCCGCGAGCAGCAGGTCGACGAGGCCCTGGCCCGCGTCACGCTGGAGCAGCTCAACGCCGCCTGGCGCCGGCACATCGATCCGGCCAGGCTCGTCACCGTCTGGGGCGGCGACTTCCGCGCCAAGCCCTGAGCCGCCTGAGCCCCCTGACCCGCCCGGAGCGCGCCGTGACCGACCTCGACCCCACCGAGCCGCCGCGACGCGAACCGGGGCCAGAAGCGGCGCCGGACGCAGCGCCCGGCGCCCTGGAGCGGGCCGAGCAGAAGACGCTGCTGTTGCCGCGTCGCGAACGCGACGCGCACCTGCCGGCCGGCACCTTGTTGCAGGAGTACCGGCTCGAGCGGGTGCTCGGCGTGGGCGGCTACAGCATCGTCTACCTGGCGCACGACACGCGGCTCGACCGCCGTGTCGCGATCAAGGAGTACCTGCCGGCCACGCTGGCGGCGCGTGCGCCGTCGGGCGAGGTCGTGCCGCGGCTGCCGCGCTTCGAGGACGCCTTCGCCAAAGGCATGGGCAGCTTCATCAACGAGGCGCGGCTGCTCGGCGGCTTCGACCACCCGGCCCTGGTGAAGGTCTACCGTTTCTGGCAGGCCAACGGCACGGCCTACATGGTGATGCCGTACTACGAGGGCATCACGCTGCGGCAGTGGCTGGCCGACCTGGGCGCGCCGCCCTCGGAGCACTGGCTGCGGCAGCTGGCCCCGCCGCTGCTCGAGGCGCTGCAGGTGCTGCACGAGCACGGCATCGTGCACCGCGACGTGGCGCCCGACAACGTGGTGCTGCTGGTCGACCGCGACGCGCGCAGCTACCTCGAGCAGGCCCCGCGCCCGGTGCTGCTGGACTTCGGCGCCGCGCGCCGCGTGGCCGCCGAGGCGACGCAGCAGCTCACCGCCATCCTGAAGTCCGGCTACTCCCCGGTGGAGCAGTACGACCAGGGCCATGCCCTGAAGGCGGGGCCCTGGAGCGACGTCTACTCGCTGTCCGCCGTGCTGTACGCCGCCGCGGTGGGCAAGCCGCCGGTGCCCGCGATCGCCCGGGTGCTGCGCGACGATCTGGCGCCAGCCAAGGTGGCGGCGCGGGGCCGCTACTCGCCGGCCTTCCTGGCGGCCATCGACGCCGGCCTGGCGGTGCGGCCCGAGCGCCGGCCGCAGACGGCGGCCGAGTTCCGCGAGTGGCTCGAGCGGCCCGAAGCCGCCGAGCCCGACATCGAACTGCCCGGCGACGAGGCGGGCGGCGGCGTCGATCTCGCGCTGGAACCCGAGGCGGCGCCGCCGCCGGCGCCCGCGGCAGCCGCGAAGGCGCCGAGCCGGATGCCGTGGATCGCCGCGGGCATCGTGGCGGTGCTGGCGCTGGGGCTGCTGGGCTGGGCGCTGCTCGGCCCGCGCTGACCGCGGCGGCCTGAGCGCC
>JBKDQY010000312.1:0-3274 GCA_046341655.1 Betaproteobacteria bacterium | reverse complement strand
CGGTCGATCCAGAACTGCCAGCGTGTCGTCATCGGGAGTGGTCCTGCACCGGCGGTGCCGGGTGGGCGTTCAGAGGGACGTGGCGGCACGCGCCGCCTGGTCGTACATGCCGCTCATGGTGCGCAGCAGGCGGGCGAGCTCGCCGATGTCGGCGTTGAGCTCGGTGTCCAGGCTCTGCACCAGGCACTGCTCGCGCACGGCGCGGTACTGCTGCACGAAGGCCTCGCCCTGCGGCGTGGGCGTGTAGAAGACCTCCTTGCCCAGCTTTTCGGCCTTCGCGAGGCCCGCGCCGACGAGCTTCTTCAGCGAGTAGGCGACCACGTGCGTGTCCTCGTAGTTGAGCATGAAGCCGATGTCGGCCAGCTTCTTGCCGCGCACGCGGTGGCACAGGTTGTGCAGCAGCAGCACGTCGGTGATGGTGAGGTCGGGGCAGCCGGCGGCGGCCATGCAGCGCACGCACCAGCGCGAGAACGCGTTCCAGGCCACGATGAGGCCGAACTCGAACTCCGACAGCTCCACGCTGCGCGGCGACACCAGGTGCGAGCTCGACACGATGCCGCCCGTGCGCGGCGCGCGTGGCGCACGCTTCAGGCCCTTGGCGGGTTGGGAGGGCATCGGTGTTTTCACCAGAACGTCGAAGAATCGTTGACACTTTATCGACGTTCTTTCTAGACTTCAACGCACCTCAGGCAAACCCCGAGCCCATCGTCCATCTTCCGGAAAGGGTCCTCCCGATGAAGTCGCTGCCTTCCATCCTGGGCGCTGCCGCCCTGTTCGCCGCCGCCGCCCTGGCTCCGCAGGCCCAGGCGCAGGTCAAGTGGGACCTGCCGTCCGCCTACCCGGCCACCAACTTCCACAGCGTGAACCTGCAGCAGTTCGCCGACGACATCGACAAGGCCACCGGCGGCAAGCTCAAGATCACCGTGCACGCCAACGCCAGCCTGTTCAAGCTGCCCGAGATCAAGCGCGCGGTGCAGGGCGGGCAGGCACAGATGGGCGAGATCCTGCTGTCGGCCTACCAGAACGAGTGGATCATCTTCGGTGCCGACGGCGTGCCCTTCCGGGCCGACAGCTACGACGAGGCCATGAAGCTGTTGCTCGCGCAGAAGCAGCTTCTCGACAAGAAGCTCGGCGAGCAGGGCATGATGGTCCTGTACTCGGTGGCCTGGCCGCCGCAGGGCATCTACGCCAAGAAGCCGATCAACAGCGCGGCCGATCTCAAGGGCGTGAAGTGGCGTGCCTACAGCCCTGCCACCAGCCGCATCGCCGAGCTGGTGGGCGCACAGTCCGTCACGGTGCAGGCGGCAGACCTGACGCAGGCCCTGGCCACCGGCGTGGTCGAGAGCACCATGACCTCCGGCGCCACCGGCGTGGACAGCAAGCTGTTCGAGCACCTGAAGTTCTATTACGACACCCAGGCCTGGCTGCCCAAGAACGCCGTGCTCGTCAACAAGGCCGCGTTCGACGGCCTCGACGCCGCCACCCGGCAGGCCGTGCTCAAGGCCGCGGCCGACGCCGAGGCGCGCGGCTGGGCCGCCAGCCGCAAGGTCAACGTCGACACGCTGGCGCGCCTGCGCACCGAGGGCATGCAGGTGCTGCCGCCCTCGCCGCAGCTGAAGTCCGACATGGCCAAGGTCGGCGAGACCATGCTAAAGGAGTGGGTCGAGAAGGCCGGCGCCGACGGCAAGGCGCTGCTCGACGGCTTCCGCAAGTAAGCCTCCGGGCCCGCCGCGATGCGCCGCGCACTGGACGCCCTGTACGACGGCGCGGCCTGGCTGGCGGCGCTGTCCATGGTGGGCCTGCTGGCGATGGTGCTGCTGTCCATCCTCAGCCGCCAGCTGCACTTCCACGTGCCGGGCACCGACGCCTACGCCGGCTACCTGATGGCTGCGGCCGGCTTCCTGGCGCTGGCGCACACGCTGAAGAAGGGCGAGCACATCCGCGTGACGCTGCTGCTGGGCCGGCTGCAGGGCGGCGCGCGCCGCGCGATGGAGCTGTGGGCGCTGGCCGCGGCCGCCGCGCTGGCGGGACTGGTCGCCTGGTACAGCGCGCGGCTGGTGTGGCAGTCGCGCCTGTTCAACGACATCAGCACCGGCAACGACGCCACGCCGCTGTGGATCCCGCAGCTGGCGATGGCGGCGGGCACGCTGGTGCTCTTCGTGGCCTTCGTCGACGAGCTGGTGCAGGCCGCGACAGGCCGCCGCGCCACCGAAGACCAATCCGCCCGGCACGAGTGAACCCGCGATGAGCGACGTCGGCATCATGGTGCTGCTGGTGGCGGCGCTGTTCGCCATCCTGGCCAGCGGCGTCTGGATCGGCCTGACGCTCACCGGCGTGGCCTGGATCGGCATGCAGCTGTTCACCAGCCGCCCGGCCGGCGACGCCATGGCGGTGGCCATCTGGGGCAGCGCCAGCAGCTGGACGCTGACCGCGCTGCCCCTGTTCGTGTGGATGGGCGAGATCCTGTTCCGCACGCGGCTGAGCTCCGACATGTTCCGCGGCCTCGCGCCCTGGATGCAGGCCCTGCCAGGGCGCCTGCTGCACGTCAACGTGGTGGGCTGCACCATCTTCGCGGCGGTGTCGGGCAGCAGCGCCGCCACCTGCGCCACCATCGGCAAGATGAGCCTTCCGGAACTGGCCCGCCGCGGCTACCCCGACGGCATCAGCGTCGGCTCGCTGGCCGGCGCCGGCACGCTGGGCCTGCTGATCCCGCCGTCCATCATCATGATCGTCTACGGTGTGGCGGCCGACGTCTCGATCGCGCAGCTGTTCATCGCGGGCGTGGTGCCGGGCATCCTGCTGGCGCTGCTGTTCTCGGGCTACCTCGTGTACTGGGCGCTGCGCAACCCCTCGCTCGTGCCGCCGGCCGATGCGCCGATGAGCTTCATGGAGAAGCTGCGCGAGTCGCGCCACCTGATCCCGGTGGTGGGGCTGATCATCGCCGTGCTCGGCAGCATCTACAGCGGCATCGCCACCGCCACCGAGGCCGCGGCCGTGGGCGTGGTGGGCGCGCTCGCGATCTCGGCGGCGCAAGGCTCGCTCACCTGGCAGACCTTCAAGGAGTCGCTGCTGGGAGGCACGCGCCTGTATTGCATGATCGCCCTCATCCTGGCGGGCGCGGCCTTCCTGACGCTGTCGATGGGCTACATCGGGCTGCCGCGTCACCTGGCCGAGTGGATCGCCACGCTCGGCCTGTCGCAGTTCGAGCTGCTGCTCGTGCTGATGCTGTTCTATGTCGTGCTGGGCTGCTTCCTGGACGGCATCTCGATGGTGG
>JBKDQY010000311.1:0-11486 GCA_046341655.1 Betaproteobacteria bacterium | reverse complement strand
CGGCACGCCGGCCAACGGCGACGTGGGCGCGATCGCCATTCAGGTGACCGCCACCGACAGCGCGGGCGCCCAGGCCAGCGGAAGCTTCACGCTGACGGTCGCCAACACGAACGACGCGCCGACGCTGGCCACACCGATCGCCGACCAGGCGGCCACCGAGGACAGCCCCTTCAGCTTGACGCTGCCGGCAGACACCTTCGCCGATGTCGATGGGGGCGACACGCTCGCCTACGCCGCCACGCGGGCCGACGGCACGGCGCTGCCGGCCTGGCTGAGTTTCGATGCCGCCACCCGCACCTTCAGCGGCACGCCGGCCAACGGCGACGTGGGCGCGATCGCCATTCAGGTGACCGCCACCGACAGCGCGGGCGCCCAGGCCAGCGGAAGCTTCACGCTGACGGTGGCCAACGCCAACGACGCGCCGACGCTGGCCACACCGATCGCCGACCAGGCCGCGACCGAGGACAGCCCCTTCAGCTTCACGCTGCCGGCGAACACCTTTGCCGATGTCGATGGGGGCGACACGCTCGCCTACACCGCGAGCAGAGCCGACGGCACCGCGCTGCCGGGCTGGCTGAGCTTCGACCCGATCACCCGCCGCTTCAGCGGCACGCCGGCCAACGGCGACGTGGGCGCGATCGCCATTCAGGTGACCGCCACCGACGGCTCGGGCGCGCAGGCCAGCGACAGCTTCACGCTGACGGTGGCCAACACCAACGACGCGCCGACGCTGGCCCTGACGATCGCCAGGCAGACGGCCACCGAGGGCAGCGTCTTGACCTTCACGTTGCCGGCCAATGCCTTCGAGGATGTCGACGTCGGCGACACGCTGGTCTACGCCGCCACGCAGGCCGACGGCACACCGCTGCCGGGCTGGCTTCGCTTCGACGCAACCGCCATGAGCTTCAGGGGTGCGCCGCAGAGGCTGGACGCGGGCCCGCTCGATGTCATGGTCACGGCCACGGACCGTGCCGGACTCTCCGCCGCGGTTGGCTTCAGGATCGATGTCGTCGCAGTGCCCTTCGCGCCTCCGGCGCCCACCACGCCACCGGTCACCGCCCCGGTCTTGACGACGCCCGCGCCGGCCCCGCCGCCGGCCCCTGCGCCCGCGCCCGCGCCCCCGGTCGTCGCCGTGCCGGCGCCGACGCCTTCGCCCGCGGCCGATCCGGCATCTGCCTCGCTGACCTCGGGCAGCAGGCCGGACAATCCGCCGTCCGCGACTGTGGCGCCCAGCGCGCCGCCCGTGTCCGCGCCCTCGAACGCGCCGACGTCCGCAGCGATCCGCGCCGCGACCTCAGCCACCACCCCGGCCACGTCCGAGAACACGCCGGCCCCAGCCGCACCGGCCGGCGCCCATGCGCAGGAGTCCTCCCAGGATGCCCCGTCCACTTCCGCGCCCGCAGGCGATGGCCGCAAGGCCGTGGCGGCCGCGCCAGCGGATGCCGGTGCCGCCGCGGTTGCCCCGGTGTCCGGTGTTGCCGCGGCACCGAACGCCCAGGCCACCTCCGGCGGCCCCGCCGCGCCCGCAGGCCAGGGGCCGGCCCCCGGCGCCAATCCCGGTGTCAATCCCGGTGCCAATCCCGGTGCGGCCACGGTCGCCGCCCTGGGGCGCTGGGTCGCTGGCAGCGGCTTCGGCGGCTCGCTGGCGGCCCCGGCGCCGGTGCAGCCCAGCCTCTCGTGGGCCCCGATCGGCCAACTGGGGCTCGAACGCGGAGCCTTCGACTCGGCCCTCGGCCTGGGGTCGTCCTCGTCGGGCGACCGCAGCGCCAGCCAGCGTGTCGACAGTTCCTTCAGGCAACTGCGCGAGGACGCACAGCAGGAAGCCGTTGTCGAACAGGGCGTGGTCGCCAGCAGCGTGGTCGTCAGCACGGGCTTTTCGGTTGGTTACGTGCTGTGGCTGGCCCGGGGCGGGGCGCTGCTCGCGAGCCTGGCCTCGGCGATTCCGGCCTGGGCGATGGTCGACCCGCTGCCGGTGCTGTCGAAGCAACGCCCCGGCGGCGGGCGCGACCCCGATGCTCAAGGCCCGGATCCGGCTGCCGACAACGACGACATGGGCAAGCCGGAAGACGACGAGGTGGAGGGCATGTTCGGCGCCGGCAGCCGCGCCGCCGACGCGCCTCGCACGCCGCCGCCCGTGGCCACGCCATCTCCGATGGCCGCAGCGTCGCAGCCCGTCGTGGAGCCGCGGCCGTGAAGCGGCGATTCGCCCTCCTGCGGCGGCGCCTGCGGCAGCTGGCGGCCAGCCTGTCGTCGCGCACGCTGCTGGCCTTCGGGCTGTCGACCATCGTCGTGTGCACGCTGCTGGTGGCGGACCTGGCCGGGGTGCTGCCCGACGGCCGCAAGGCGGTGCGCGACGGACGTGTCGCCCTCGCCGAGACCACGGCGCTCACGGCCTCCATGCTCGCCAACGCGGGCGACGCCCAGGGCCTGGCGCGCTACCTGGGCGCGGTGACGCAGCGCAACGCCGCGCTGCAGGGCGTGCGCGTGCGCAGCGCGGACGGCCGCTTCGTGCTCGCCGTCGGCACGCCGGGGCCGCAGGACGCCAGCAACGAGTCCACCGACACCCGGCTCGTCGTGCCCATGCTGGGGGGCGGCGCGGCGTGGGGCCACGTGGAATTCCACTTCGAACCGAGCTCGTGGCTGGCGCAACACGCCCCTTGGCTGCCGCCGGCCACGCCCTTCGTGCTGTTCGTCGCCATCACCTGCTCGATGGCGTTTCGCGCCTACCTGACGCGGATGCTGCGCCACCTCGACCCGTCGAACACCATCCCTTCGCGCGTGCGCACGGCGTTCGACACGCTGGCCGACGGGCTGATGGTGGTGGATACCGACGGCCGCATGGTGCTGGCCAACCGGGCCCTGGCCGACGTCTCGGGCCTGTCGGCCGATTCGCTCATCGGCCGCAGTGCGGCCGAGCTGCCCTGGGTGCAGCCCGCAGCGGCTGCACCAGGCGGTGAGCCACCGCAGCGTGGCGCGATGGAGCCCTTGCCCGGGTCGGCGACGCTGCCCTGGCTGCTCGCGCTGCAGGACGGCCAGCCGCACCTGGGCCAGGTGATGTACATGCGGGCCGCCGGCGGCAAGCCACGGACCTTCATGGTCAACTGCTCGCCGATCCACGGCGGCGCCAAGCCGGCGGGCGTTCTGGTCAGCTTCGACGACGTCACCGAGCTGGAGGAGAAGGAGATCCAGCTGCGCGCGGCGCGCGATGCAGCCCAGGACGCCAACCGCGCAAAGAGCGATTTCCTGGCCAACATGAGCCACGAGATCCGCACGCCGATGAACGCCATCCTCGGCTTCACCGACATCCTGCGCCGCGCCGGCCCGCAAGGTGCGGCCGACGCGCAGAAGTACCTCGACATCATCCACGGCAGCGGCCGGCACCTGCTGGAGCTGATCAACGACATCCTCGATCTCAGCAAGGTCGAGGCCGGGCGCCTGGAGGTGGAGCGCCTGCCCTGCGAGGTGCACCAGGTCGTGCTCGACGTCGCCCGCATCATGGCCATCAAGGCGCAGGAAAAGGGCATCGGGCTGCGCGTGTGCTTCGACGGCCCGCTGCCCGAGCAGGCCCTGACCGACCCGCACCGGCTGCGCCAGGTGGTCACCAACCTGGTGGGCAACGCCATCAAGTTCACCGCCCAGGGCGAGGTGCGCATCAGCCTGCACATGGACCCGCGCGCCGGCAGCACGCAGATGCAGATCGACGTGGCCGACAGCGGCATCGGCATCCCGGCCGACCGTCTGGAATCGATCTTCGAGCCCTTCGTGCAGGCCGAGGCCTCCACCACGCGCAACTACGGCGGCACGGGCCTGGGCCTGACGATCAGCCGTCGCTTCGCCCGCGCCCTCGGCGGCGACGTGCACGCCACCAGCGAGCCCGGTCGGGGCAGCGTCTTCCACGTCAGCATCGATGCCGGCCCGCTCGTAGGCGTGCAGTGGCTGTCGGTGGAGGCGCTGGAGGCCCGGCGCGAGCAGGGCGCCGCGGCCGCGGGCGAGCAGGCCGCGTGGGTGTTCCCGCGGCGGCTCGTGCTGGTGGTGGACGACGGCCGCGAGAACCGCGAGCTGCTGCGCGTGGTGCTGGGCGACGCCGGCCTGGACATGGTGGAGGCCGAGAACGGCGCCATCGGCCTGGAGCGCGCCGCCGAGCACGACCCGGACCTGGTTCTCATGGACATCCAGATGCCGGTGATGGACGGCGTCACGGCCACGCGCACGCTGCGCCAGCGCGGCTTCGACAAGCCGGTGATCGCGCTGACGGCCAACGCGATGAAGGGCTTCGAGCGCGACCTCGAGGACGGCGGCTTCACGGGCTACGAGACCAAGCCGATCGACATCGACCGGCTGCTGGCCCGGCTGGCCGGGCTGCTGGGCGGCACGCGTGCGCAGGCCGCACCCGCGGCCCCGCGCGCTGAGGCCGCCCTCGAGGCCGAGCGGGTGCTGGAAAGCGCCCGCAAGGCGGCTGCGGCTGCGCCGATCCGGTCGCGCCTGGCCGCGCACCCGCGCCTGGCGCGCGTGGCCGCCGACTTCTGCGCCAAGCTGCCCGGCAAGCTCGACGAGATGCAGGCCGCGCTCGACGATGGGCGCCTCGACACCCTGGGCACGCTCGCGCATTGGCTGAAGGGCGCCGGTGGCAGCGTGGGCTTCGATGCCCTCTTCGAACCGGCCCGCGACCTGGAGTCCGCTGCCAAGGCGGCCGACGGCGCGCTGGCCGCGCAGTGCCTGGAGCGCCTGCGCGGGCTGGGCGCCCGCCTGGAGTCGCCGCCCGTGCCGGAGCGTGCTCCCGCGCGCACCACCTGACCCCCCGGCACGACGAGTCGCCGGACTTTCGGAGAACCACGCCATGGACCTGTCGGCCGACGCCGCCGCCCTTGCCGCGCTGACGACACCCGCGCCGCCGGATCCGGCCCCGATGGCTGCTGCAGGCGGCCAGGACGGCGCGAACGGGGCGGTGTCGCTGGCCGATCTCACGGTGATGATGATCGACGACGAGCCCATGCTCACCGAGGTCATCGGCACCTACCTGGAGGACGCCGGCTACCGCCACTGCGTGGGCATCAACGACGCCACGGTCGCCCTGCAGAAGGTGCGCGAGCTGAACCCGGCGCTGGTGCTGCTCGACCTCGTCATGCCGGGCGTGTCGGGCTTCGAGATCCTGGAGGCCATGCGACAGGACGAGCAGCTGCGCTACACGCCGGTGATCGTGCTGACCGCGGCCAGCGACCCCGACACCAAGCTGAAGGCGCTGTCCATCGGCGCCACCGAGTTCCTGGCCAAGCCGGTGGACCCCAGCGAACTGGTGCTGCGCGTGCGCAACAGCCTGGTGCTGAAGGTCTACCAGGACCGGCTGGCCAACAGCGACCCCGTGACCGGCCTGCCCAACCGGCGCGTGCTCATGGAGCGCCTGCGCGGCATCCTGGCGAAGGCCGAAGGCGATGGCCGCAAGGTCGGCCTGCTGCATGTGCGGCTCGATCGTCTTCAGCAACTGCAGGCCACGCTGGGCCAGAGTGCGGGCGACGAGTTGCTGCGTGCTGCCGCGCAGCGGCTGCGCAGCCGCACGCGGCGCGACGACGACGGCGACCGCGTGGTGCGAGCCGACACCGCGCTGCTGAGCCGGCTCGACGGCGACGAGTTCCTCGTGCTTCTGCCCAACCTTGCCGACCCGGAGGTCTGTGTGCGCGTCACGCGGCGCGTGCTGCACTCGCTGTCCGAGCCGTTCCAGGTGGGCAACGACCTCATCGGCGTCTCGCCCAGCGTCGGCATCGCAGTGGCGCCCGACGACGGCCAGACCCCGGAGGACCTGCTCGCGATCGCCGCGACGGCAGCGGCGCTGGCCTGCGCCAGCGGCCGCAACACCTACCGCTTCGGCTCGCGCCAGCGCAACCAGGCAGCGATGGAGCGGCTCAAGCTCGAGGCGGCGCTGCACCACGCGGTGGAGCGGCGCGAGCTGCGCCTGGTGTACCAGCCCAAGTACGACCCGCTGCAGCGCCGCATCGTCGGCGTCGAGGCCTTGATGCGCTGGCAGCAGACCGAGCTGGGCCCGGTCTTCCCGGACCGCTTCATTCCCATCGCCGAGGAGACGGGCCTCATCGTGCCGATGGGCGAGTGGGCGCTGCAGGAGGCCTGCGAACAGGGCGAGCGCTGGCTGCGCCAGGGGCTGGAGCCGCTGAAGGTGGCCGTCAACGTGTCGGCCCAGCAGCTGGCCTCGGGCCAGCTGCCGGCTCTGGTGGCCGGGCTGCTGGAGCGGCATCCCCGCATGCGCGGCGCCCTGGTGCTGGAGCTGACGGAGGGCGTGCTGATCGACGCCAGCTCCGAGGTGAACGCGCAGCTGCAGCAGTTCCGCGACCAGGGCGTGCAGCTGTCCATCGACGACTTCGGCACCGGCTACTCGTCGATGAACTACCTGCGGCAGTTCAGGCTCGACGAGATCAAGATCGACCGCTCCTTCGTCAAGGACCTGCCCGGGCGGCGCTCCGACCTGTCGATCGTGCGCGCCATGACCATGCTCGGCCACAGCCTGGGCATGCGCGTGGTCGCCGAGGGTGTCGAGACGGAAGAGCAGCTGGCCTGCCTGGCCGAGGTGGGCGTCGACCAGATCCAGGGCTACCTCATCGGCAAGCCCATGCCCCCCGGCGACCTGGCGGCGCGGGCGTCGGAGATCGCCGCGCGCGGCGCGGGACAGGCCGTGGCCGCACGCTGAGCGGCCCTGCCTGCGCACGCAAAGGGCCGAGCGGACCGGCCGCCCGCCCTGGGCCTGCGGGGGCTGCGGCAGGGTCACTAAGATCCGGCACCTGTACCGAGCAGCCGCGCACGGCACCGAGAGGAGTCCGCGATGTCACCCTTCACCACTGCAATGCCCGTTCCGTCATCTGCCCGTCGCCGTTCGTTGCTGGCGGCGGCGGCGGCTGCGACGATCGGGCTGGCCGCTTCGGCGCAGGCGCAAACGAGGCCCGGCAGCTCGGCCCGCGCGGTGCCGTCCGAATTGACGGCCTTCGGGCCCGCGGGCACCGGGTGGCGGCTGCAGGGCAGCGGCGTGCTGCGGTTCTTCGGCTTCAAGGCCTATGACGCGTACCTCTGGTCGTCGGGCGGCAGCGGCAACCCGCTGCTGGGCAACCAGCCCTTCGCCCTGGAAATCGAGTACAGCACTTCTCTGCGCGCCGAGGAGATCGTGAACGTGTCGCTGGTGGAAATGGCCCGCGTGCGGCGCCTGAGCGAGGAGCAGGTGAAGACCTGGAACCAGGAAATGCAGCGCAGCTTCCCGTCGGTCAAGCCCGGGGACCGGCTGCTGGGCGTCCAGGTGCCGGCGGCGGGCACCCGCTTCTTCCACAACGGACGTCTGGTCTCGGAGATCAACGACCCGGCCTTCGGCAACGCCTTCTTCGCCATCTGGCTGGACGAGCAGACCAAGCGGCCCGAACTGCGCCGCGACCTGCTGGGCACCGCCGCCCCGACACCGAACCCGCGGCCCTGAGGCGTACGCACCCGGGGGGCCGTTCGATGCCGAAGCTGGCTGCACCGGATCCAGAGCTTGCCGACACCGGAGTCCACCGGCGCGAAGCACTGCGGTACTGCTTTCCCTTGGTGGGGCGCCAGGGTGGGTGGAGCGCCCGGAAGGGCCGGAAACCCCCGTGCTTCCCAGGGTCCTGGCGGAGGCTGTGAGATTCGAACTCACGGGCCCTTGCGGGCCGGCAGTTTTCAAGACTGCTGGGTTAAACCGCTCCCCCAAGCCTCCAGCGCCCCAAGATTCTAGGTGCCGGGTCGGCGCGCCTGCGCGCAGGGCACCTGCACGAGCTCGACCTGCTCGCCGCGCACGCAGGCCGCGCTGAGTGCGCCGCCCCACACGCAACCGGTGTCCAGCGCCAGCAGCATGGGCTGCACGCGCAGGCCCAGCGTGCTCCAGTGGCCGAAGGCGATGCGCTCGCCGGCGCTGGCGCGGCCCTGTACCTCGAACCACGGCATCAGCCCGGGCGGGGCGGCGTCGGCGCCTTCCTTCACCTTGAAGTCCATGCTGCCGTCGGCGCTGCACAGGCGCAGCCGCGTCAGCGCGTTGATCACGAGGCGGTGGCGGTCGTCGCCCTCCAGCGTGCCGTCCCAGCGCGCGGGCGTGTTGCCGTACATGCGCGGCAGGAAGGCCGCGAGGCCGGGCCCGCGCAGCAGCGCCTCCGCCTCGCCGGCCAGCGCCAGGGCCTGCGCGCCGTCCCACTGCGGCAGCAGGCCGGCGTGCACGCACAGCCAGCCGGCTTCGCGCACCGCCAGGCGGCCGGGGCGCAGCCAGTCGGTCCAGTGCGCGGCCTGCGGGTCGGCCAGCACGTCGCCGAAGCTGTCGTCGGCCTGCATACGGCGCGCGCCGTGGGCCACCGCCAGCAGGTGCAGGTCGTGGTTGCCCAGCAGCCGAACGGCGCTGTCGCCCCACGTGGCCACGCGCCGCAGCACCGCCAGCGAGGCCGGGCCGCGGTTGACCAGGTCGCCCAGCAGCACGATGCGGTCGCGCGACGGGCTGGCGCCGGCCTCGGCCAGCAGGCGGGCCAGCGCGTCGTCGCAGCCCTGTACATCGCCGATCAGCAGGTGCATGGCGGCCATTCTGCTACGCTCCCGGCCCCGCCACAGACGACCGCCATCCCGCCGGCGGCCCGCATGGACGTTGCGCTTCTGGCCTTCCTGATCCTTCTCAACGGCGCCTTCGCGATGAGCGAGATGGCGCTCACGGCCGCCCGCAAGGCGCGACTGCAGGTGATGGTGGAAAGCGGGGAGTCGGGCGCGCAGGCCGCGATGGACCTGCACGACAACCCCCCCACGGTCCTGTCGACGGTGCAGATCGGCATCACCTCGATCGGCGTGCTCAACGGCATCGTCGCCGAGGGCGCCTTCGCCGAGCCCTTCGCGGCCTGGCTGGTGCAGGTGTTCCGCTTAGACCCCGAGTGGGCGCGCTATGGCGCCACCGCCCTGGTGGTGATGGTGGTCACGGTGCTGTCCATCATCTTCGGCGAGCTCGTGCCCAAGCGCCTGGGCCAGATGTACCCCGAGGCCGTGGCCCGCCTGGTGGCCACGCCCATGAACTGGCTGAGCACGGCCACGCGGCCCCTGGTGGCCTTCCTGAGCCTGGCCACCGAAGCCGTGCTGCGGCTGCTGGGCATCCGCGGCGGCCCGTCGCGCGCCGTCACCGAAGAGGAGATCGCCGCGCAGCTGGAAGAGGGCGTCGATGCCGGCGTCATCGAGGCCCAGGAGCACCAGATGGTGCGCAACGTGTTCCGCCTCGACGACCGCCAGATCGGCTCGATGATGGTGCCCCGTGCCGAGATCGTCTGGCTCGACGAGGCGGCCACGCTGGCCGAGCTGCTGGCCGTGGTGGCCGACAGCGGCCACACCCGCTACCCGGTTTGCCGCGGCTCGCTCGACGACGTGCGCGGCGTGCTCAGCGTGGGGCGGCTGCTGCCCGTGGCGGCGCAGGGCGGCGAGCTCGACCTGGCCCGCCACCTGGAGACCGCGGTCTTCGTGCCCGAGACGCTGTCGGGCATGGAACTGCTGGAGAACTTCCGCGCCGCCGGCACCGACCTGGTCTTCGTCGTCGACGAGTACGGCGCCGTGCAGGGCCTGATCACCGAACGCGATCTGCTCGAGGCCATCACCGGCGAGTTCGGCGCGCCCACCGACGAGGACGCCTGGGCCGTCAGGCGCCCCGACGGCGGCTGGCTCATGGACGGCCTGATCCCCGTGCCCGAGCTGAAGGACCGCCTCGAGATCAAGGAACTCCCTGAAGAGGACCGCGGCCGCTACAACACGCTGGCTGGCATGATCATGCTGCTGCTCGGCCGCCTGCCGCGCACCGCCGACACGGTGCTGTGGGAGGGCTGGCGCTTCGAGGTCGTCGACCTCGACGGCAAGCGCGTCGACAAGGTGCTCGTCACCCGTACCGAAATCCCTGGAGAAGACTCTTGATCAATCAGAACCTGCACCGCCGGCCCACCGGCCTGGACAGCGCGCTGCACCGCGACCTGAAGCTGAAGCTCCCCATCACCGACTGGAGCGTGGCCAACCAGCTGAACGCCTTGTTCGTGGCGGTGGTGGAGTTCATCGACGTGTGCCGCGAGTTCCCGATCGTGTTCGTGAAGGCCGGCACCGAGCCCGATGGCAGCGATGCCATCGCCCCCATCGCCGTGCTGGGGCTGACGCAGAACACCAACCTGTACGTCACCGGCGAACGCTGGCGTGCCGAGTACTCGCCGGCCCTGCTGCGCCTGTACCCCTTCTGCATCGCCCGGCTCGACGACGAGAAGTTCGTCGTCTGCTACGACGCCGCCTGGGGTGGCGCGCAGGCCTCCGAAGGCCAGCCGCTGTTCGATGCCCAGGGCCAGCCCGCCGAACTGCTGAAGGGAGTGCAGGCCCAGCTCGAGACGCTCGAAAGCGAGATCCAGCGCACGCGCGCCGTGTGCAAGCGATTCCAGGAGCTGGGGCTTTTCCAGCCCATGCGCTTCGATGTGACGCTGCCCGATGGCGCAAAGCACACGGTCGATGGCTTCATGACGCTGGACGACAAGAAGGTGACCGCGCTGCCCGACGACGTGGTGGGCGAACTTCACCGCAGCGGCCTGCTGGGCCTGATGCACCTGCCCTGGGCGAGCATGGGCAACATGCGCCGTCTGGTGGACTGGCACGTCGAGCGATCGGCGGCGGCGTCGGCTGCGGTGCCGGCTGCTCCCGCGGCCTGAGTCCACCGGGCGTTCGCCGGGCGGGGCCACAATCCGCGGTCCCTCCGCATGATGGCCCCGCACCGATGAGCGTCCGCCTCGCCAAGCCCCGCAAGGGCAGCATTCCCATCCACGTCGTCGACCGCGAGCGCCTCGGCGCCACGCTGGGCACCCTCGAGGCCGCCGGCCGCGCCTGGGTGCAGGCCCTGGGCTTCAACGGCAGCGCCGACAGCCACGTGCTGGTGCCCGGCGCCGACGGCAAGCCCGCGGCCGTGCTGTCCGGCGTGCGATCGGGCGCCGATCCGTTCGCGCTGGCCAGCCTGCCCAAGGCGCTGCCCGAGGGCGCCTACCACCTGGCCCCGGTGCCCGATGGCGGCGTGGCGCTGGACGATGGCACCGCGGCGCTGTCGTGGGAGCTGGGCGGCTACACCTTCGACCTGTTCAAGCCCGCGCGCCGCGCGCCGGCCGAGCTGACGCTGCCGTCCACCGACGCCGCGCGCCGCGCGCTCATCGTGGCCGAGGCCATGGCGGCCACGCGCGACCTCGTCAACACGCCGGCCGAGCAGATGGGCCCGGGCGCGCTGGCCGAGGCCGTGCGCCTGGTGGCGCAGCAGCACGGCGCGAAGTTCCGCCAGGTGGTGGGCGACGAGCTGCTGGCGCAGAACGTCCCCGCCATCCACGCCGTGGGCCGCGCCGCCGACGCGGCCAGCGGGCGCGCGCCGCGGCTGATCGAGCTCACCTGGGGCCGGCCGAAGCACCCGCTCGTTACCCTCGTCGGCAAGGGCGTGTGCTTCGACAGCGGCGGCC
>JBKDQY010000310.1:0-24325 GCA_046341655.1 Betaproteobacteria bacterium | reverse complement strand
CCGCGGCGGCGCCTGCGGTGGACAGCAGCAGGCTGCCGGCCACGCGGCTGCCGAAGGCGCGCCCGCCGGCGGTGAAGGCGGCCAGCGCGCGCGTGGCGGCGTTGCCGGCCACCGCCACCAGCACGCCCTGGAGCAGCGCGGCGCTGCCCAGGCTGCCGGCCCCGTGCAGGCTGGCCAGCGCGGCCACGGGGGCGTGCGCGTCCACCAGCGCCGCCAGCGCCGGGCCGCCCAGCGCACCCCGGGCGCCGACCTCGCGCTGCGCCCAGGCCACGGCCACCGCCACCACCGCCAGCAGCGCGGCCACGGCCACCGCCTCGCGAACGCGCAGCGGCCCGCGCGCGGCCTCGGCGTCGGGCGCCGCCAACGGCCCGCGCGGCCTGCGCCACCACAGGGCCGCGGCGGTCAGTGCCGCCAGTGCCGCGCCAGCCAGGGCCGCCGGGGCCACCGCAGCCAGGGCCGACGGGGCCCGCGCGGCCACCAGCAGCAGCGCCTGCAGCCAGGTGGCCACGGTGGAGGCCAGCGCCCCGGCGGTGGCAGCGCGCGCGGTCTCGGTGCCGGGCTGGGCGCGCACGCGCGAGCCCATGGCCACGATGGTGGCCGTGCTCGACACGAAGCCCGAGAACAGCCCCGCCAGCGCCAGCCCGGCGCGCGCGCCCAGCACGCGGCCGGCCCCGTGGCCGGCAGCCTGCAGCGTGAGGATCAGCACCACCGTCAGCAGCAGCGTGCGCGGCGCCACCGGCACCCAGGGCTGCAGCGCCGCGGGGGGCGTGGCCGGGGCCAGCGGCAGCAGCACCAGCGCCAGCGCCGCCAGCAGCAGCGCGTCGTGCAGCTCAGCCTCGCTCAGGGCCTGCGTGGCGAAGCGGTGCAGCCGCTCGCGCGCCGCCAGCAGCGCAGCCACCACCACGGCCGCGGCGGCGCCGAGCGCTGGCGTCTGCACCGCGAGCACCCCCACCAGGTAGGTGACGAACAGCGCCAGCTCGGTGGTCAGGCCGGGGTCGAGCTCGGCGGCCGGCGTGCCGGGCAGGCGCAGGCTGCGCGCGTAGGCCACCACCGCCAGCAGGGCCACCAGCGCGCCGCCCAGCAGCACCAGCAGCGGCTGGCCCAGCGTCTGCCCCAGCACCTGCGCCAGGCCGCCGGCCAGCGCCACCAGCGCGAAGCTGCGGATGCCCGCGGCCTGCGCCTGCGCGGCGCCGCGGCGGCTGCGCTTGCGGCGCTCGCGCTCCAGGCCGATCAGCAGACCGGCACCCAGCGCCGCCGCCAGGCCCAGCGCGGTGGCGGCGACGGACTCGGTCACCGCCGGGGCCGCCGCTGCGCGCGGGCCGTCACGCCTCGACCTCCTCGCCGTGCTGCGGCACGCGCACGCGCCAGCCCAGCAGGTTCTGGATCTCGCAGCGCAGCGCGTCGGCGGCGGCGGGCTCGCCGTGCACCACGAAGGTCTGCTCGGGCTTGCGCTTCAGGCGCGCCATCCAGGCCAGCAGTTCGCCGCGGTCGGCGTGGCCCGACAGCCCCTCGAGCTGCGAGACGGCGGCGCGCACCGGCACCATCTCGCCGTGGATCTTGACCTCGCGCTCGCCCGCGACCAGGCGCGCGCCGCGGCTGCCTCCCACCTGGAAGCCGGCAAACACCACGTGGTGGCGCGGGTCGGGCAGCAGGGCCTTCAGGTGGTGCAGCACGCGCCCGCCGGTGGCCATGCCGCTGGCGCTGAGCACCACCATCGGCACGCGCGAGGCCGTCAGGCGCTGGCTCTGCGCCCCCGTGGTGATGATGCGCACGCCGTCGGCCAGCGCCAGCGCCTCGCGGCGCGGCACGCGCAGATCGGCGGCGTGCTGGCGGTACAGCGCGGTGGCCTCCTGCGCCATGGGACTGTCGAGCACGATGGGCAGCCAGGCCGGAATGCGCCCGGCGCGCTTCAGTCGCTGCAGCACCAGCAGCAGCGCCTGCGCGCGGCCCACGGCGAAGGTCGGCAGCAGCACCGAGCCGCCGCCGCCGATGGTCGCGTTGACGATGGCCTCCAGCCGCGCCGCCACGTCTTCCTGCGCGTGGTCGCGGTTGCCGTAGGTGCTCTCCACGAGCAGCACGTCGGCGGCGTCGGGAGCCTGCGGCGCGGGCATCAGCAGGTCGTGCTGCCGTCCCACGTCGCCCGAGAACACGAGCCGGCGGCCGCCGCGGCCGGGCTCCTGCAGCGTGACGGCGCAGGCGCCGAGCAGGTGGCCCACGGGCGTGAAGCTCAGCGAGTGGCGCGACAGCGCGCCGTCGGGCCGGAAGGCGCGGCCCGGCGGCACGGCCACCAGCAGCGCCAGCGCGCGCAGCGCGTCGGCGCGCGTGTACAGCGGCAGGGCCTTCTCGTGGCGCGAGAAGCCGTAGCGGTTGGCGCGCCGCGCGTCCTCCTCCTGCAGGTGGGCGCTGTCCAGCAGCAGCACCTTGAGCAGGTCGCGCGTGCCCGGGCTCACGTAGACCGGCCCGCGCCAGCCGTGCTTGACGAGGGCCGGCAGCCAGCCCGAGTGGTCGAGGTGGGCGTGGCTGATGACGATGGCCTCTGCGTCGCGCAGCGGGCCGGGGTCGGCCCAGTTGCGCTCGCGGTGCAGCTTGTAGCCCTGGAACAGGCCGCAGTCGAGCAGCACCTGCACGCCCGCGCTGGTGACGAGGTGGCGCGAGCCGGTGACGCCGTCGGCGGCGCCCAGGAAGCGGATCTTCATGGGGTGGCGGCCGCGCGCTGCAGCGCGGCGGAGTGGAGCACCGTGACGCCGGCCGGCGCCACGGGCAGGGTGGTGACGAGGGACTGAGCCACGCGGGCGGCGGCCACGGGCCGCACCGAGTCCGGCAGCAGCGGCCCCAGCCAGCCGGCGACGCGGCCACCCCAGCGCTCGCCGGGGCGCGCGGGCTGGCCCAGCGTGGCGCGGTCGCCCAGCAGCAGCGAGGGCCGGGCGATGAGCAGGTGCTCGAAGCCCAGCTCGCGCAGCGCGTCTTCGGCCTGGCCCTTGACGCGGCTGTAGAAGTTGGCCGAGCGCGCGTCCGCGCCCAGCGCCGAGACCACCGCGAAGCGCCGCACGCCCGCCGCCCGGCAGGCCCGCGCGAACGCGAGCACGGCGTCGAAGTCCACCGCGCGGAAGGCGGCCTGCGAGCCCGCGGCCTTGATCGTGGTGCCCAGCGCGCAGAAGGCGGCCTCGGCCGCCGGCAGCGCGGGCAACGCGGCGAAGTCGACCACCCGGACCGTGGCGCCGCTGCGCGGCGCCGGCACGGCACGGCGCACCAGCAGCGTCACGGGGCCCGGCCAGCGGGTGGCGATCTCGCGTCCGACGAGGCCGGTGGCGCCGGCCAGCAGGGCCAGGCCCGGCAGGGGGGGTGACATGCGCAGAGCATAGCCTGCGGCCTGCGCCGTCCTCGATGCCGGCCCACAGGCTGCCGTCGGCACCGCGTCGCGCCAGGCCGCTGCCGGTCCCCACCTGCACCGCGCCGTCGGCGGTCTCGGCCAGCGCCAGGAACTGCCAGGGCCCGCACTCCGCCCAGGTTGCGCTGTGCACGGGGCACGCCGTCTCGCTGCGTGGGGCGGAATCGCTAGCCGTCGAAGCGCACGCGGCCGTCTCCCGTGCGCACCCACGCCTGGCCTTGGCGGTCCTGCAGCACCCAGGCCACGACGCCCCGCGGAATGGCGGCGCCACCAACGCCGTGGGGGGGCCGCACGCGCGTGGTCTCGCCGGCTCCTCCGACGCCAGTGCCGATCAGCGGAACTGCTCGAGCAGCCGCTCCAGCGTCATCTGGAACGGCCCCTCCAGCGCCGGCAGCGTCAGCAGCAGACCTACCAGCCCCACGCCCAGCGTGACCGGGAAGCCGATCGCGAAGATGTTGATCTGCGGCGCCACGCGCGAGATGGCGCCGAGCACCAGGTTCACGAACACCAGCATGGTCAGCAGCGGCAGCGCGATCCACAGGCCGGTGGCGAAGATCTCGGCGCCCCAGCGCTGCGGCTGTACCGCGCGCAGGAAGGCGAAGGGTTCCGGCGCCACCGGGAACACGCCGAAGCTGTGGACCAGCGCCGCCACCACCACCAGGTGCCCGCCGCCGACGATGAACAGCCACGCCACCATGGTGCCGAAGAAGCGGCTGGTGGCCGTGGCGGTGGATGCGCTGATGGGGTCGAAGAAACCGGCGAAGTTCAGGCCCATCTGCAGGCCGATGATCTCGCCGGCGAACTCCACCGCCGCGAACACCAGTCGCACCGCGAAGCCCAGGCTGAGGCCGATGACCACCTGCTGCGCCACCAGCGGCAGCAGCAGCGGACCGTCGAGCACCAGCGCCTCGGGCGGCAGCGGCGGCAGCGCGGGCTGCGCGGCGAAGGCGATGAAGCCCGCCAGCGCGATGCGCACGCGCGTGGGCACGGTGCGGGTGCCCAGCACCGGCATGGCGGTGAACAGCGCGAGCGTGCGCAGGAACGGCCACACCAGCGGCGCCAGCCACTGCAGCAGCTGCGCCTCGGTGAAGGTGAGCATCAGCCGACGGCGCCGGGGATGCCCGTGAGCACGCCGCGCAGGTAGTCGACCAGCGTCGACAGCATCCAGGGGCCGGCGACGGCCAGCACGATCACCGCGCCGACGATCTTCGGCACGAAGCTCAGCGTGGCCTCGTTGATCTGCGTCGCGGCCTGGAAGATGCTCACCAGCAGGCCGACGGCCAGCACCACCAGCAGCAGCGGCGCCGACACCATCAGCAGCATCCACAAACCCTGCTGGCCGGCGGCCAGCACCTGGGTCGAGTCCATCGCGCGCTCCGTCGGTTCAGAAGCTGTGAATGAATCCGGCGCGTCCGAGCGGCGCGCCAGGCGTCGCTGGAACGAGGCGCAAACCGCAGCCATATCCAGAGATATGGCGAAGATTTGCAACGAAGTGCCGGCGGCGCATGGCGTGACGAGCGGGCGTGTCGGATTCGTTCACAGCTTCTTAGGTCACGAACGAGGCCGCGAGCGACCCCAGCAGCAGGTTCCAGCCGTCGGCCAGCACGAACAGCATCAGCTTGAACGGCAGCGCCACCAGCACCGGGCTCAACATCATCATGCCCAGGCTCATCAGCACGCTGGCCACGATCATGTCGATGATCAGGAACGGGATGAAGATCATGAAGCCGATCTGGAACGCGCTCTTGAGCTCGCTGGTCACGAAGGCCGGCACCAGCACCGACAGCGGCAGCGCCTCGGCCTTGGTGTCCTCGGGCAGCTTGGCCAGGCGGCTGAACAGCTGCACGTCGCTCTGCCGGGTCTGCTTGAGCATGAACCCGCGCAGGGGCTTCATGCCCTCGGCGAAGGCCGCCTCGGCGTTCATCTGGCCCGCGGCGTAGGGCTGCCAGGCGCGCTTGTAGACCTCGTCGAAAGTGCCCTGCATCACGAAGAAGGTGAGGAACAGGCTCAGGCCGATGATCACCTGGTTGGGGGGCGCCGCCTGCGTGCCCAGGGCCTGGCGCAGCAGGCTCAGCACGATGACGATGCGGGTGAACGCCGTCATCAGCAGCAGCACCGCGGGCAGGAAGCCCCGCGCGGTGAAGAGCAGCAGCGTCTGGATCGGCACCGAGTAGCTCGTGCCGCCCGGGCCCTGGCCCACGACGATGGGCAGCGTGCCGGGGGCGGCGGCCTGCTGCGCCAGCGCGACGCCGCATTGCCCCAGCAGCAGCAGCAGGCCCGCGCCGGCCCGGACAGCCCGATCAGTTCGCATCGGGGCCCTTCCGCATGCGCCCCAGCAACTGCGCGAAGGCCGCGGCCGGCGGTGGGGGCGGCGTGGCCGCCTCATCGGACTGCGGCACCATCGTGTGCAGCGTGCGAATGCCCTGCGCGGTGACGCCCAGCACCAGCCACAGCCGCTCGTCGCCCTGGCCGACCTCGACCGTGACGAGGCGGCAGTGCGGTGCCAGCGGCAGCGTGGCCACGTGGCGCGGCGTGCCGGCGCGGCCCTGGCCGAGCCGGCTGCCGATGGGGCTGCGCCGGAGCAGCCACAGGGCTGCCGGGATGAGCGCGAGGACGGCGACGAACCACAGCAGCGCGGTGAACTCGGGTTGCACGGTGCAGGGATCCTCGGGTCAGACCTTCGACAGCCGCCGCATGCGCTCGCTGGGCGTGACGATGTCGGTCAGGCGGATGCCGAACTTGTCGTTGACCACCACGACCTCGCCCTGCGCGATCAGGAACCCGTTGACCAGCACGTCCATGGGCTCGCCGGCCATGGTCTCGAGCTCCACCACGGAACCCTGTGCCAGCTGCAGGATGTGCTTGATCGGGATGCGCGTGCGGCCGAGCTCCACCGTGAGCTGCACGGGGATGTCGAGGATCATGTTCAGGTCGTTGTCCGCCGCGCTCACGGGCGTCTTGGCGAACTTCGCGAACTCGGCTGGCGCCACGCTCTCGGCGGGGCCGGCCACCTCGCTGGCCACCTGGTTGGCACCGCCCTTGTTCTCGGACAGCGCGGCGGCCCACTCGGCCGCCATGCGGTCTTCGGCGGACATCTCGCCGTTGGGTTCTGCGGACATCAGGAACCTCCCAGCCAGCCGGCTGTGTTGCTGGAGATGAGCTTGTCGACCTTGATCGCGTAGCGCCGGTTCGAGGTGCCGTAGTGGCAGTCGAACACCGGCACGCCGTCGACCTTGGCCTGGATCATGGGTTCGAGGTCGAGCTCGATGAAGTCGCCTGGCTTGAACGCGAGCAGCTGCTCCACCGTGGCGCCGGCGTGCGCCAGCTCGGCCACGAGCTCGACCTCGGCGCTCTGGATCTGCTGCCGCAGCAGGTTCACCCAGCGGCGGTCGGGCTCGACGCTGTCGCCCTGGATGGTGCTGTACAGCACGTCTCGGATCGGCTCCAGCGTGCTGTAGGGCACGCAGAAGTGGATCGAGCCGGTGACGTCGCCGAGCTCCAGCGTGAAGTGCGTGGACACCACGATCTCGCTGGGCGTGGCGATGTTGGCGAACTGCGGCTGCATCTCCGACCGCTGGTACTCGTACTCGATCGGGTAGATGCCGCTCCAGGCCTTGCGGCTCTCGGCGACGATGCATTCCACGAGGCGGAAGATCACGCGCAGCTCGGTGGGGCTGAAGTCGCGGCCCTCGATGCGGGTGTGGTACTTGCCGACGCCGCCGTAGAGCGCGTCGATCACGGCGAACACCAGGCTCGGGTCGCAGACGATGAGCCCGTTGCCGCGCAGGGGCTTCACCGACATCACGTTGAAGTTGGTGGGCACCACGATCTCGCGCAGGAATGCGCTGAACTTCTGCACCTTGATGCCGCCGATGCTGACCTCGGGGCTCTTGCGGATGAAGTTGAACAGGCCGATGCGGATGTTGCGGGCGAAGCGCTCGCTGACCACCTCCATCGTCGGCATGCGGCCGCGGACGATGCGCTCCTGGCTCGAGAGGTCGTATTCGCGCACGCCCGAGGCGGGGGCGTCGTCCTGCTCGAGCTTCTGGCTCTCGCCGGTGATGCCCTGCAGCAGGGCGTCGACCTCGTCCTGCGAAAGGATCTGCTGGTTCATGCGATGTCCCGGGCCCGCGCGCGCATGCCGATCGCCAACGGGGCCGTCCGCCTGCGGCGGAGCAGGCACCGACCGCGGCTTGTGCTGTGCCGAGCGGCCACGGTCACTGGATGATGAAGTTGCTGAAGTGCACGGCGCGGACCGGCAGCTCGGGCTCGGCGGCCTTGCGGCGCTTCTTGCGCTGGGCGTCCTCGCTGCCGGCCTCGTCGGCAGCGGACTGGGCCTGCTGTTCGCTGGGAACCTTGTAGCCCAGCGCGCGCGCGGTCTCGCGGCGGATGCGCTGCGCCAGCGCCTGCTTGCCGTCGCGCGCCAGCAGTTCGCCGGCCGTGCGGTCGGACAGGGCCAGCAGGATGTTGTGGCGCACCGCCGGCATGTACGACTTGATCTGCGGCTCCAGCGTCGCGTCCGCCAGCTCAAGCGTCACGGCGACCTGGGCGTAGCGGTCGGCGTCGCGGTCAGCCAGGTTCACGGTGAAGGGCTCCAGCGCCACGAACACGGGCGCGGCCTTGGGATCGCGCTTGGCCTCGCCTTTCTTCGCGGGCTTGGCGTCTTCGGACTCGCCGGCCTCGGCGGCCTCCTCGGCGGCGGCGCTGCTCTTCTTCATGAGCATCACGGCCGCACCGCCGCCGGCCAGCACCACCACCAGCGCGGCGGCGACGATGATGATCAGCTTCTTCTTGCCCTTGGGCGGCGGTGCGGCTTGGTCGGCGGTGGCAGCGGCGGACATCGGGGGCTCCTGGCGTTGCGGACACGGGTCCGTGGGGCGGTCGGCGGTCGCTGCGGGCGCGCCCATCGACCACGACGACTCATTGTTGAGACGGAGGGCCGCGTCAGAAGCCCGGAAAAGGGGTGCAAGGCCGGCCTATCCGGCGGCGGTGCGGGCGCCCGGGGCGCCCGTTCAAGCGACGAGGTCGACCACGCCGCGGCGGCGCGGCAGCGCCGGTTCGCGGACGGCAGCGGCTTCGCCCGGGGCCTCGGCGGTGTCGACACGAGGAGCGCCGCGGCCGCCCTCGGGCGCCCGGCCGCCGTCGCCGCCGCCAGGGCCGCGCTCGAAGACGCCGCCGCCGGCCAGCGTCAGGCCGGCCTCGCGCAGGCCGCCGGCCAGCGACGGCAGGGCCTGTTCCAGCCACTGCCGCGTGGGCGCCTGCTCGGCCGCCAGGATCACGCGCGCGGCATCGCCATCGACGCGGATGCGCACCTCCACCGGGCCCATCTCGGCCGGGTTGAGGTGCAGCCGGGCGTGCTCGACGCCCTCTCGGACGAAGGTGACGAGCCGGGCCGAGAGCTCGCCCGCAAAGGCCGTGCTGCCCGGTCGCGCGGCCACGGCGGCCTCGGCGGGGAGGGCCGCGGCGGGGGCTGACGGGGACGGACCCGGAGCCGCAAGGCCCCCGGTGGCGGGGGTGCCCGCCGCGGCCGGGTTGGAAGGGGTGTCGCCGCCGGGCCCCGTGCCCGCTCCGCCCGCGGCCCGAAGCGCGGCTGCGAAGCCGCCGCGGCTCGCGGCTCCATCCAGGGCCTCGGGCATTGCGCCGGGCGTGGGGGCGGTAGCGGCGTCGGGCCCGCTCTGTTCGGCGGCAAAGGCGGTGCCGCGCGGGCCGGCGGAACTGCGGCCTGGCGCGGCCGGGGTCGGCGTGCCGCGCGCGGCCCCGTCGGCGGGCGCTGCGACGACAGCGGCGTCTGGCGGCGCGATGCCGTCCCGGCGCGCGGCTTCATCGGCCGCCGGGTCGCTTGGCGCCGGCCGGGTGCGCGCGAGCGGGGCCTCGCCGGCATCGGCAGCGTCGGCGGCCGCCTGGGCCGGCGGGGGTGCGACCAAAGGGCTCGCGGCCCCCTGTGCGGTGTCGTCGGCGCCTTCGGCGTCGATCTTCGGGCCCCGGGTGTCTGCGGTGGCTGCGGTGTCGCACGGCCCGGGGGCTTCCGCGTCGCCCTTCGGCGCGGCCGCGCCCTCGCGGGCCCGGCCCAGGGCCTGCGCGCAACCGGGGCCGCCCCGGGGCGGCGACGCCGGTGCGCCCGGGCGCGCAATGACGGACGGGGCGGTCTGGGCGGGCTGGGCGTTCAGGCTGGGCATCGGGTTCATGGCCATGCAGTCGGGGCGGTTCAGGGCAGACCACCGAAGCCGGTGGTGGCTCGGCGGTGGCGCTGCAGCGCGGCCTCGTCGGCCTGGCGCTGGTCGTGGCGTGCCTCGGCGCGGCCGCGTTCGGCCTGGCGGCGCTGCAGCAGCTTCTGCACCGACGCCAGCTTGAGCTCGGCCTGCTGCAGCACCTCGCGGCGGCGCAGCAGCTCGGCCTCGGCTCGGCGCACGGCCTCCTGCTGCTGCGCCAGGGCCTGTTCGAGCCGCCCCATGAAGCCCTGGTGGCAGCGCAGCAGCTCGATCGGCGCGGCCGCGCCGGCCGATCCGGGGGTGCGGGCGCGGTAGTCCGCCTCGTAGGCCAGCAGCTGCTCAAGCTGGGCCATGGCGCGGTTGCTCTGGGCCTCCGCCTGCGTCAGCGCGGCCCGCGCCGCGTCGCGCTGGCGTTCGCTCAGTTCGCGCAGGGTGTCCAGGCCGGCGGTCATGGTTGTGCGCCGTCAGCCCGCGCCCAGCAGCCGGGCCAGCTGCGCGCGGCTCATGTCCAGCGGAGCGCGGTCGTGCATGTCCTGCTGCAGCAGGGCCGACAGCTGCGGCTGCAGCTGCACGGCCAGGTCGAGCTCGGCATCGTGCCCGGGCTGATAGGCGCCCAGCGCGATGAGGTCGCGTGCCTTCGTCAGCCGCGACAGCAGCGCGCGCGCCTTGCGCGCGGCGGCCTGCTGCTCGCGCGGGGCCACCGCCGTCATCACGCGCGAGACCGAGCGCTCCACGTCGATGGCCGGGAAGTGCCCCGCCTCGGCGAGATCGCGGCTGAGCACGATGTGGCCGTCGAGGATGCCGCGCGCCGCATCGGCCACCGGGTCCTGCGGGTCGTCGCCCTCCGACAGCACGGTGTAGAACGCGGTGATCGAGCCCTGGCCCGAGCCCGCGCCGGCGCCGTTGCCGCTGCGCTCCACCAGGGCCGGCAGCTTGGCGAACACGCTGGGCGGGTAGCCCTTGGTGGCCGGCGGCTCGCCGATGGCCAGCGCGATCTCGCGCTGCGCCATGCAGTAGCGCGTCAGGCTGTCCATCAGCAGCAGCACGTGCTGCCCGCGGTCGCGGAAGTGCTCGGCGATGGCGGTGGCGTAGTGCGCGCCCTGCAGCCGCACCAGCGGCGGCGCGTCGGCCGGGGCCGCCACCACCACGCTGCGCGCGCGGCCGTCGTCGCCGAGGATGTCCTCCACGAACTCCTTGACCTCGCGGCCGCGCTCGCCGATCAGGCCGACGACGATGACGTCGGCCGCGGTGTAGCGGGCCATCATGCCCAGCAGCACGCTCTTGCCCACGCCGGTGCCGGCGAAAAGGCCCAGGCGCTGGCCGCGGCCCACGGTGAGCAGGGCGTTGATGGCGCGCACGCCGGTGTCCAGCGGGCGGCGCACGGGCTCGCGGTCCATCGCGTTGATGGGGCGGCGCGCCAGCGGCTCGTTGCGCACGCCGGCTAGCGGGCCCTGGCGGTCGAGCGGGTTGCCGTGCGAGTCGACGACGCGACCCAGCAGCCCCGTGCCCATGGGCAGGTGCAGGCTGCGGTCCTCGCTGCGGCGCCAGGGGTGGGCGGCCGGCTCGTCGGTCGGGCTGCCGAAGCGCGGCGGCACCTGCGGCACGGCGCGCGGCACCACGCTCGCGCCGCTGCTCAGGCCGTGGGCCTCGCCGTTGGGCATGAGGAAGGCGCGGTCGCCGTTGAAGCCTACGACCTCGGCCAGCACCGGTTCGCGCCCGTCCCCGGCGTGGATCTCGCACACCGAGCCCATCGGCACGCGCACGCCTGCGGCCTCCATCACCAGGCCGGTCACGCGGAGCAGGCGGCCCTCGGCCTCGAGCGGCGGGCGGACCGCGCTGCGCGCCTCGAGCTCGGCGCCCCAGCGCTGCCAGCGCCCGGCGCGGGCCTGCAGGCGTCCGGGCAGCGTCGGCGCGCTCATGGCGTCTCCGGCCCGGGCTCGCCGGCTGCTGCAGGCTCGGACAGGCCCAGCGCCGCGAGCGCCTGCGCCCAGCGCTTCTCGACCCGGGCGTCGATGTGGCCGACGTCGGTCTCCACCAGCACGTCGCCCCGCTGCAGCGCGGCGTCGGCCAGCAGGCGGGCGCTGCGGGCCTCCAGGGCCTCGCCGGCCCCCTCGGCCACCAGCGGCATGTCCTGCGGGTGCACGTGCACGACCACGTGCCGTGCCGACAGCAGCACGGCATTGACGGCCTCGGCGGCCACGGTGGCCACGTGCGGCGGGTTGGCTGCCAGCTCGTGGCGCAGCACCTGCTGCGCGAGCTGCACGGCGGTGCGCGCCAGGGTGTCGGCAAGCTGGGCGTCGAGCCGCTCGGTCTGGCGGTCGAAGGCCTCGAGCAGCGCACCCACCTGCGCGGTGGCCTGCTGCGCGAAGCTGGCCTTGAACTCCTCCAGCGCGACCAGGCCGTCGCGGTAGCCGTCCTGGTAGCCGGCCTGGCGGGCGGCGGCGATGCGCCCCTCCCACTCGGCGGGCGTGGGCTCGGGCGGTGGCTCGGGCGCGGCGCGCGCCCCCGCGGCCGCCGCGCCGGGCGGCGCACCGAAAGCCCCCGGCGTCCAGCTCGCGAAGTCGCCGAGCTCCTCGCGCGGGATGAAGCGCGTGTACGGCGTGCCGGCCTTGCTGTTGGGCGGCGGCGGGACGTTGCGGATACCGGGCTTGTGGCTCATGCGTCGGTGGCGCGGCCCGGGCCGCGTCGTTCAGGGCTCATACGAACTGCTCGTCGCCGCTGCCGGCCAGCACGATCTGGCCCTCGTCGATGAGGCGGCGGATGATCTTGAGCATCTCCTTCTGCTCGGCCTCCACCTCCGACAGGCGCACGGGGCCGCGGCTCTCGAGGTCCTCGCGCAGCGTCTCGGCGGCACGGGTGCTCATGTTGCGGAAGATCTTTTCGCGCAGGGCCGGCGTCGAGCCCTTCAGCGCGATCACCAGGCTCTCGGACTGCACCTCCTTCATCAGGGCCTGGATGCCCTTGTCGTCGATCTTCTCGACGTCGTCGAAGGTGAACATGTTGTCCATGATCTTCTGCGCCAGGTCGGTGTCGGCCTCGCGCACGAAGTCGAGCACGCTGGTCTCGACCGTGTTGCCCATCATGTTCAGGATCTCGGCCGCGGCCTTGACGCCGCCCAGGCTGCTCTTCTTGCCTCGGTCGCCGCCGGCCAGCACCTTGTTCATGACCTCGTTCAAGTCGCGCAGCGCCGCGGGCTGGATGCCGTCGAGCGTGGCGATGCGCACCATCACCTCGTTGCGCTGGCGCTCGGTGAACAGCTTCAGCACGTCGGCGCACTGGTCGAAGTCCAGGTGCACCAGGATGGCGGCCACGATCTGCGGGTGCTCGTTGCGCAGCAGCTCCGCCACCGAGGACGGATCCATCCACTTCAGGCTCTCGATGCCGGTGATGTCCGAGCCCTGCAGGATGCGGTCGATCAGCAGGTTGGCCTTGTCCTCGCCGAGGGCCTTGCGCAGCACGGCCTTGACGTACTCGTTGCTGTCGGCGACCAGGATGCTTTCCTTGGCCGCGAGTTCCTCGAAGCTGTCGATGACGCGCTCGACGCGCTCGCGCGGGATGGCCCGCAGGCGCGCGATCGTCTCGCCCAGGCGCTGCACCTCCTTCGGCGCCAGGTGCTTGAACACCTCGGCGGCCTGCTCCTCGCCCAGGCTCATCAGCAGGATCGCCGCGTCTTCCAGGCCGTCGTCTTCGGGGTTCGTTGCCATGTCGGGTTCCCGTCAGGTCTTGGCGTTGCTGACCCAGGCGCGAACGATGCTGGCCACCGCCGCCGGGTTGTGTTGCGCCAGGGCGCGGGCGGCCTCGATCTTGCCGACGTAGTGCGGCTCCTCCATCACGGGCATGACAGGCCTGGGCGGCTCGGCGCCCACCACCTCGTCGAGCTGGCTGCCCGGCGGCGGGGGAGGCAGCGGCGGCGGCGGTGCCAGCAGCTGCGCCAGCGCCGGCCTGATCAGCTTGAACACCACCACCAGCGCCACCAGGGCGAGCGCGAACGGGGCGGCGGCGGTCTTCAGAAGGTCCAGCAGCCAGGGCTGCCGCCACAGCGGCGTCGCCTCGGGCGCGGGGGTCGGCTCGCTGCGGAAGGGCACGTTGACGACCTTCACCACGTCGCCGCGGTCGGCGTTGAAGCCGATGCCCTGCTGCACCAGCGCGGTGAGTTCCTGCAGTTCCTTGTCCGACAGCGGCTGCGTGCTCGTGCGCCCCCGCGCATCGGTGCTGGTGCGGTGGTTCACCACCACGGCGGCATTGATGCGCCGCACCTGGCCCATGGCCTGGCGCGTCACGGTGGTGGTCTTGTCGACTTCGAAGCGCGTGGCCGCCTCGCGCCGCGTGGCCGTACCGGCCCCGCCGGGCGGCTGCTGCGGGCCCAGGGCCTGCGCGGCCCCGTTGACGGGGGCCTGCGCCGGCACGGGGGGCTGGTTGCTCGTGGCACCGGGCACGCCACCGGTGCTGGACTGCGGCTGGTTGCTTTCCTCGCTGCGCTGCTCGCGCACGGCCACGCGGGCGTCGGCCCCCTGGTTGGGCGCGTAGGCCTCGGAGGTCTGCATTACCTGCGAGAAGTCGAGGTCGGCGGTGACGGTGGCGCGCACGTTGTCGCGGCCCACCACCGGCTCCAGCAGCGCCAGGATGCGCTGGTGGTGGGTGGACTCGAGGTCGCGGCGGTACTGCTGCTGCTGCGAGTCCAGACCGGGCTGCATCTCGCCGTCGCCGGTGGCCGACAGCAGGGCGCCGGTGCTGTCGACCACGCTCACGGCCTTCGGCGAGAGCTCGGGCACGCTCCCCGACACCAGCTTGACGATGCCGGCCACCTGGCCGCGGTCCAGCGTGCGGCCGGCGTGCAGGCTCAGCACCACGCTGGCGCTGGGCTTCTGCTGCTCGCGGAAGAAGCCGTTCTGCGCCGGCATCGCCAGGTGCACGCGCGCCGACTTCACCGATTCCAGCGACTGGATGGTCGTCGTCAGCTCGCCCTCGATGGCGCGCTGGATCCGCATGCGTTCCTGCACCTGGGTCTGGCCGAAGCTGTTCTTGTCGAGCAGCTCGTAGCCCGCCACGGCCCCGGCGCCGCCCGTGGGCAGTCCTTCCTGGGCCAGCTTCATGCGCAGCTCGTGCACGCGCGGGGCCGGCACCATGATCGTGCTGCCGCCCTCGGCGAAGCGGTAGGGCACGTTCAGCTGCGTCAGGCGGTCGATGACGGCGCCGCCGTCCTTGTCGGAGAGCTGCGGGAACAGCGGCCGGTAGTTCGATTCCTTGGCCGAGAACGACATCGCCACCAGCAGGCCCACCAGCAGCAGCACGCCGACGACGGCGCCGAACTGCGTGCCGCGGGGCAGCGTGGCCCAGCGCTGGCCCAGCGTGGGAGGTGGCGGGTTGCCCAGGGCGGGTGAGGCGAGGACGGCCGCGTTCGGGGCGGCCGTGACGACGGCGTTGTCCATGGCTGCGCATGGTGGCGCGGTGCGGCCGGAACTGAAGCCGGAACAGCGGGCCTAAGCCGGCCCTCTTCGCGCCGCCTGCCTGCCGCGGCATCCCTAAAGTTCCGTCCACGATGACCGACCTGCGGATCAAGCCCTTCGACTTCCAGGCTGCCGTGGCCCGCGCCGGGCTGCGCCCGGACGGGATGCCCGCCGGCGGCGCCGACGGGGCTGCCGGCGTGCAGGGTGGCTTCAAGGCCGCGATGAGCAGCGCGCTGCAGGACGTCAGCCGCGCGCAGATGGAGGCCAGCCGCCTTCAGCGCGAGGTGACGCTGGGCAACCCCGGGGTCAGCATCGAGGAAACGATGGTTGCCATGCAGAAGGCGCAGATCGGCTTCCAGGCGACGCTGCAGGTGCGCAACCGGCTCGTGCAGGCCTACAGCGAGATCATGAACATGCAGGTGTGAACGTGCGCCCCCACGCTCACTGACACTTGCTCAGGCACGGCCATGCGGCAGGCCGTGGCTCCGTTCGCGCACTACGATCGCGGCATGACGATCGACTGGCCTTCCTTCACCCCGTTCGCCGCGCTCGCGGGCGGCGTGCTCATCGGCGCCGCCTCGGCGCTTTACCTGCTGATCAGCGGCCGCATCGCCGGCATCACCGGCATCCTGGCCGGCCCGCTGCAGGCCCTGGCGCTGCGCCGGCCGCTGGCGCCTCTGCGGCCGCAGCTGCTGTTCGTGGTGGGGCTGCTGGCGGCCCCGCTCGTGTGGCGTCTGTTCGCACCGCTGCCCGGGGCCACGCTCGCGGCCGGCCCCGGCGTGCTCGTGGCCGCGGGGCTGCTGGTGGGCGTGGGCACGCGGCTGGCCAACGGCTGCACCAGCGGCCACGGGGTGTGCGGGCTGGCGCGGCTGTCGCTGCGCTCGCTGGCCAACGTGCTGGTCTTCATGGCCGCGGGCTTTGCGACGGTCTACGTGGTGCGCCACGTGCTGGGGGGCTGATCCATGGACCGCACGCTCAAGTCCGTGGCGCCGCTGCTGGCGGGGCTGGTGTTCGGCATCGGCCTGCTGGCCGCGGGCATGGCCGACCCGGCCAAGGTGCTGGCCTTCCTCGACCTGGCCGGCGCCTGGGACCCGAGCCTGGCCCTGGTGATGGGCGGGGCCATCGCGGTGGCCCTGATCCCCTTCGGCTGGGCCCGGCGTCACCGCCGCACGCTCACCGGCGAGCCGGTGCAGTGGCCCGCGGCGCGGGGCATCGACGCCCGGCTGCTGGGTGGCGGTGCGCTGTTCGGCATCGGCTGGGGCCTGGCCGGCCTGTGCCCCGGCCCGGCCGTGGTGGCGCTGGCCGCGGGGCTGCAGGACGTGTGGATCTTCGTGCTGGCCATGCTGGCCGGCCTGCTGCTGGTGGACCTCGCCGATGCCCGCCGCTGAGCTGATCTTCCGCCAGCTGGCCGACGCCACGTCGTCCACCTACACCTACCTGCTGGCCTGCCCGGCCACGCGCGAGGCCGTGCTGGTGGACCCGGTGTTCGAGCAGGCCCGGCGAGACGCGGCGCTGCTGCGCGAGCTGGGCCTGGTGCTGGTCGCCACGCTCGACACCCACGTGCACGCCGACCACGTCACGGCCGCCTGGCTGCACCGGCAGCGCTGCGGCAGCCGCATCGGCCTGGCGGCCGTGGCCGGCGCCGAGGGCGTGGACCTGCCGCTGGCCCATGGCGACCGCGTGGCCTTCGGCCGCCGCCACCTGCGTGTGCGCGCCACGCCCGGTCACACCGACGGTTGCCTGAGCTTCGTGCTCGACGACGAGAGCCTGGCCTTCACGGGCGACGCGCTGCTGATCCGCGGCTGCGGCCGCACCGATTTCCAGCAGGGCAGCGCGCAGCGCCTGTTCCGGTCGGTGCACGAGCAGTTGCTGAGCCTGCCCGAGGGCTGCCTGCTGTATCCGGCGCACGACTACAAGGGCTGCACCGTCAGCAGCGTGGCCGAGGAGCGGCGCTGGAACCCGCGCTTCGGCGGCCCGGCCGGCCAGGGCCCCGACGAGGGTGACTTCGTCGGCACCATGGCCCACCTGAACCTGCCGCACCCCAAGCAGATCGACCGCGCCGTGCCGGCCAACCTGCGCTGCGGCCAGCCGGCCGGCGGCGACGTGCTGCCGCCGTCCGAGCCCACCTGGGCGCCGCTGGTCTGGACCTTCGCCGGCCTGTGGGAGATCGAGCCCGCGGCGCTGGAGGAGCGGTTGCACGCCGTGACCGTGCTCGACGTGCGAGAGGCCACCGAGTGGGCCGGCGAGCTCGGCCGCATCCCCGGCGCGCTGCACCGTCCGATGGCGGCACTGGGCGGCGCCGTCGCCACGCTGCCGCCAGGCCGCCCGGTGGTGACGGTGTGCCGCTCCGGCACGCGCTCGGCGCAGGCGGCGCTGCTGCTGGCGCGCGCCGGCGTGGCCGAGGTGGCCAACCTGGCCGGGGGCCTGCTGCGCTGGCGCGGCGAGGGCTACGCGGTCGAAGGCGGCGAGGCCGGCTGAGTGCGGCCGTGCGGCAGCTAGAGACCGCCGGCGCAGAGCGGGTGGCGGCGCAAGGCGTCGGCCGCCGGGCTGCTCAGCGTGCAGACCTGCGCACGCCCCATGGCACCCAGGCTCACGCGCAGCCGCAGGCCGCGGGCGCTTTCCAGCTCGAAGGCGACGGCCGGCGTGCCGGCGCGGCCGTCGGCGCGGAGCTCGACGTGGCCGGGCGTGCGCAGCGCCACCCCCGGGTGGTCCTGCTCGCGGGCGCTGCGCAGCTGGCAGCCCTGGCCGCCGCCGCAGGGGCAGTCGGGCGTCGTGGCCACGGCCCAGCACCAGGCCGGCCCGTCGACGGCGACCAGGTGCAGCGCGCGACCCTGGCGCGCGGCCTCGAAGCGCGCCTCGTTCAGGTCGGCCGCCAGGGCCTGGGCAGCGCCGTGCAGCCGCTCGCGATCCAGCCGCGCGCCGAAGCCGGGGAGGGCGATGGTGCCCAGCACCGCCAGCACGGCCAGCGCGACGACGATCTCGATCAGCGTGAGGCCGCGACTCCGGCGCAGGGTCATGGGGCGGTCCCTCAGCGCAGCCAGCAGCTGGCGTCGGGCCCGGTCTGGGCGAAGCCCAGCTGCACCTCGAGCGTGAGCGTGGCGCAGGCGGTGTCGCGCGCCTGCGGGCCCTGCGCCACGGCGGTGGCACGGTAGGCCTCGCCGCCGCTGCGTTCCAGAGCGATGGCGTAGCGGCCCTGCGGGCTGGTGGCGGCCGTGCCGACGAGCGCGGCCAGTTCCGACGCGTACAGGCCGTGCGCGCTGCGATGCTGTTCCTGCGCCTGCTGCAGGCGCGTCAGCGCCTCCACCGCGTCCAGCCGGCCGCTGCGCAGGCCCTGGCCCTGCTGGCCGCGCAGCCCGAAGGTGAGCAGCAGCGCCGCCAGGGCCATCGCCACCAGCAGTTCGAGCAGCGTGAAGCCGCGCCGGGTCACGGCCTTCACCCGGCCGTCATCAGCCGGCGGCGGCGCTGCGCGCCGTCGATCCAGCGCTGCAGCATGCGTTCGGCGGCCGGCTGCAGCTGCTGCCACTCGCAGCCCACGCGCATGCCGCGGTCGTGCTCGCCGAGGCTGCTGAGGTGGGCCAGCGTGGCGGCGGCGGTGAAGCGGGTGCCGGCGTCGAGCTCGATGACGATCTCCCCCAGGCGGGTGCCGGGCTCCAGCGGCGGCACGTTCGCCGGACACCACAGCGCGCAGCCGCCGAGGCTGAGGTCGAGCACGCGCAGCGTCAGCGCCATCTCGGGCATGGCGGGGTGGCGCAGCCGCGCCACCGGGGCGTGGCGGGCCGGCGTGCGCACGCGAAAGGCGCCGCGCCGCTGGAAGCGGTAGAGCGACGCCGGCAGGTGCATCTGCAGACTCGCGTGGCGCGGCCCGTGCACCAGCACCAGGCCGCCGACCTCCCACTGCAGCTTGATGCTGTCCATGTAGGTCACGGCCACGCCTTCGTCGCACTCGACCAGGCGGTCCAGCGCGGGCAGACCGGGCTGGACGCTGAAGGTGAGCAGGCGCCGCGGCTCGTCCACCGACCACAGCGTCGCGCTGACCGTGCTGGCGTCGGGACCGCTGATCACCACCGGATGCTGGCCGTCGCGCAGCTGGCGCAGCAGCGTCAGGCACTCCTGCGGCTGGCAGACGCGGAACGGGCCCCAAGGGTCCTCGCCGCTGTCGGCGCCGAGCGTGGCGGGCCGGGTGTCCTGGAACATGGCCTGGTCCTTCAGGCGGACGCCGCGTCAGTGCAGCGTCGGGCGGCGGCCCGCCAGGGTGTCGTCGAGCTCGTGCAGCCAGGGCTCCGCCAGGTGCCGGATCTCGGCGTCGTTCACGAGGATGCGCTGCATGATGCGCGACTTGATGCGCGCGGCCTCCTGCAGCTGAGCCGTCGGCGGGGTGGCGGCGCCGCAGGCCGGTGCGTCGCGCTCCTGCGCGGCGTGCTTGAGCTGGCTGATCAGCAGCACGCAGGCGCCCTCGAGCTTGACGACCTCGTCCCAGCGGCCGGCGCGGGCTGCGGTCAGCATGTCGGCACTCGCGCGCTCGATGGCTTCGTAGTAGCTCAGCAGCTGCGGGTCCATGGCGGCGGCGTGGTGGGTGGACGTGTGCGCGCGTGAGGGCATGCGGGGGCGGTCCTCAGCGACGCGCCGCGGCGCCCGCGGCGACCGTCGGGCCGATGGCGGCCCAGGCCTCCTGCAGCGGCAGCACCAGGCGACGGCACTCGTCCAGCGCGGCTTCGTCGTCGCGCAGGTTGGCGATCGTCAGGCGGCGGGTGAGGTAGAGGTAGAGGTCGTCGAGGTCGCGCGCCAGGCTGCCGCCGGCATTCAGGTCGAGCCCGGCGCGCAGGCCCTCCTCGACGATGCGGACCGCCCGCGACAGCGCGGCCCCCTTTTCGGCGCGACGGCCGGAGCGCATCGCGCCGCGAGCCTGCGCCAGTGCTTCCATGTAGGCGTCGAACAGCAGGGCCACCAACTCGTGCGGCGTGGCCACGGCGACGCGGGCCTCGTTGCCGACCTGGTTGTACAGCCCCCCCGCGTGCTGCGGGCTGGTCGGGCGTGCGGCGAAAGGGCTGTGGAACATCGGACGGGTCGCCAGGTGATGAAGCGGATGCTTCCGTTATCGGCGTCCCGGTCCCCTGCTTGAGACCGTGCGCAACGGGAACCGAGCCCCGCGCGCACCTCATTTCAGCGTTACTTGCTGTTGCCGCCGTTGAGCGCTGCCAGCTGCTGCGTCACGTAGCCCGACAGCGCGTTCAGCTTGGCCTGGTTGGCGTCCATGGCCGAGTACTGGGCCACCAGGCGCGCCCGGAAGCGGTCCACCCGGTCCTCCAGCGCCGCCTGGCTGTCGCTGTTCACGCTGATGCGCTTGCGCAGGCTCTCGGTGCGCGTGGTCAGGCTGCCGTCGACACCCAGCACCTGCCGCGCCAGGTCGGCGTAGCGGCGCGCGATGCCGTCCTTCTGCGGGTCGGTGTCGTCGGCAGCCAGCGCCTTGCGCAGTTCCGGCAGGTTGGCCAGCGCGTTGTTCAGCTTCGTGGCATCGACCGACAGCGTGCCATCGCGCTGCATCGACAGGCCCATGTCCGACAGGTTGCGGAAGGTCGACGAGGCCTGCGAGCCGGCGGCCACCAGGCTGCGCAGCTTCCGCTGCAGGCCCGTGGCGGCGCTGTCGCCCTGCAGCGGGCCGCCGACCTTGCTGCCCGGATCGAACCGCGTCTGGTCGGCGATGGCCTTGGCCAGGTTGTTGTAGGCGGTGGCGAAATCCTGGACCGCGGTGCGCACGGCGTCACGGTCGTTCGACACCGAGACCTCGGCGGTCGCGCCGGCGCGCCGCAGCCTCAGCGTGAGGCCCTCGACGACGCCTGACACGTCGTTTGACGCCGACTGCACCTGAATGCCGTTGACCGTGGCCAGGGCGTTGCCGGCGGCCTGCTTCAGTTCCAGCCCGTTTCCGCCCGCCACCGGGTCATAGGCGAAGCGCGACAGCCCGACGCCGTCGGCCGGCGGGCCGCCGTCGTCGTCGGCCACCGTGAGCCTGAAGCCGTTGTCGGCGCCGGTGTCGTTCGAGCGCAGGGCCAGTCGAGCGCCGCTGGAGTCGGTCACGATGCTCGCCGTAACCCCGGCGCCTGCGCCGTTGATCTTGTCGCGCAGCGTGGCCAGCGTGTCGCTGCCGGTGACCGTGAGGGACACCGGATCGCGTCCGACCTTGGGCACGAAGTTCAGCGGCGGCTGCTCCCAGCGCCCGATCTGCAGGGTCATCACGCCGCTGCCCACCGCCTCGCTGGCCGAGGCCAGGCTGGTGGCGCCCACCACGGTCTGGCTGGTGGCCAGCGAGCCGATGTTGACCGCATAGCTGCCGGCCGCCGCGTTGCCACCGCCGACGACCTGCGCCACCGTCTCGTCGGAGCTGGTTGCCTTGGACTGCGTCCACAGCGAGCTGCCGGTCAGGCGGTTGGCGGCGGTCTGCAGGCTGCTGAACAGGCTGGACAGCTGCCCGAAGCTGGAGACCTGCGTCTGCAACGTGCGCGCCTGGCTCTGCAGCTGGGTCATGGGCCGCCGCTCCAGGGCGACCAACTGCTCGACCATGGTGTTGATGTCGACACCGCTGCCGATCCCCAGCGAGGTGATGGCGGGCATGGGGTTCTCCTTGACGGGGGCTGGGCCGGACGGATGGGCAAAGGGCCCTGAAGGGTGGCCGATGCCCCCCTTCAGAGCCCTCTATCGGCCCCGCCCGCTGGAACTTGAGCCTGAGCTGTGACGGATCGTGAGCGGCCGGGCTCAGCGCTGCAGCAGGCTCATCACCTGCTGCGGCAGCTGGTTGGCCTGCGCCACCATCGCGTTGCCGGCCTGCTGCAGGATCTGCGCGCGCGACAGGTTGGCGGTCTCGGCGGCGTAGTCGGCGTCCATGATGCGGCTGCGCGCGGCCGACTGGTTCTCGGTCGCCACCATCAGGTTCGAGATCACGTTCTCGAAGCGGTTCTGCACGGCGCCGAAGGTCGCGCGCTGGCTGTTGACGGAGTTGATCGCAGCGTCGATGGCCGTGATCGAGGCCTGCGCACCGGCGGTGTCGGTGATGGCCGTGGGTGCCGTGGACGTGCCCGTGATCACCGCGGTGCCGACCACGGCGGTGATGCTCGTGGCGGCGGTCCAATTGAAGTTGTCGAAGGTCAGGCGGTCGATCAGGCTGTCGCTGTTGGCGCCGATCTGGAAGGTGTTCGTCCCGGTCGACGCGAGGATGGTCACGCCGTTGAACTGCGTGCCACCCAGCGTGCGCGTCGCCTCTTGCGCCATCTGCAGGTACTCGCGGTTCAGGCTGACGAGGTCGTCGCTGTTGTTGGTGCCGTTGGCGGCCTGCACCGCGAGCTCGCGCATGCGCTGGAAGATGTCGCTGACCTTGCCCAGCGCGCCTTCGCCCACCTGCGACAGCGAGATGGCGTCGTTGGCGTTGCGCATGGCCACGTTCATGCCGCGCACCTGCGTATTCATGCGTTCGGCGATGGCGAGGCCGGCGGCGTCGTCCTTGGCGCTGTTGACGCGCAGGCCTGAAGACAGGCGCTGCATCGAGGTGGACAACTGGGCCTGGCTGGAGGCCAGGCTGCGCTGTGCGTTGAGCGATACGAGGTTCGTGTTGATCGTCTGGGGCACGGCGGCTCTCCTGAAGGAACGGCGGGCGGAACGGTGGGCGGTTCGCGCTGCCGAGGCACCGAGCCGCTGCGCCGAAGATTAGGGCCGTGTCCGTGAAGGAGGTCGCGCGATAAGGGCCGGCAAAGGAGGCCAGTTCGCACCTGCCATGCAAGCAGCCCGCCGTGGGCGGGCTTGGTCCTTTTCGTCCCTGCCGGCGTGCCGCCGGCGGCGCGATCAGCGCAGCAGGCTCATCACCTGCTGCGGCAGCTGGTTGGCCTGCGCCACCATGGCGTTGCCGGCCTGCTGCAGGATCTGCGCACGCGACAGGTTGGCCGTCTCGGCGGCGTAGTCGGCATCGACGATCCGGCCGCGCGCGGCAGCCTGGTTCTCCACGGCCGACATCAGGTTGGACACCACGTTCTCGAAGCGGTTCTGGCGCGCGCCCCAGGTGGCGCGCTGGCTGTTGATCTCGTTCAGCGCCGTGTCGATGCTGGCGATGGCCGACTGGGCGTTGGCCTGGGTGGTGATCTGCATCGTGGGCGTGTCCGTGCCCGAGATGACGGCCGTGCCCGTGACGGCCGTGATGTTGGTGGTGCCTGCCCAGTTGTAGTTGTCGAACGACAGGCGGTCGATCAGGCTGCTGTTGTTGGCGCCGATCTGGAAGTTGTTGCTGCCGGTGGACGCGAGGATGGTCACGCCGTTGAACTGCGTGCCGCCCAGCGTGCGCGTGGCTTCCTGGGCCATCTGCACGAACTCGCGGTTCAGGCTCACGAGGTCGTCGCTGTTGTTGGTGCCGTTGGCGGCCTGCACGGCCAGCTCGCGCATGCGCTGGACGATGTCGCCCGTCTTGCCCAGCGCGCCCTCGGCCACCTGGGCCAGGGAGATCGCGTCGTTGGTGTTGCGCATGGCGACGTTCATGCCGCGCACCTGCGTGTTCATGCGCTCGGCGATGGCCAGGCCGGCAGCGTCGTCGCGGGCCGTGTTGACGCGCAGGCCCGACGACAGGCGCTGGATCGAGGTGGCGAGGTCGCCCTGGCTGGTCTTGAGGTTGCGCTGGGCGTTCAGCGAGATGAGGTTGGTGTTGATGGTGGACATGTGTAGCTCCGAATGGCGATGAATGACCCTAGGCATTTGCCCGGCAGCCGCCGCGACTGCCGATCGAGGGTTCACGCGGCGGTGGCCTGCAACGCCCCCGGCTCGTGGCCGCCCTTGTCGGCCGCCGCTTCACCGGGGAACCCGCCCGGGCCAATCGAAGCTGCCGTGGCACTGCCGCGTTGCCGCTGCCGTGCCGCGACCTCCTGTTGGTCCGGACCCCGCAGCCCCGAACAGGCGACTGCGTTGGGAGGGTTTTCGTCTCGGCCGGTCGAAGCTGATGGCTTGGAGGTCGCTCGAAAAGGGCTGGCAAGACAGGCCATTTCGGTTCGTTTCGCGCCCGCCAAGCAAAGAGCCCGCCAGTGGCGGGCTCAGTCTTGTTCGTGCCTGCCGGCGTGGCGCCGGCGGCACGGTTAGCGCAACAGCGAGAGCACCTGCTGGGGCAGCTGGTTGGCCTGCGCCACCATGGCGTTGCCGGCCTGCTGCAGGATGCTGGCGCGCGACAGGCTGGCCGTCTCCGCCGCGTAGTCGGCATCGACGATGCGGCCACGCGCGGCAGTCTGGTTCTCGACCGCCGACATCAGGTTGGACAC
>JBKDQY010000309.1:0-2775 GCA_046341655.1 Betaproteobacteria bacterium | reverse complement strand
CCACGAAGGCGCACACCGCATAGGGCCGATGGTCGCGGAAGGCGGTGGGGATCTCGTTGAGCACGATGTCGCGCAGCACGCCGCCGAACACCGCCGTCACCACCCCCATCAGCACGGCCACGATGGCGGGAAGGCCCTGTGCCAGCGCCAGCTGCGTGCCGCTGGCGCTGAACAGGCCCAGGCCCAGCGCGTCGGGCCACTGCATCGCGCGCTCGGTGATGGCGAAGTGACGGCGCCGCAGGAAGCGCAGGGCGCCGGCGCTCAGGGGCAGCAGCGCCCACAGCCAGTGCGCGTGCTCGACCCAGAAGAAGGGTCGACGGTCCAGCAGCACGTCGCGCAGTGTGCCGCCCCCGAAGGCCGCCAGGCCGGTGACGAAGCACAGGCCCACCGCGTCCAGCCGCTGCCGCGCCCCGGCCAGCAGGCCCGACAGCGCGAAGGCCACGGTGGCCGCCGACTCGACGGCCACCCGCAGCCAGGGGATCAGGGATTCGGGGCTGTCCACCACCCGATGATGCCCTGCCCCGCAGCGGCGCCGGCGGCTGGCCTGGGCCCGCTGCGCGCGGCCGCCGCGAGCGCCTTGCGACGGGCCGTCGTTCAACGCGGATGAACCGCCGCCGGCGCCGGCCGCCAGCGGACGAGCGCGCCGTGCCGGGGCGGCGGCGGCCAGCGCGCGGCGTCGATCGGCCCCTGCGGCGCACCCACGCCCAGGGGCGACTGCCCCAGGGCCGTGATCCAGCCGCCGTGCCCCACCAGCAGCACGGCCTTGTCGCCGGCCGCCTCGCGCTCGCGCACGTAGGCCTGCACGCGGGCCTCCAGCTGCGCCAGGCATTCGCCACCACCGGGCGCGTGGTGGCGCAGGTCGGCCTCCCAGGCCTGCACCTCGGCCCAGGGCACGGCCGTCCAGGGCCGGCCGTCCCAGCGGCCGAAGTCGAGCTCGGCCAGCCGCGCATCGACGCGGCACTCGAAGCCCCAGCGCGCCAGCCAGGCCCCGACACCGCGCGAGCGTGCCAGCGGCGACACCCACACGCGGCGCGGCAGCCCATGCCGGCGCACGGTGGCACGGATGCGGTGCGCCAGGCGCCGGGCCTTGCGCGGGTCGACCGGCAGATCGGTGATGCCGATGCAGCGGCCGGCCGCGCCCTGCGCACGCGGGTGGCGCCAGCACCAGAGCTCGAGCACCGACACCGGCCTCAGCGCGACATCGCTGCCAGCGCCGCCAGCAGCATCGCCAGCTCCACCAGCTGCTGCGTCGCGCCCAGGGTGTCGCCGGTGAAGCCGCCCAGGCGGCGACGCAGCCAGCGCCTCATGGCCAGCAGCGCCAGCGGCGCGGCCACGGCCGCGGCCAGCAGCGCATCGGCCGGCACGAACGGCACGACCGCGGCCACCGCGATCAGCACCCAGCCGGCGGTCACCACCAGCGTCAGCCCATCGGCACGCTGCGCCAGCGGCTTGGCCCTGGCGTGCTCGGCATCGCCCGCATAGGGCAGCGCGGCCAGCAGCACCACGGCCGCCGCGCGCGAGACGGCATGCACCAGCGGCAGCAGCGCCAGCGCGGCCAGCAGGTCGCGCACGGCCAGCGCGTGCAGCGCCGCCACCTTCAGGGCCAGCACCGCCACCAGCGCCAGCGTGCCGTAGGTGCCCAGCCGCGAGTCCTTCATGATGGCCAGGGCGCGCTCGCGGTCGGCGCTGCCGCCCAGGCCGTCGAAGGTGTCGGCCAGGCCGTCCTCGTGGAAGGCGCCGGTCAGCCAGACCGTGGCCACCATGCTGAGCAGCACCGCCAGCAGCGCGCCGAAGAAGTGCGCGGCTGCCCACAGCACCAGCGCCGCGAAGCCGCCCACCAGCAGGCCCACCCCGGCGAAGTGGCGGGCGCAGGCCTGCAGCCAGTCGTCCTGCCAGCGCGCGAAGCGCAGCGGCACCCGCGTCAGGAACTGCAGCGCCACCAGGAACAGGCGCAGCTCGTGGGCCAGCGCGTGCATCAGGCGTCCCCGTGGCCGGCCGCGGGCGCGCGGGCGCGGTCCACGCCGGCCTCGTCGAACGAGGCCATCTCCTGCAGCAGCCGCAGCGCCGACACCAGCAGCGGCCAGGCCAGCGCGGCGCCGCTGCCTTCGCCCAGGCGCAGGCCCAGGTCGAGCAGCGGCTGCACGCCCAGCTGCGCGAGCCAGCGCGCATGGCCGTTCTCCGCCGAGGCGTGGGCGAACACGCAGCCACGCCGCAGCAGCGAGTGGCCCTCGGGCGCCAGCGCCGCCGCCGCGGCGACGGCTGCGGTGGCGATGAAGCCATCGACGACGAGCAGGCGCCGTTCGCGCCAGGACTGCAGCGCCGCGCCGGCCATGGTGGCGATCTCCAGCCCGCCCAGGGCCGCCAGCGCGGCGCGCGGCTCGAGCGCGCCGGCGTGGCGCTCGAGCACGCGCGCCAGCACGCGGCGCTTGTGCGCCAGGCCCGCGTCGTCCAGGCCGGTGCCGCGGCCCACGCAGTCCTCCAGCGGCAGGCCGCCCAGCCGCGCCATCAGCAGGGCCGCGGCCGAGCTGTTGCCGATGCCCATCTCGCCCAGCAGCACGGCGTTGCCCGGCAGCCGCTGCACCAGCGCCGCACCCTGCGCCAGCGCGGCCTCGCACTCCTGCGTCGTCATCGCCGGGGCCCGGCTGCTGTCGGCCGTGGGGGGGCCCCCGCGCGCCCGGGCCCCACGGCCGTCAGCAGGCGGGCCCCGGCGATGACGCCGCAGGAGTGCGAGGCCGCGCTGGCGCAGGGTGCGGCGCTGGTGCAGCGGCTGCCGGG
>JBKDQY010000308.1:0-7391 GCA_046341655.1 Betaproteobacteria bacterium | reverse complement strand
CCGGTGCGCACGCTCACGCTGAACCGGCCCGCCTCGCTCAACGCCTTCACGGCCGAACTGCACGGCCTGCTGCTGCCGGCGCTCGACGCCGCGGCGGCCGATGCCGCGGTGCGTGCCGTGGTGATCACCGGCGCCGGCCGTGGCTTCTGCGCGGGCCAGGACCTGGCCGATCCGGCCATGCGCGGCGAGGGCATCGACGTCGGCGCGGTCGTCGAGCGCTTCTACAAGCCGCTGGCGCTGCGCGTGCGCTCGATGCCGGTGCCGGTGCTGGCCGCCGTCAACGGCGTGGCGGCCGGGGCCGGCGCCAACCTGGCGCTGTGCTGCGACGTGGTGGTGGCCTCGCGCAGCGCCAGCTTCATCCAGGCCTTCGGCAAGATCGGCCTTGTGCCCGACTGCGGCGGCACCTGGCTGCTGCCGCGCCTGGTGGGCCGCGCCCGCGCCCTGGGCCTGGCGATGACGGGCGACAAGCTGCCCGCCGAAGCCGCCGAGCGCATGGGCCTGATCTGGCAGTGCGTGGACGACGCCGCGTTCCCCGACGCCGTGCAGGCGCTCGCGCGCAAGCTCGCGGCCATGCCCTCGCGCGCGCTCGCCGAGACGCGCCGGCTCATCGACGCCTCGGCCCCGGCCGATCTGGCGCAGGCGCTGTCCTGGGAGGCGCAGGCCCAGGGCGAGCTCGGCCGCGCGCACGACTTCGCCGAGGGCGTGGCGGCCTTCTTCGCCAAGCGCAGCCCCAGCTTCAAGGACCGCTGACCATGGACGCCCAAGCCATTGCCGAAGCCTGCCGCGACTCGATGTGGGCGAACGACCGTGCCAGCCGCGGGCTGGGCATGGCCATCCTGGCCGTCGGCCCCGGCACCGCCACGCTGCAGATGACGGTGCGCGAGGACATGCTCAACGGCCACGACATCTGCCACGGCGGCTTCGTCACGCTGCTGGCCGACAGCTGCTTCGCCTTCGCCTGCAACGGCTACAACGAGATGACCGTGGCCTCGGGCTTCGACGTCAACCTCGTCGCCGCGGCGCGCCGGGGTGACGTGCTCACCGCGGTGGCCACCGAGGTGGCCAAGAGCGGCCGCACCGGCGTGTACGACATCGAGGTGCGCAACCAGCGCGACGAGCGCGTGGCCGCCTTCCGCGGCCGCAGCTACACCATGAAGGGGCGGCCGCTCGTCGAGGGCCTGCCGATGGGCAGGCAGCCCGCGCCCCGCGCCTGAGCACCGCCGAAGGAGACCGACGATGCCCGTGAAGGCCCCCAAGCCCGGCGAGCTCGAGCCCATCGAGACCGCCAGCGCCGACGAGCTGCAGGCCCTGCAGCTGCAGCGCCTGCGCTGGACGCTGCAGCACGCCTACGACCACGTGCCGCACTACCGGCGGGCCTTCGACGCCAAGGGCGTGCACCCGTCGGACTGCCGGACGCTGTCGGACCTGGCGAAGTTCCCGTTCACCACCAAGGCCGACCTGCGCGACAACTACCCCTTCGGCCTGTTCGCCGTGCCGCGCGAGCAGGTGCTGCGCGTGCACGCCAGCAGCGGCACCACCGGCAAGCCCACGGTGGTGGGCTACACGCGGGCCGACATCGACAACTGGGCGCACCTCGTGGCGCGCAGCATCCGCGCCAGCGGCGGGCGGCCCGGCGACATGGTGCACATCGCCTACGGCTACGGCCTGTTCACCGGCGGGCTGGGCGCGCACTACGGCGCCGAGCGCCTGGGCTGCACCGTGGTGCCGATGAGCGGCGGACAGACCGAGAAGCAGGTGCAGCTGATCGAGGACTTCCGGCCCGACATCATCATGGTCACCCCCAGCTACATGCAGGTGATCTGCGAGGAGTTCCGCCGCCAGGGCAAGGACCCGCGCCAGATGAGCGTCAGCGTGGGCATCTTCGGCGCCGAGCCGTGGACGGAGGCCATGCGCCGCGATATCGAGCTGTCGGCCGGCCTCGACGCCGTCGACATCTACGGCCTCTCCGAGGTGATGGGCCCGGGCGTGGCCAACGAGTGCATCGAGGCCAAGGACGGCCCGGTGATCTGGGAGGACCACTTCTACCCCGAGATCATCGACCCCGACACGGGCGAGGTGCTGCCCGAGGGGAGCGAAGGCGAGCTCGTCTTCACCACCCTCACGAAGGAGGCGCTGCCCGTGGTGCGCTACCGCACGCGCGACCTCACGCGGCTACTGCCGCCCACGGCGCGCAGCATGCGGCGCATGGGCAAGATCGTCGGCCGCAGCGACGACATGCTCATCATCCGCGGCGTCAACCTGTTCCCCACGCAGATCGAGGAACTGGTGCTGCAGCACGGGCAGCTCTCGGGGCAGTACCAGCTCGTCGTCACGCGCGAGGCGCTGCTCGACGAGGTGACGGTGCGCTGCGAGCTGGCGCCCGAGCACCGCCACGCGGCGCCCGGGCCCATCGCCGCGGAGCTGCAGCACCGCATCAAGACGCTGATCGGCGTGTCCACCACGGTCGACGTGGGGCTGCCCGATTCCATCGAACGCACGCTGGTGGGCAAGGCCCGCCGCGTGATTGACCAACGTCCCCGTTAGGAGTCCCCATCATGTACACGCAGGCGATGGATGTCGGCCCCAAGGAGGAGCGGCGCGCCGTGCGCAGCCTCGAGGAGGCCGAGCTCGAGCGGCGCTTCGAGGCGCGCATCGACGAGGGCGGCTTCATCGAGGCCAAGGACTGGATGCCCGAGCACTACCGCAAGACGCTGCTGCGGCAGATCAGCCAGCACGCGCACTCCGAGATCGTGGGCATGCTGCCCGAGGGCAACTGGGTCACGCGCGCGCCCACGCTCAAGCGCAAGGCCATCTTGCTGGCCAAGATCCAGGACGAAGGCGGCCACGGCCTGTACCTCTACGCGGCCGCCGAGACGCTGGGCACCAGCCGCGACCAGATGCTCGAGGCGCTGCACGGCGGCAAGGCCAAGTACAGCAGCATCTTCAACTACCCCACGCTGAGCTGGGCCGACATCGGCGTGATCGGCTGGCTGGTGGACGGCGCGGCCATCATGAACCAGGTGCCGCTCACGCGCTGCAGCTACGCGCCCTACGCGCGCGCGATGGTGCGCATCTGCCGCGAGGAGAGCTTCCACCAGCGCCAGGGCTTCGACAGCCTGCTGGTGATGATGACCCGGGGCACCGACGCGCAGCGCGCGATGGTGCAGGACGCGGTCAACCGCTGGTGGTGGCCGAGCCTGATGATGTTCGGCCCGCCCGACGGCGAGAGCGTGCACGGCGCGCAGAGCGCGCGCTGGGGCATCAAGCGACTCTCCAACGACGAGCTGCGGCAGAAGTTCGTCGACGCCTGCGTCGAGCAGGCCGCCGTGCTGGGCGTGTCGCTGCCCGACCCCGACCTGAAGTGGAACGCCGAGCGCGGCCACCACGACTTCGGCGCCATCGACTGGAGCGAGTTCTGGCGCGTGGTGGGCGGCCACGGCCCCTGCAACACCGAGCGGCTGGCCGCGCGCGTGAAGGCCTGGGACGACGGCGCCTGGGTGCGCGATGCGGCACTGGCCCACGCGGCCAAGCGTGCGGCGGCGCAGGAGGCGGCATGAGCGCGCCGGGTAGTTCAATGAGCGGCAACGCCCACGAGTGGCCCCTCTGGGAGGTCTTCGTCCGCCCCAAGGCCGGCCTCGAGCACAAGCACTGCGGCAGCCTGCACGCCAGCGACGCCGCGATGGCCGTGCAACTGGCGCGCGAGGTCTACACGCGCCGCCAGGAGGGCAGCAGCGTGTGGGTGGTGCGCAGCGCCGACATTACCGCGAGCGACCCCGGCGACAAGGACATGTACTTCGACCCGGCCGAGGACAAGGTCTACCGCCACCCCACGTTCTATGAACTGCCGGCCTCGGTGAACCACCTGTGAGGACCGCGCCGTGACCGCCACCGCCGCCTCCATCGCGCTGCGCCTGACGCCGCCCGTGCGCTACGTGCTGCGCATCGCCGACACGGCGCTGGTCCACGCGCAGCGCCTGGCCGAGTGGTGCGGCCACGGGCCCGTGCTGGAAGAAGACATCGCGCTGTCGAACCTGGCGCTGGACAGCCTGGGCCAGGCGCGCGCGCTGCTCACGCACGCCGCCGCGCTGGAGGGCCAGGGCTTCGATGAGGACCAGCTCGCCTTCCTGCGCGAGGAGCACCAGTTCCTGAACCTCACGCTGGTGGAGCAGCCGATGCGCAAGGCCAGCGCGCACGGCCCCGGCGGCGACTTCGCGGACACGGTGCTGCGCAACCTGCTCGTCGCCACCTGGATGAAGCTGCTGTACGCGCGGCTGCAGGACTCGGCCGACGCCACGCTGGCCGCCATCGCCGCCAAGTCGCTGAAGGAGGTGCGCTACCACCAGCAGCACGCCGCCGACTGGGTGGTGCGGCTGGGCGACGGAACGGCGGAATCCGCCCGCCGCCTGCAGGCTGCGCTGGCGCGCGCCTGGCCCTACACGGCCGAGATGTTCGTGGCCGACGAGGTGGACGCCGCGGCCGTGGCCGCCGGCCTGGGCCCGTCGCGCGCCGAGCTGCGCGAGCCCTGGATGGCCGAGGTGCAGGCGGTGCTGGCCGAGGCCCGGGCCGCGCGCCCGGCCGACACGCCCTTCGTCAGCACCGGCACGCTGGGCCGCCACTCCGAGCACATGGGCTTCATCCTCGCCGAGCTGCAGTTCCTGCAGCGGCGCTACCCCGGGGGCGCCTGGTGATGTGCGGTGCCGAGCTGATGAGCCTGGAGCAGGCCGAGGCCCTCGCCTGGGCGGCGCTGCGTGAGGTGATGGACCCCGAGGTGCCCGTGCTGAGCCTGGTCGATCTGGGCGTGGTGCGCGACGTGCGCTGCAGCGCCGAGGGCACCGAGGTCGTGCTCACGCCCACCTACAGCGGCTGCCCGGCCACCGAGGTCATCGCCGACAGCGCCCGCGCGGCGGTCGAGGCCGCATTGGGCGAATCGGGCCCGGGCCGCGTGCGCGTGACGCACCGGCTGGCCCCCGCGTGGACCACCGACTGGATCAGCGACGCCGGCCGCGAGGCGCTGCGCCGCTACGGCATCGCGCCGCCGGGCCGCTGCGCCGACGCCGCGGCGCCGGTGCGGCTGATGGCGCACCGCGTGCCCTGCCCGCGCTGCGGCAGCGCGCAGGTCGAGCGCCTGGCGGCCTTCGGCAGCACGGCCTGCAAGGCGCTGTACCGCTGCCTGGCCTGCCGCGAGCCCTTCGAGCACTTCAAGCCGATCTGATGACGGACCTGCACTTCCACCCGCTGCGCGTGCGCGCCGTCGAGGCCGACACGGCCGAGGCGCGCGTCGTCACCTTCGAGCCGGCCGAGGGCGAGGCCGCGCGCTGGCGCTTCGAGCCGGGGCAGCACCTCACGCTGCGTGCCACCGTGGGCGGGCAGGAGCTGCGCCGGAGCTATTCGCTGTGCGCCGTGCCGGGCGAGCCGCTGCGCGTGGGCGTGCGGCTCGTCAGCGGCGGCGCGTTCTCCAGCTGGCTGCACGAGCAGCTCCGGCCCGGCGACCTCATCGACGCGATGCCGCCGCAAGGCGCCTTCGGCCGCGCGCTGGCGCTGGCGCCGCGGCACGTGCTGGCGGTGGCCGGCGGCAGCGGCATCACGCCGATGCTGTCCATCCTGAAGAGCCACCTGCGGGCGTCGCCCGCGAACCGCGCCACGCTGGTGTACGCCAACCGCACGGCCGCGAGCACCATGTTCGCGGCCGAGCTCGACGACCTGAAGAACCGTCACCTCGCGCGGCTGGCGGTGTTCCCGGTGTTCTCGCGCGAGCAGGTCGACGCGCCTCTGGCCGCCGGCCGGCTGGACGCGGCGCGCCTGGGCACCATCCTGCGCCTGGTGGGCGGTGCGAAGGCGGTCGACCAGGCCTTCGTCTGCGGCCCGCACGCGATGAACGACGAGGTCGAGGCCGCGCTGCGCGAGGCCGGCGTCGAGCCGGCGCGCGTGCACGTCGAGCGCTTCGGCGTGCCGCCGGCCGAGCGCGCCGCGGCCGCCGAGCCGCAGCCGGGCGACGCGGCCACGGCGCGCATCGTGCTGGTGCGCGACGGCCTCACGCGCGAGTTCGGCTTCACCGCCGCCGACGGCAACCTGCTCGACGCCGCGGCGCGCGCCGGCCTGGACGTGCCCTACTCCTGCAAGAGCGGCGTCTGCGCCACCTGCCGCGCCAAGCTGGTGGAGGGGCAGGTGCGCATGGCGCGCAACTTCGCGCTCGAACCTGCCGACATCGCCGCCGGCTTCGTGCTCACCTGCCAGGCGCACCCGCTCACCGAGCGCGTGGTGGTCAGCTTCGACGAGCGCTGACGGCCGTGGCCCGCCCGCGTTCGCAGGGCTACGACGCGCAGCGCGAGCAGTTGCTGGGGGCCGCGGCGCGCCTCTTCGCCAGCCAGGGCTACACCGCCACGACGATGCAGCAGGTGGCCGAGGCCGCGGGCGTCGGGAAGGCCACGCTGTACCACTACGTGCGCGACAAGCCGGCGCTGCTGGCGGCTATTGCCGGCGGCCACGTGGCACGGCTGCTGGCGCTGGTGGACGAGGTGGCCGCCGAGGCCGCGCGCGAGCGCCTGGCCCCCGAGCCGCACCTGGCGCGGCTGATCGAGCGCTTCCTGCGCGCCTACGCGAACGCGCAGAACGAGCACCGCGTGCTCACCGAGGACGTGAAGTTCCTGCCCGAGGCCGAGCGCGAGGCGCTGCTGGCCGGCCAGCGGCGCGTGGTGCAGGCCTTCGCCGACGCAGTGGCTGCGATCCGGCCCGAGCTGGCGCCGGCGCGCCTGGCCAAGCCGGTGGCGATGCTGCTGTTCGGCATGATCAACTGGACATTCACCTGGTTGCGTCCCGATGGCACCCTGTCGTACGCGGCACTGGGCGAGATGGTGGCCGACCTGTTCTTCGGAGGCTTGCCCGCCGTGACGGGCACGCTTGCGCCCGCGCAAGCCCGTGGCGCAGGGCCGGGTCTAGGGTAGGGGCTCACGGCCCGCGCCATGCCCCGACCGACCACCCCCTCCCCGCCACGCCCCAAGCCCTTTCAGGATCCGCGCCCCTTCCTGGACCCGCAGCGCCGGTTCACGCTGTTGTACGTCCTGGCGGCCTTGTCGCTGTGGTGGGGGCTGACGCTGTGGTGGGAGCAGCGCAGTGCGGTGGAGGTGGTGCCCTACAGCCAGTTCGAGCAAGCCCTGCGTGAGGGCCGGGTGGCCGAAGTCCAGTTGGTGGGAGGCCTGCTGGTGGGCCCGCTCAAGGCACCCGTGCCCGGCGGCCACCGAGCCCTGGCTGCTGAGTTGGTGGAACCCGCCTTGGCCGAGCGCCTGTCGGGCTTTGGCGTGCCGTACCGTCGCCTGCGGGAATCCACCTGGCTGACCCAGCTCTGGTCCTGGGCCGCGCCTGCGGTGATCATTTTCGGCGTGTGGTACCTGCTG
>JBKDQY010000307.1:0-12233 GCA_046341655.1 Betaproteobacteria bacterium | reverse complement strand
TTCTGCTTGAAGTCGTGCGGATCGAGGGCCGTCATCTGCAGGTCGCGCGGCCTGGGGAGCCCATAGCGATCGGCACCCCAGAGGATCCGCTGGGCGAGCTCCGAGTTGACCACCGTGCCGCGGCTGTGACCTATGAGGTGCAGGTTGCCAGAGAGGAGCTTGCCGCCGCAGGCCTGGTCGGCCCGCAACAGCGAGGCGTAGATGGCATCGGCCGCGGCCTCGGAGAAGCCGGAGTCGGAGAACCCCGACTCAAGAACCCAGTCCGGCACCAGCGTCACCGGCACGCCGGCGGCCAGTGAGTTGGCCAGGCTCTGCCCGTTCTCCATCGGCTCCCAGGTGCCGCGTGTCTTGTCGTAGCGGTAAGCGAAGCCGCCCTGGTCTCTCGCGATCCTGAGAGCCATCTCCATCTGGGTCAGGCCTTCGCCCGTGGTGTCGCCGCCGGCCACTATGGCGGCCAGGTTGATGTTCCACGCTTGACTCAGCACGCCATCTGTACCGGAACGCAGGGGCGGCTGGAAGCCGTGGGTGAGGATGGTGACGGACGAGCCCTCAAGCCTGTTGTCCTTCCAGGCCGGCCTCACCTTGAACTGAGACGCCTCGGTGGTCTGAAGACCGTTGTCGAAGGTCGCCTCCACGCCCCACCAGTACTGCTGTCCGGCGGTAAGCCGGAAGTCCTCGTACATCGGCTTGGTGAAGTCGTCGATGGTGAACAAGTGGCCGGCCGGCAGCACGCCGCCGGCGAAGCCGCTCAGGTCGACATCGATGGTGGCGATGCGCTCGTTGTGCGCGGGGCCCGAGGCGTTCTTGTCCCGGGCAGCCCAGTCGGGAAGTCGCGGCCGGTCGTCGGGGAAGAGGCCATCGCCGGGTCCGAACGAGCTCAAGAACAGCCGCAGTCTGACGATGTTGCGGGTGCCCTTAAGCTCGAACTCAGGGCGCGCTGCGGCGTCGCCGCGGGCGAAGGTGGGGCTGATCAGCTGGACGCTGCCGCTGCTGGACAGGGCGGCCAGCGGGTAGGCCTTGGGCAGGTCGTCGTACCGGCGTGGCAGCAGGTCCCCGCGATCCAGGTCGACGGGCTTGGTGAGGTCGACGTGCTGCAAGGCGGCGCCGATGAGGCCCTGTACGGGGTAGTCGAAGACGGTCCCGAAGGTGCGGTTGTCCTCGAACACCAGGCCGGTCACCAGCAGGCGCTGGCCGTCAGACGACATGGACAGGTTGTCCAGCAGCACGTCCTCGATGGGCGTGGTCGCCCCCATGTACACGGGGTCGGTGAAGGGGTTGCGGATGATGCCGATCTTGCCCCCCAGCTGCCTGGAGGCATAGAACCCGTCCTCGAACCCCGGTTCGCGCCACGGCATGTTGAAGTCGGCCACGAAGGCCCACTGGCCATCGGCCGTGACGGCCACTCCCGCGGCCTTCTGGATGTTCTGCAGGAAGCCGGTCCCCAGGCCGATCGACACTGGCGGCGGCACGGCGCCCACCAGCCGCGGCTGACCAAGGTAGGACGAGTCGGGGACCAGCCAGGGCCCAGGTATCACCGTGGCCGTCAGCGGTGCATCGTCTTCCGTGCCGCGCGAGACCTTGGCCGCGGCGAAGCCCTTGTTGAAGGCGCCGGGCGTCGAGAACACGAACTGCCCGGGCATTGGCCCGGGCGCGATGTACATCGGATACTGGCCCAGCCGCTCGCCCGTGAACTCCAGCTTCGCGATGTCGCCTTCGAGAACGTTCGGCGGGAACTCCACCTCGCCAGTAGCCGGGTCGACGACCAGCGTGGCGGTCGAGGCAGGCCCGCCAAAGGTGTAATCGATCCGCTGCAGGTCGATCACGTAGACGTTGCCCTTGACGCCGTTCAAGTAACGCCCAAAGCGGCCATTCGGATCCAGGGGCGCGGTGAACGCGAGGTACCGCCCGCCGCTGACCGCGAGGTCCAGGATGCCGGAGGGGCCGATTTCCACCGAGTCCGGCAGGGTCAGCTGCTGCAAGGACGTGAGGAAACCCCTCGACTTGGGCTCGACCTTGACGCGCCACAGGTGCGCGTTTTCGCCACTTTCGGCCAGGTACAGCCAGTCGCCCGCGAAGGCCATGGCGGTGATGTTGGCCGCGCCCGGGAGGCTCATCTCCGCGACCAGCTTGCGGCTGATCATGTCGATCATGTAGATCCTGCCGGCACCCGCCACGAAGACGACCCGGCCATCCGCGCCGTAGGCCAGCGGGTCGGTCTTGCCGCCGGTGACCGGACCGGGCAGTGTCACGAAGTCCGGCAGTACCTCCAGGGGAGTGGCGCCAAACGCACTCGGGCCGGGGCTGCGGGTGAACTGCACGTGCCCGCGGTCGAGCAAGACGCCAATATGCTCGGCGGGCTTGAACTGGATCTTGTTGCTCTCCCTTAGGCGGCCGTCCGAGGGATCGGAGCCTCGCGGGAACCGTTCCACCCACAGTTCATGAAGGCCGATGGCCACGCCCGTCGGCAAGGTGACTGTCGCGGCGCCATTGGTTACGCCAGTGAGGGGAACCTGCATCCAGACCAGCCCACGATCGGGCGACGTGGTCGGCCCCCTCAGCGCGCTGCCGCCGATCGGGCGGATCCAGGCTCGCAGCTCGGTCTGGCCACCACCGGAGACCGTGAAGTCGCTGCCGGTCAGCCTGAACTCGTTGGATCCGGATCCCAGTTGTTGCACACTCGTGATGACAGGGTCGCCGGCCTTCAGCACCGGCGGGGGCGACACGTCGAGCCGGAGTTCGCCGCCGCTGTCGCGGCGCAGCACCGCGGTGCGGAAGTACTGCGCGGTCGTCGTGACTTCCTGGATTTCGATTTCCACCAAGTCGTCCAGAAGGTCCACGAACTTGCCCATCAGGTACAAGGCAGCGCCCAAGTTGCCGCTGCCGGCCGAGGCGAGCATGGCGCCCAGATTGGCGGTGGCCTGGACAACCGCCACCCAGTTCACACTCTGCGCGGCCACCTGGAGCGTACGGGCGCCAGTCTGCGAGTCGCGGGAAACGGGGCGCGTGTAGATCGCATAGTCGCCCCCCTGGTAAACGCCGGGATACGGCGGGCTGGCGGTGCGGGCGATGCCGTCGGCTCCGATGACGCCGTTGTCCACCAGCCACCAGATGTCCCGCGTACTGCCATCGGCCAAGGTGGCGGGCCCGCGGCGGAAGACCAGCATCTCGTACTGGGACGGCTCGTAGCCGCCCGCCGGGAGCGCCAGTTGGATCGGCATGGCGCTGTCGGCGCCACCCAGGTCTAGACGGAAGGTGCCCAGGCTGACTGCGCCGGTGAGCCGGGGCAGCTCGTCGGCACCGAGCGCCAGGTCCTGCAGTCGCACGTTGCGCGTGGCCTCGAAGGCCCCGGCGGCGATAGCCACCTGGACGCCCGAGGCGCTCTGCAGCAACGCGCCGGCGCTATCGACCTCGATAGCCTGGCCGGGCGCTACGAGCGTCGGCATGGCCACATGGACCGTGATCTCTTCTTGCTTGTTCTTGTGGATGGCGTACACGCGCGTGGTGCCTGCGGCGCGCGCGGTGATGCGGCCCGTCGCATCGACTGAAACGACACGACCGTCGCCCACCACATAGGTCGTGAAGGGCGAGTCCTCCAGCCGCTTGTCATCGTAGACCTGGGTCAGCCTGATTTGGCGAGTACCGGCACCTGCGCCGTTGGGGTCAGGCGAGGCCAGCGTCACCGAACCTGGGTACAGGTCCATGCCGCCCCTGGACAGATCGCGAGTTTCCGCCTTCGGACCGCCGACTTCGAAAACCCGCACGCCCTTGATCTCGCCGCGCTGCGCGAGCACGTAGCCCCAGCCGTCGCGCACGGTGCTGAGCTGCTGCCCGCCGACGGTGGTGTTGAGCTTGCCGACCCCGCTCTGCGCGTTGTGCACGCTCCACTGCAGGTAGTTGCCCGTGAGCGCGACGCCCTTCTCGTCGGCGAAGTCGCCGAAGGCCTGCACCTCCACCGCCTGGCCGGCGCGCAGCGGCGCGATCTCGCGCACGTGGATGGCCAGCAGCGCCGCGCCGCTGACGTTGAACTGCAGCACGATGGGCTCGCTGGCGGCGTAGCCGTCGTCGGCCTGCACGGTGATGCTGGCCGTGCCCGCAAAACCCGCCTCGGGCTGGAACAGCAGGGCACTGCCATCCAGCGCCAGGCGGGCCGTGCCGTGCGTGGCACCGAGCACGCGCCAGTACACGGTGTCGCCTTCGTGGTCGACGGCCACGTTGTCCAGCAGCGCCCACCTGGCCAGGTCGGTGTGGGTCAGCAGCGGCTGGGCGGCGGCCTGGGCCACCGGGGCACGGTTGGCCTTGAAGCCGTAGTTGGCGTAGAGGATCTGCCGGTCGGCCGGCGTGGCCAGGCCATCGCCGTCGAGGTCGGCCTGCTCCAGTCGGCCGGCGCTGTGTGCCGCCTCCCAGGCGGCGGAGTCGGCACCGTCGACGGCGCCGTCGCGGTCGATGTCGCCGGCCAGCGAGACGCGCAGGCTCGCCGCGCCGCTGCCGGCCAGCGAGACGCGCACCAGGCCGGCGTCGGTCACGCGCAGCAGCGTGACGGTGCGGCCACCCACCTGCCCGCGGCCCACGACGGTGGCGCCTTCGGCCACGAGCGGGGTGTCGACGCCGGTCGTCTCCACCGCGTAGAGCAGCGTTCCGGCGGCGCCGCGCAGCTTGGCTGCGGAGCGCAGTTCGCTGTCGCGCACCACGAAGCCGAAGTGCGCGCTGGCGCCTGCGGCCAGCGTGCCGCTCCAGGCGTTGCGCGGCGTGGCCGAGGCGGCCGTCCAGTCGCCGGCGGCGCCGAGGTGGGCGGTCAGCGGCTCCGTCATCAGCGAGCCGTCGGCGCGGTAGCCCAGGCTCAGGTTGAGCGAGGCCTCGCCGTACAACGAGCGCACCAGGGCCAGGCGGCCTGCGGTGTCGTAGCGGTAGACGATGGAGGTGGGCTTGTCGCCGACCAGGCCGACGACGCGCTCGATGCGGCCGGCGCTGTCGCGCTCGAAGGCCACGCGCTGCTGCGCGTCCACGCTGCCAGCCAGGGCGATGCCGGCGTCGCTGACGAGCCACAGCGCGCCGTCGGCAAAGCGCACGGCCGAGATGCGGCCGGCGGCGTCGAGGCTGTAGCGCGTGCCGTCGGGGGCCGTGAGCTCCCAGCGCTGCGGCACCCACGGCAGGCCGGTCTCGCGATCGAGCAGCCTCGAGCCCTGCAGCTGCAGGGCCGGCGCCTGCGCGCCGTCGTCCTGTGTGGCGCGCAGCGTCCAGCCGGCGGCATCGCCCTCGAAACGCGGCCGCAACAGCTGCGGCGCGGTGGGCTCGGTCGACAGCGCCTGCGTCTGCGTGCGCAGCGTGAAGGCCAGCTGCAGCGTCGGCGCGTCGGCCAGTGCCAGCGAGCTGGGCATCTGCAGCCACACGCGGGCGCCTTCGCGCCACGCGGCGGCGGCATCCAGGCCGCCGAGCAGCGGCTGGTCGTGGCTGAGCTGTGCCGACAGCAGCGGCAGCGTCCAGTTGCCGAAGTCGCCGACGCCGGTGCCGGCGGCCGTGCGGGCCGGCTCGAAGCTGCGCACCAGCGCCAGCGAGTGGCCGCCGAGCGTGAACGTGGCGTCGGTGGCCACTGCCGCGCGCAGGTTCTTCGTCGCGGTGTCGATCTGCACGCGGGCGGTGATCTCGCTGGTGCGGCCACCCAGGTCCCAGGCGCGCAGACGCAGCGCGAGCACGCCGTTGGGCCACAGGCGCGGATCCAGCGTGGCCAGGGCGAGCTGGCCACTGCGGGCCACGGCGGCCTCGGAGCGCTCGGCCACGACGCGCCAGGCGGCGTCTTCGATCGTTGCGCCGCCGGCCGGTGCGGCTTCCAGCACCCAGCCCATGAGCTGGCGCTCGTCGACGGTGGCCGTCAGCTCGGACAGGTCGCTCAGCGTGACGGGGCGCTGCGGGTCGGCCCCGGCGAGTGCCGCGGCCAGTGCGCCACCCCAGGCCAGGGCCGGCGCGGCGCTGTCCTGCGGGTCGCGCACGCGCAGCGTCTGCACGGTGGTGTTCTCGAAGCCGTCGGCATCCACGGCGCGCACGCGCAACTCGGCCACGCCGGCGGCCGTGGGCAGCAGCCGCAGCCGGCCCATGGCGTCGGGGGTGAGCGCGGTCCAGTCGGCAAGGCCCAGCGCAGCGCCGCGGGCGTGAACCTGCAGCTGCACGATGGGGCTGAACCCCTGCGCGCGCACGGTGGCCAGCACCTGCTGGCCCGGCAGCGCCGGGGTCGACGGGGTCAGGTTGACGAGCAAACCCGGTGCGTTGGCGGCCCGGTCGGCCACCACGCGCAGCATGAAGCCGCGGGTGACGCTGTTGCGGCCGTCGCTGACGGTGGCCAGCACGAGGTGGTCGGCCACCTGGCCGGGGCCGGGCGTCCACAGCAGCCGTCCGCTGGCGGCGTCGTAGCGCGCGCCCTCGGGCAGGCCGCTGAAGGACACCGACAGCGCGGCCGTCTGTGCGCCGCCGTCGCCGTCGAACAGGCGCAGGCTGCCCGGCGCGGCGGTGGCGCCGCGCACCACGTTGATGGCCAGCGGCTGCCCGACAAGCAGCGCGCGGTTGGCGGTCTCGATCTGGGGCGCGCGGTTGACGTCGAACACGCGCACCTGCACCGTGCGGTAGGTGGTGGCGTTGCCGTCGGTGGCGCTGAAGGTGAGGTTGAAGGCGCGGTCGCCGGCGGCGTTGTTGTCGACCGCGTCCTGGTCGGGCGTCCACTCGAAGGTGCCGGTGGCCGGGTCGAACAACACCCCGGCCGGGGTGGCGTCGTCATACACGAGGGCCAGCCGCACGGCGTCGCCGTCGGGGTCGCTGGCGCGCAGCTGGAAGGCCAGCGTCTGGCCCTCGGGCACCAGCTGCAGCGGCAGACGCAGCAGTTGCGGCGCCTGGTTGACGTTGCGCACGCGCAGCTCGATCTGGCGCGTGAGGCGGGCATGGCCGTCGCTGGCGGTGACGGTCAGGCTGTAGACGCCGTTGCGGGCCGTGCCGCCCTGGGCTGCGAAGGCATCGGGCGTCCAACGCAGGCGCAGGTTGGCTTGGCCGTCGGTGCCGGCCGCGGGCTGCGCCACCATGCCCGAGGGCAGGCCGCCGAGCTGCCAGTCCAGCAGGTCCAGGTCGGGGTCCAGCGCCGACAGGTCCAGCGTCAGCGGCCGGCCCTCGTCGGCCAGCACCACGGTGCGCACGCCGGCCAGCGCGTCGCCTTCGATGAGGCCGCCGCTGGCGGATACGCCCAGCCAGATGGCGGTCTGGTTGGCGCTGCGCACCACGATGCGCAGGTCGGCGACCGTGGTGTTGGGCGCGGGCGGGTTGGCCGGGTCGACGGTGTAGCCGCCGTTGGCCGGCGGCAGGCCCTTGTCGGTGACGCGCAGCTTCAGGTCGTGGCTGCCCAGCTGTGCGGCCGTGGGTGTCCAGACGATCCAGGCCTCGCCGTAGCGGATGCCCTGCTCGAGCCTGGCGCCGTCGGGCAGACCCTGCACGAGGTAGCTCAGCTCGTCCTGGTCGAGGTCGCTGACCTGCACCGGCAGCCGGAGCTCCTGGCCGGCCACGGCCACCGCCTGGCGGGCCAGGGTGATGACGGGCGCCTCGCTGGGGCTGCGTACGGTGAGCACGAAGCTGGTGCTGGCCACCGCGACCTGGTTGACGTCGCCGTCGCCGTCGTCCTGCGCCAGCACGGTGATGGTGTAGGCGCCGCGCGCCTGCGCACCGGGGGCGATGCGCAGCACGCCGGTCACGCGGCCGGCGGCCGTCTCCGTCTGCTCGTAGCTCGCGAACGGCGGCAGGCCCTGGATCGTGAGCGTGATCGGGTTGCCGTCGGCATCGGTGGCCTGCACGGGCAGGTTCAGCACCGCGCCGCGCTCGACGGTCACGCCGGTCAGCGCACCCAGCTCGGGCGTGCGGTTGGCGTTGCGCACGATGATGGGCAGCCGCAGTTCGCTGCTGGCGGGCGTGCCGGTGCCGTTGCCGTCGTCGGTGGCCCGCACCGTGACCTGGTAGCTGCCGGCCTGGGCGTAGCCGGGGGTCCACACCACCTCGAGCGTGTCCTCATCGAAGCGGGCGCCGGGGGGAAGGCCCGTGACCTCGTAGTGCACGGTGGCGGGCACGCCGTTGCCGGGGCTGGCCGCGCTGCCGGGCAGGAAGCGGATCCGCGGTTCGAAGTCGGGGTTGTCGGGGTCGAAGGCGAAGACGCTGACGCGCAGCGGCTGGCCCTCGGCCACCTGCCAGGTCTCGGCGGGGTCGAAGCGCGGCGCACCGTTGGCGTTGCGCACCTCGAATCGGATGCGCTGCAGAACGGCGGCGCTGCGCGTGCTGCCGTCGGCGGCGGTGAACCGTGCCAGCAACGTGACCGGCAGCTCGAAACTGCCGGCCTGCGCGAAGCCCGGCGTCCAGGCGAACCAGCCGGTGTCCTCGTCGAGCGTGGCGCCGGCTGGCAGCCATGGCGCCGTCCAGCTCAGCGTGACGCGGCTGCCGTCGGGCTGCTCGAGCCCGCCGGGCACGCTGCCGGGCAGTTGCAGCCCGTGGGCATCGCCCTCGCGCAGCACCTGCTGCGGCACGGCCGCGAACACCGGCGCGGGCACGCCCTGCAGCACGCGCAGGTTGAAGCGCCGCTCGGTCTGGTGGATGCCGTCGCTGGCCACGACGACGATGTCGTTGTAGTCGCCCGCCTGGGCGTAGCCCGGCGTCCAGGTGAGGAGTTGGCGCTGCGCGTCGAAGCGTGCGCCCGCGGGCAGGTTGCGCAGCAGCAGCGTGATGGGCTGGCCGTCTTCGTCGGAGGCCTTCAGCGGCAGCTCCAGCGTGTCGCCCTCGGCCAGCACGAGGCTGGGCACGGGGTCGATCACGGGCACGCGGTTGCCGCCGTCCACCACCAGCGCGAGCCGGCGGATGGCCACGCCACCGCGGCTGTCGACCACGCGCAGAAGCACCTCGTTGTCGGCGCGGTCGGCTGGCGTGGGCGTCCACATCAGGAGGGCGCGTTGGCTGTACCCGGTCGCGCCGGACTGCGGCGAGCCCTGCGGCTGCAGGCTCATCCCGGCAGGCGCCTGCAGCAGTTCCCAGAACAGCAGGCTGCCGTCGGTGTCGCTGGCCCGCAGCGTGGCGCTCCAGGGCTCGCCGGCGCGCGCGCCCGGCAGCGGGGCCGACTGTTCAGCCGGCGCGCCGCTGGCCGCGTCGATCACCTCCAGCGTCGGCGGCGTGTTGTCGTAGGGCACGGCGTAGATGCCGTGGCCGAGGTTGGCCTTGACCAGCGTGCCGCTGGCGCCGGTGCCGAAGCGGGCCGCCGGCTGCACCGTGACCAGCAGGTCGCTCAGCGTCTGGCCGCTGGCGAGCCGGCCTCCGCGCGCCGTCAGCGCGTCCTTGAGGTCGATGACCCACAGCTCGTCCTGCTCGCCGCTGCCGGCGCTGCCGCCGGCGACGCTGCCGTCGAAGTAGCGGCCCGGGTCGAGCAGCAGCATCAGCGGGCCGCGAATGTCGTCGCTGCCGATGTTGGTGATGCTGACGTCGTAGGTCACGCTGCCGTTGACGCGCTCGGCGCGCGTGGCGCCGAAGACCAGTTGCACCTGGTTGCTGATGTCGGCCACGGCGGTGAACACCAGGCTCCACGCCGAGGCCAGCGCGACCTGGCTGGCGCTGCGCAGCCCGGTGCCGACCTCCAGCCGCCAGCCGCCGGCGGGCAGGTTCGGCAGCGTCAGCACCGCCGAGCGCGTGCCGGCATCCCAGCGCACCGCCACGGGCGCCAGGCGCCGCCCGGCGTTGGCGCCGGTGGCGACCAGGCCGTAGTTGGCCGGGTTGAGTACCGAGTCCGGCGAGCGCGTGTCGGCGCCGTCGGCGCCCGTCCACATGGGCTGGTCGAAGGCCACGGCGAGCTGCGTCAGCGGCAGCGGCACCAGCGCGCCGTCGCCGACAGAGGCGCCCACGACCCTGGGCGCCTTGATCGGCGCGATCTCGTCGATGCGGCTGCTCTGCGCCACCAGCACGCGGCCGTCGGGCGTGGCCAGCAGCGTCTCGCCGCGCGTGCCGCCCTGGGCCAGTTGCACCACGCGGCGCGAGGCCAGCTCCACCATCCACACGGCGCTGGTGTGCGGCAGCGCGCTGCCGGCGGCGCCGCCCGTGGGGCGCTGCGGCAGGTTGCTGCTGGCCAGCAGCAGGCCTTGCAGGCCGCTGCCGGCCTGGCCGAAGGCGATGCTGTCCACGAGGCCGGCGAGCCGGTACTCCAGCTCGGCGCGGCCAGCCGTGCGGCCGCTCATCGGGAAGCTGACGATCTCGGTGGTGGCGGCAGGGTCGGCGCTGGCGATCTGCGAGCCGCTCCAGCGCACGCCCCACAGCCGGCCGTCGGGGCCGAAGGCGAGGTCGCCGACGCGGGGGTGGGAGAACGCGCGCCAGGCGCGCGAGGCGTCGGTGGCGCGCGGGTCGAAGACCGCCACGCCGTCGCCCGTGCTGACGTAGATGAGCCCTGCCGGGTCGATGGCCAGTGCGTGCGTCAGCGGCTCGCCGCCGGGGCCGCGGTGGCGCGCCAGCACGGCGCCGCTGGCGGCGTCCAGCAGCAGCAGTTCCGCGCCCGTCAGCGCCCACAGCTGTCCGCTGGCGTCCAGCGCCATGTCCAGCACCGCGCTGTCCAGCTCGAACAGCGGCGTGAGACTGCGGCCGCCCTCGGGGCCGAAGCGGAAGACCTGGTTGCGCTGCGCGCCGGCGCTGGCCAGCACGCTGCCGTCGGCCAGCTGCACCATGGCCAGCGCGCCGATGTCGCCGGCGCTGCCGGCAAAGCCGCTGGCAAAGCCCCGCAGCTGCATCGGCGCCAGCACGCTGCGCAGGTCGGCCGTTTGGCCAGGCACCACGAAGCCGGGAAGCTGCTGCAGCGCCACGTCGAACATGGTGTTGTCGGCGTAGCTGCGGTCGGGCTGCGCGGCCGGCAGCACGGGCGTGGCGGCGAAGGTCTCGTTGCTGCCCAGGGCGCGCTCGGCGTCGGCGCGGCTGCCATCGTCGGGCAGCACGGCGCGCGAGACGCTGGCGGCCTCGCGGTTGCCGGCCAGGTCGGTGGCCACGGCGATGAATTCGTAGGTCTTGCCGGCCTGCCCGGTGAACAGGCGCGAGCCCGTCGCCTCGGTGAGCTGGCGCTGCCAGATTCGGAAGTCGCCGCCGTTCTCGGCCACGTACAGCGTGACGTGGCGCACGCCGCTGGCGTCGTCGTTGGCGTTCCACTCCAGCCGGTAGGTCGGCCGGCCCTGCGCATCGGCGCCGGCGCTGCGCACCTCCAGCGTAGTGCCGGGGGCGGCTGCGTCGAGCTTGTGCGAGACGCTGGCGCTGTCGATGGGCGGCGCGGCGTCGAAGAAGGCACGCGCCTGCATCTGCAGCGTCGCTCCGGTGGCTGCGCCCTGCGCCGCGCGCACGGTGTAGCTGGCGCTGCCGCTGCCGCGCTGGCCGTTGGCCGACGGCAGCAGCAGGCCGCGCGCGGGGTCGCGCAGCACCTCGCCGGTGTCGGGGTCGATGGCCTGGATCAGCCAGGTGGCAATGCGGCTCACGGCGTCGATGCCGGCGCTGACGCGCAGCACGAATCCCTTGTTGCCGGTGAAGTCGAAGTCGCCCTGGAAGGCCGCCAGGCCCGCCGGTACGTGCACGTTGATGTCGCCGACCTTGAGGTCGCCCAGGCGCAGGCTCGCGGGGTCGAGGTCTTGGTCGAGCTGCGTCACCAGGCGAAGCTCGCCCACCGCGTTGTTGCCCGGGTTGGTGAAGCCGATGGCATAGGGCAGCGCGTAGTCGGCCGGCACGTAACTGTCGCCACTGGCCGAGAGCACCGCCTGCGGGCCGCGCACGGTGAGGTCGGCCGTGGCCGTGGCACCGCGGCTGCTGAGCGCCTGCAGGTACTGCGTCAGGCCCAGCGACGGCGCGCCCACGGGCTTGAACTCTTGGTCCAGCAAGCCGATGTGCCGCAGGTACTCGAGCTCGGCCCGGCCGCCGGCGAAGACGTCGAAGCTGACGAAGTGCGTCTGCGCACGCGCGTTGCGGTCGTAGGCGGCACGGTCCGGCGCCACCGGCACCGGCACGAACACCTGGCCATAGAACCCGACATCGCGGACTTCCTCGTAGTCCACTGGCGCCCGGCGGGCATCGGCGTCGCCCGCCCAGCGGGCGGTGTCGCCGTACCACTGCTGCACCTTGGCGAAGAAGCCCAGCAGGTCGGCCTGCGTGCGGTAGCTCTGGCCGGCGCGGCCGATGAGCACGCCGCTGGCCAGCGTGGCGTTCAGGCTCAGAAC
>JBKDQY010000306.1:0-3454 GCA_046341655.1 Betaproteobacteria bacterium | reverse complement strand
GGGCCCGGCAGCGGCGGGGTCGGCACCGGGCGGTGGCGCGGAGAACACGATCTCGGTCATCGGTCCCGAGGCGGCGGTCGCGCTGGCGCCGGCGTCCGCGGCCGGCGCCGCGACCAGCCCGGCGCCCGACGCCGCGGGCTCGGCGCCGCTGGCTGCGGCCGGCACCGACGCCGCAGGCACGGCGGGCAGCGCCGCGACGGGCGGTGCGGCCGGCGGGGCCTTGTCGCGCCACGTCGACGTGGGCGGCCACGCCACCAAGGCCACGGAGGCCAGCATCAGCACCAGGGCCCCCAGCAGCAGGGGCTTCATCGCCGTCCTGGCCAGCGGCCTGTCCTCGCCCGAGCGAAGGTTGCGCACCTTGCCCTCGCTGAACGGCGCGTTGAGCCCGGCGTCCTCGGGCAGCAGCAATGGCGGCCCGACGGCCGGCAGCAGATCGAGCACAGGGCGCGCGTCGATCTTCAGCGTCCGGCAGACAGTCTGCGCGAGAGCCCGTGCAAATGTGGTGTCGGGCAGATCCGCAAGCCGGTCGGCCTCCAGCGCCTCGAGCTTGCGGGGCGAGACCTTGATCGCCGCCGCCAGCGCGGCGATGTGCAGGCCCTGCCGCTCCCGAGCGGATTTCAGCAGTGCCCCGGCGGTCGGCACCACCCGGTGGGCGGGTTCGGCGGGCGGCTCGTTTTCGGCATTCACGGCTTCTGGTGTCCCCTGGTGCGACGGCCCCGTTCAGTCGTCGAAGCGGCCCCGCTCGAACTGCAGTGTCTCGGTGGACTGCGGGAAGCGGTCGCGCAGACGGCGGCCGAAGTCCATCATCGCGTCGGCGTTGCCGAGCCGGCGCTCGATGCGCGCGGCCAGCCACAGGCTCTGGGCGTTCACCTGCTCGGGCACCGCGTTGATGCGGCCGACGTAGAAGCGCGCACGCTCGAGTTCGCCCCGGCGCAGCAGCACCTCGGCCAGGTTGAAGGCCGTGACCGGGTTCGTGGGATCGAGCTCGTAGCTGCGCGACAGCGCCCGCTCGGCATCGGCCCAGCGGCCGGTGCGGGCCAGGCACACGCCCTTGGCCATCCAGCTGCGAGCGACTCCGTCGTAGCGGGGCGTGGCGATGGCGCGGTCGAAGGCAGCGTCGGCCTCCGCGAAGCGCCGCTCGTTGCACAGGAACCAGCCATGGTTGTGCAAGATGCCGGCATCGCCCGGCGCCAGCTGCATGGCACGCAGGAACGAGGCCTCGGCCCCCGCGCTGTCGCCATCGGCGGCCAGCACCAGCGCGCGCAGGCCGATGGCCTCGGGCATGTCGGGGCGCGCGGCCAGGGCCTGGCGGATCTCGTCCAGCGCGGTCTGGTTCTGGCCGCGCGAGAAATACAGCGCCGCCAGCTCCAGCCGGGCCTGGGCCCGGCGTGCGGGATCCGCCACGTTCGGCGGCGGCGTGGGCACCACGTTGCCGTCGGACGTGGTCGTGGTGACCGTGGTGCAGCCCGCCAGCGCCAGCACTCCGGCACAGGCCGACAGCAGCGCGAGCGCCGGCAGCCGCTTCATGGCCGAGCGGCCCCGGAGGCGGAAGCCTGGTGAACGATCTCGAAGACCGCGCGACGCCGGCTCATGCGCTCGCTTGCCTGCGTGCGGTCCTGCACCTCGCCGGCCAGCTGCCCACAGGCGGCGTCGATGTCGTCGCCACGGGTCCTGCGCACGGTGGTCACGATACCGGCCTCCTGCAGCACTTCGGCGAAGGCGAACACGCGCTCGCGCGGCGAACGCAGCAGCCCCGAAGCCGGGAACGGGTTGAACGGGATCAGGTTGAACTTGCAGCGCACCGGGCCCACGCCGCGGCCGGCCTCGGCCCGCCCCTGGACCAGCTCCACCAGGGCGCGGGCGTGGGCGGGGGTGTCGTTGACGCCATCGAGCATGCAGTACTCGAAGGTGATGAAGTCACGGGGCGCGGCTTCCAGGTAGCGCCGGCAGGCCGCCAGCAGGTCGGCCAGCGGGTACTTCCGGTTGAGCGGCACGAGGTGCTCGCGCAACTCGTCGTCGGGCGCGTGCAGCGAAACGGCAAGCGCCACCGGGCAGTCCTCGCTCAGGCGGTCGATCATGGGCACCACGCCCGAGGTGCTGACGGTGACGCGGCGACGGCTCAGACCGTAGGCGTGGTCGTCGAGCATGGTGCGCAGCGCCGGCACGAGGGCGGCGTAGTTCTGCAGCGGCTCGCCCATGCCCATCATCACGACGTTGTCGATCCGCCGCTCGCTGCCACCCGCCACGGCCCGCAAGCGGTGCTCCGCGAACCACAGCTGCGCCACGATCTCGCCCGTGGCAAGGTTGCGGCTGAAGCCCTGGTGACCCGTGCTGCAGAAGCGGCAGCCCACGGCGCAACCGGCCTGCGAGCTGACGCACAGCGTGCCGCGATCGACCTCGGGGATGAACACCGTCTCCACGGCGTTGCCGCCGCCCACGTCGAACAGCCACTTCACGGTGCCGTCGGCCGAACGATGCTCGCTGATCAGCGGCAGCGCACGCACCTCGGCGCGGCTGGCCAGCTTGTCGCGCAGCGAGCGCGCGAGGTCGGTCATGGCGTCGAAGCTGGACGCCCCGCGCTGGTGGATCCAGCGGTACAGCTGCGTCGCCCGGAAACGCTTCTCGCCGAGGCCCTCGCAGTAAGCCGCAAGGCCTTCGAGGTCGAAGTCGAGGAGGTTGACGAGCGGCCCCGCGCCAGACTGCTGCGGCAACCCGGCGAGGGCGGTGCCGTTCGGGGCGTCTGGGCGCGGGGTCTGCATGGCGATCGCCGCCGCGGCGCTCAGCGGCTGTAGACGTTCATGCCGGGGAAGAAGAACGCCACCTCGACGGCGGCCGTCTCGGGCGCGTCGGAGCCGTGCACGGCGTTGGCGTCGATGCTGTCGGCGAAGTCGGCCCGGATGGTGCCCTTCTCGGCCTTCTTGGGGTCGGTGGCGCCCATGAGCTCGCGGTTCCTGGCAATGGCGCCCTCACCCTCGAGGGCCTGGATCATCACCGGGCCGCTGATCATGAAGTTGACCAGGTCGTTGAAGAAGGGGCGCGCCTTGTGCACGGCGTAGAAGGCCTCCGCCTCGCCGCGCGACAGGTGCACCATCTTGGCGGCCACGATCTTCAGGCCGGCGGCCTCGAAGCGGGAGTAGATCTGCCCGATGACGTTCTTGGCCACGGCGTCGGGCTTGATGATGGACAGGGTGAGTTCGAGAGCCATGGTCAAAAGTTCTCCTGAATCAATGACTTGGCAAAGTTTTCGATTGTAGCGCGTGAACCGTGACGTTTCAGCCTCGTGGGCCGCCGCCGCCACCCGGACCGCCGCCCCGCTTGCCGCCGCCACCGCGCTTGCCGCGGTTGCCGCCCGCAGGGCCGCCCGGCGCGCCACCCGGGCCGCCGGCACGGCGCGGCCGCGGGCCACCACCGCCGCCGCCACCACCGCCACCGCCACTGCGAGGACCACCCTTGC
>JBKDQY010000305.1:0-5766 GCA_046341655.1 Betaproteobacteria bacterium | reverse complement strand
GTAGGCCATGCGCTGCATCAGCTGCCAGCTCCGCGCGTGCATGGCATAGCCGATGACCATGGGCCGCTTGAACAGGGCCGCCTCCAGCGTGGCGGTGCCGCTGGCGATGAGCGTGAGGTCGCAGGCCGCCAGCGCGGCGTGGCTCTGGCCGTCGAGCAGGCGCACGCCGGCGTCGGGGGCGTGACGCGCCACCAGCGGCTCGACCAGGCCGCGCAGGCCGGGCGCCACCGGCAGCACGAAGCGCAGCGCGGGGCGCGCGCGAGCCAGCCGCGCAACGGCCTGCAGGAAGCGCGGGCCGATGTACTGGATCTCGCTGCGCCGGCTGCCCGGCAGCACGGCCAGCACCTCGTCGTCCTCGCCCAGGCCCAGCGCCGAGCGGCTGGCGGCCCGCGGCGGCTCCAGCGGGATGGCGTCGGCCAGCGGATGACCCACGTAGGTGGCCGCCACGCCGTGACGGGCCAGCAGCTCGGGCTCGAAGGGGAACAGGCAGAGCACGTGGTCGCAGCTCTCGGCCATCTTCCGCGCGCGGCCGCCGCGCCACGCCCAGATGCTCGGGCAGACGAAGTGCACGGTGCGGATCCCGCCGGCCTTCAGCCGCTTCTCCAGGCCCAGGTTGAAGTCGGGCGCGTCGATGCCCACGAAGCCGGCCGGGTGCTCGCGCAGCAGGCGGTCGCCGAGCTCGTCGCGGATGGCCTTGATGCCGCGGTAGTGGCGCAGCACCTCGACGTATCCGCGGACGGCCAACCGGTCGCTCGGCCACCAGGCCTCGAAGCCCAGCGCGGCCATGCGCGGGCCTCCGATGCCTGCCACCCGCAGCGCCGGCCAGCGTGCCTGGATGCCCCCCAGCAGCAGCGAGGCGAGCAGGTCGCCCGAGGCCTCGCCCGCGACCATCGCCAGCCGCACCGTCGCACCCGCTAGCGAACGATGCCGCGCGTGCTGGCGGCGAGGAAGCCCAGCAGACGGTCGATGTCGGCGTCACCGCCCTCGACCGTGCCCTTCAGGGCCGCGATGGCGGCCTTGGCGGCCTCGAGCGTGAGGCCCTCGCGGTACAGCAGCCGGTGCATCTGCTTCACGAGGCCGATGCGCTCGCGGCTGAAGCCGCGCCGGCGCAGCCCCTCGGCATTGAACCCGTGCACCGCCAGCGGGTGGCCCGAGACGGTCATGAACGGCGGCACGTCCTGGCTGACATGGCTCTGGAAGCCCGTCATCACGTGCGCGCCGACCTTGCAGAACTGGTGGATGCCCGACAGGCCTCCGACGATGGCCCAGTCGTCCACGCGCACGTGGCCAGCCAGCGTGGCGTTGTTGGCCAGGATGGTGTGGCTGCCCAGCTGCACGTCGTGCGCCAGGTGCACGTAGGCCATGATCCAGTTGTCGTCGCCCACCCGAGTGACGCCGCCGTCCTGGGCCGTGCCGCGGCTGAAGGTGCAGAACTGGAAGATGGTGTTGCCGTCGCCGATGACGAGTTCGGTCGGCTCGCCGGCGTACTTCTTGTCCTGCGGCGCCAGCCCCAGCGCGTTGTGGCTGCCGATGCGGTTGCCGCGGCCGATGGTGGTGGGCCCCTCGATCACGCAGTGCGAGCCGATGGTCGTGCCTTCGCCGATGCGCACGCCGGCGCCGACCGTGGTGTAGGGGCCGACCTCGACGCCCTCGGCCAGCTCGGCAGCCGCGTCCACCAGCGCCGTGGCGTGCACGCGCGCCGGCATCAGCCCACCTTGCGCCTCGTGCACATCAGAGTCGCCTCGGCCGCGGTGTGGCCGTCGACGGTGGCGCGCGCCGTGTAGCGGTAGATGCCGGCCTTCTGGCGCTCGATGGCGGCCTCGAGGATGAGCTGGTCGCCCGGGCCCACCGGGCGCTTAAAGCGGGCCTCGTCGATGCCGGCGAAGTACACCACCGTATCGTCGCCGGGCTCGGTGCCCACGCTCTCGAAGCTCAGGATGGCCGCCGCCTGCGCCAGCGCCTCGAGCATGAGCACGCCGGGCATCACCGGCCGAGCCGGGAAGTGGCCCTGGAAGAAGGGCTCGTTGATGGTGACGTTCTTCAGCGCCTTGATGCGCTGGTGGTGCTCGATCTCCAGCACGCGGTCGACCAGGATGAACGGATAGCGGTGCGGGAGCTTGCGGAGGATGTGTTGGATGTCGAGCATGGTGTGGACCGGTCCCCGGCGGTGGGCGCGCGCGGCTGGCGCGTCAGGAGTTCTTCTTCTCGAGCGCGCGCAAGCGCTCCCGCAGCGCGTGCAACTGCCGCAGCGTGGCGGCGTTCTTCTCCCACGAGGCATTGTCGTCGAAGGGGAAGGCGCCGCTGTACTGGCCCGGCTTGTGGATCGAGCGCGTGATGAGCGTGGCCGCGGTGATGTGCACGTGGTCGACGATCTCGAGGTGGCCCAGGATGATGGCGCCGCCGCCGGCCGTGCAGTGGCGCCCGATGCGCGCGCTGCCCGCCACGCCCACGCAGCCGGCGAAGGCCGTGTGGTCGCCGATGCGGACGTTGTGCCCGATCTGCACCAGGTTGTCGAGCTTCACGCCGTCGCCCAGCACGGTGTCGTCGAGGGCGCCACGGTCGATGCAGGTGTTGGCGCCGATCTCGACGTCGTCGCCGATGACGACCGCACCGAGCTGCTCGATCTTGTCCCAGCGGCCCTCGTGCAGCGCGAAGCCGAAGCCGTCGGCCCCGATGACCGCACCGCCGTGCACGATGCCGCGCGCCCCGATGCGGCAGCCCCCGGACAGCATCACGCGGGCCTTCAGCCAGGTGCCGGCGCCGACCTCGGCCTCGTCGCCCACGTGGCACTGCGGACCCAGCACCGCGCCGGCAGCGATGCGGGCGCCGCGTCCGATGAAACACAGCGGGCCCACCGAAGCCGAGGCGTCGATGCGCGCACCCTCTTCGACCACGGCGCTGGGGTGCACGCCCGGCACTGCCGGCCGGCGCGTGCGCGCGGCCCACCACTGCGTGAGCCGCGCGAACGCATGATAGGGATCGTCGCAGACCAGGGCCGCGCCGCGTGCCGCGGCCACGTCGGCCAGCGCCGGCGCCACGATCACGCAGCCCGCCCGCGTCGCAGCCAGTTGTGCCTGGTAGCGCGGGTTGGCCAGGAAGCTCAGGGTCTGCGCGTCGGCGGTTTCCAGAGGCCCGAGCCGGTCGACCAGCGCGTCGGCGTCGCCGCGCAACTGCCCGCCCAGGTGCTGCGCCAGCTCGCCGAGGCGGACGGGCCCTAGCGGCATCATGCCCGGCGCGGCCGACGCCTCAGCGCGGCGCGGGGGTGGCCGGCGCGGCGGGAGCCGGTGCGTTGAGGACCCGGATCACCTTCTCGGTGATGTCGATGCGGGGACCCGCGAACACGACCTCCTGCAGGATGAGGTCGTACTTCTCGCTGTCGAAGATCTGCTTGATGGCCCGGTTGGCGCGCTCGACCACGGCCGCGAGTTCCTCGTTACGGCGCTGCGTGAGGTCTTCCTGGAACTCCCGACGCTTGCGCTGGAAATCGCGGTCCTGCTCGACGAGCTCGCGCTCGCGGCGAGTGCGCTCTCCGGCAGCCAGCGTGGGGGCGTCCTTCTCGAGCCGGTCGGCAGCGGCCTTCAGCCGCTGCTCGGCCTCAACGAGTTCGCGCTCGCGCCTGCTGAACTCGGCCTGGAGCTTCTTCTGGGCCGCTTGTGCGGGCGCGCTCTCGCGCATCAGGCGCTCGCTGTTGACGTAGCCGATCTTGAGTTCCTGTGCCGAGGCCGCCGGCAACGTCGCCAGACCGGCGGCAACCAGGGCCGCCGCAGCCACGCCGCGGGTGAACGAGGGGCGAGCGAACGTCTTCATCAGAAGGCAGTCCCGATTTGGAATTGGAAACGCTGGATTCTATCGTTGCGCTGCACCTGGATCGGCCGGCCCCAGCTCAGCTTGAGGGGGCCCACCGGGGAGATCCAGCTCAGGCCCAGGCCGACGGAGGCGCGCAGCGAGTCCCAGGTGGTCCGCTCGGCCTCGGCCCAGACGTTGCCCGCGTCGGCGAAGGCGAACACGCGCAGCGTGCGGTCGTTGCCCGAGCCCGGCACCGGGAAGTACAGCTCGGTGTTGACGTTGAACCGGCGCGCACCCCCGATGTAGGCGCCCGTGGGGTCGACCGTACCCAGGGAGTTCTGCTCGAAGGTGCGGACGGTGCCCAGGCCGCCGCCGTAGAAGTTCTTGAACACCGGGAACGGGTTGCCGTTCAGGCCCTTGCCGATGCCGAGCTCGGCATTCACGCCCAGCGTCAGTCGATACGGCAGGGACCAGTACTCCTGGTACTGCAGGTTGGTCTTGAGATAGCGCACCTCGCCCGCGAACGAGTACTCGAACAGCACGCGCTGGTAGCGGCCGGCGCTGGGCACGAGCAGGCTGTCGCGGCCGTCGCGGGCCCAGCCCACGGTCGCGGTGATCGAGTCGGCGTTGTTGCCGTACAGCGCGCGGAAGTTCAGCCAGGCCAGCGGCAGGCCGACGGAGGTGCCTAGCTCGGTGCGCTCCCAGCCCAGCCCGACGAACACCGTGTCGGTTTCGGAGAACGGCACGCCGAAGCGTACCGACGTGCCAGGCGTGCGCAGGTCGTAGCTCTGGCCGAGGAAGTTGATCGGCCTGGACGTGCGGTAGTAGGCATCGACCGCCAGCGAGATGCCATCGACCGTGAAGTACGGATCGACGGTGCGCAGCGAAAGCTGGCGGTTGAAGCGGCTGGTATTGACCTCGAAGGCCAGGCTCCGGCCCGACCCGAAGGCGTTGTCCTGGCTGACCGAGGCGTTGAAGGTCAGCTTCTCGGCGTTGGAGTACCCCGCGCCGATGGCCAGGTTGCCGGTCGGCTTCTCCTTGACGACCACGACCAGGTCGGCCTGGTCGGGCGCGCCGGGCACGTCGTTGGTCTCGACCTCGACCTGCTCGAAGTAGCCGAGGCGGTCGACGCGTTGCTTGCTCAGCTGGATCAGGCTGCCGTTGTACCAGGCGCTCTCGAGCTGGCGGAACTCGCGGCGGATGACCTCGTCGCGCGTGCGCGTGTTGCCCGCCACCTCGACCCTGCGCACGTACACCCGGCGCGCCGGCTCGGCCCCGAGCACCACGACCACCTGCCCGGTGGCACGGTCGATCTCGGTGCGGGGCTCCACCCGCGCGAAGGCATAGCCGTACTGCCCGAAGAGCTCCTGGAAGCGCCGCTGCGTCGCCGTGACCGCGTCGCCGCGGTAGGGCTGGCCGGCCCGCAGCAGGACCAGTTGCCGGAACTCCGGTTCGCGGCCGAGGTACTCGCCTTCCAGGCGCACCGCCGTCACCGTGTAGGGCTGGCCCTCGCGGATGCTGATGGCGATGGCGATGGACTGCTTGTCGGGCGAGATCGTGACCTGCGTCGATTCGACCGCGAACTCGAGATAGCCGCGGTTGAAGTACCAGGCGCGCAGCTTCTCGAGGTCGGAATTGAGCTTGCTTCGCGAGTAGCGGTCGGACTTGGTGTACCAGGTGAACCAGCCGCTGGGCGTGAGCTCGAACTGCTCGAGCAGTTCCTTCTCGGTGAACACGCGGGCGCCGAAGATGCGCACCTCGGCGATGCGCGCGGCGTCGCCCTCCTTCATCGTGAAGGTCACGCTGACGCGGTTGCGCTCCAGCGGCGTGATCGTCGTCGTGACCTCGGCGCCGTACAGGCTTCGGCTGAGGTACTGGCGCTTGATCTCCTGCTCGGCACGGTCGATCAGGGCGCGGTCGTAGGGCAGGCCTTCGCCGATGCCGGCGTCCTTCAGGCTCTTGGTCAGGGGTTCCTTGTCG
>JBKDQY010000304.1:0-14267 GCA_046341655.1 Betaproteobacteria bacterium | reverse complement strand
CCGCATACACTGCGGCGGCATCGGCCGCGGTCAGCGCCAACAGCGACACGCAGTCGAGTGTGCGGCAGGCCGGCACCACGCCGGCGGTGCTGACCGCGCCCGGCGTGGGTTTGAGGCCGATGAGGTTGTTGAACCCTGCAGGCACGCGCCCCGAACCGGCGGTGTCGGTGCCGAGTGCGAACGCCACCAGGCCGCGCGCGACCGCGCTCGCCGAACCGGAACTCGATCAGCCGCTGACATGCTCCGGGCTGAAGGTGTTGGGCACCGCGCCGTAGGGTGAACGCGTGCCGACCAGCCCGGTGGCGAACTGGTCCAGGTTGCTCTTTCCCAGCAGCACGGCACCGGCTTCGAGCAGCCGGCGCACCACGGTGGCGCTGCGGTCTGCCGTGTGCGCGAAGGCCGGGCAGGCCGCGGTGGTGGGCAGGCCGGCAACGTCGATGTTGTCCTTGACGACGAAGGGCACTCCGAACAGCGGGCGCTGCGCCAGCAGCGTGTCGCGGTCGGGGGCGGCCGCAGCCTGCGCCTCCAGCTCGTCGAGTCGGGCGGCAATGTGCGCACGCATCGCCGGTGCGTCGGGGGGCAGGATCCAGGCCGGATCACCACCGGATGCCACGGCCAGCGCCCCCCGCTGGTGCACCATCTCCGTGACCGACGCACCACCCCGGAAGGCTGCGCGCCAGTCCGCGAGGGTCAGCGGCCCCGGGGGACGGCGGGCCGGCAGGGTGGCGATGTGCATGGATCTGGTGCGCTGGCTGGTATACCAGAACCGTAAGCACCATCCATGCCAGAACTCCCGCCCGCCCGCGGCGGAGCTCGGCGACTCAGGTGCGCCAGATGCGCGGCGGCTCGGCCGCCAGGCCCCAGGCCTCGGCGCGCCAGGCGGCGCGCACGCGCTGCAGAAGCTGCATCGCGGGCTCGACGCGGTCGGCCAGGGCGCGCAGCACGATCACGCGCTCGTGCGGCGCCGTCACACCGGCACGCAGCGCCGCGCCGGGCAGCGGGGCCAGCGGCTCGGCATGCACGCGCGCGGCGTCCAGCAGCCGTTGCCGGTGCTCGCGCGCGATGGGCTCGCCCTCGGTCCACCAGGCGGTGGCCAGCACGCGGGCGCCGCCCAGGCCCAGCGGGCTGTCGCGCAGCAGCCGGTCGTCGGCGGCGATGCGGCCCCGCTCCAGCCAGTGGCCCGGCAGCTCCAGGTGCTGCTGCACCGCGCCGGCCGTGAAGGGCTGGTTCGACGCGGGCAGGCCCAGCGCCAGCACGTCCCAGCCGATCATCTGCGCGCCCGGCTCGAGCGCCAGCTCGAGCCGGTTGTGGGCCAGGCAGCCGCTGTAGGCGATGGCCTCCATCGGCAGCCACTCCAGCCGGGCGCCGCCGGCCAGCGCCAGCGTCACGCGCTGCGTGCCGGGCGCACCCTCGCTGCGGTAGAAGCGCGCCGCGCCCGGCGTGGTGACGACGACGTGGCTGCCCTCGCCCAACGTGGCGTCGAGCTCCAGCCTGTCGCCGCCGACGATGCCGCCTGGCGGGTGCACCACCACGTGGTGGCAGATGGCCGGACCTTCGGGGTACAGGCGCTGCAGCACGCGCAGCGGGCCCTCGTGCAGGTCGTGCGCGCGGGTGGTGCCGGCGTCGTTCCAGTAGCGCAGCGCCAGCCGCGCGTGCCAGCCCGCGGGCATGGCTTCAGCCTGGCCCGTGGCGGCGCCAGAAGTCGCGGTGCAGCTCCGCGATCTCCATGTCTACCTCGGGCACCGGCCCCACCACGTGCACGGGCTTCTGCCCGCGCGCGAAGACCTCGCGGCAGGGCAGGTCCAGCGTCGGGTTCTCGGCGTGGTTGCCGGTCATGGCCAGCAGCCGCGACTCGCTCATGCCGTACGCCAGCTGCCCGATGTGCGCCCAGTACTGCGTGCCGGCGCACATGGCGCAGGGCTCCACGGTGGTGACCAGGGTGCAGCCCCAGAGCGTGGCGGCGTCGAAGCGCTGCGCGGCCGTGCGCGCCAGCACGGCCTCGGCGTGCTCGACGGCGCTGACGTTGCCCTGCTCCAGCAGCACCGTCTCGCCGTCGGGGGCCACCAGCACGGCGCCGAAGGGGTGCCGGCCCTGGGCCAGCGCCGCCCGCGCCACGCCGTTGGCGGCGCGCAGGTGGCGCAGCGTCTGCTCGTGCGTCAGCGGCATCGCGCGGCCGTCAGTGGTTCTGCGAGCCACGGTGCGCCCAGCCCGTGGTGCGCTGCTCGATCCAGCTGAACAGCTCGTACATGGCCATGGCCATGGCGCCGATGGTCACCAGCCCGGCAAAGGCCAGCGGCATGCGCTGCTGGCTGCCCGCGCTCTGCATCAGGTAGCCGATGCCGCTGTCGCCGGCCGTCATCTCGGCCAGCACGGTGCCCACGAAGGCCAGCGTGATGGCGATCTTCAGCGAGCCGTAGAAGTACGGCATCGACCGCGGCAGGCCCACCTTCACCAGCACGTCCCAGCGACGTGCGCCCAGCACGCGCAGCACGTCCTCGAGCTCGGGCTCGAGCGTCGCCAGGCCGGTGGCGATGTTGACGGTGATGGGGAAGAAGCTGATCAGGAACGCGGTGAGGATGCCGGGCCCCAGGCCGATGCCGAACCACACCACGAGGATGGGCACCACGGCGGCCTTGGGCACGGCATTGAAGGCCACCATCAGCGGGTACAGCGCCGTGTACGCCAGCCGGCTGCTGCCGATGAGGAAGCCCAGCAGCACGCCCACCACGATGCTGATGCCGAAGCCCACCATCGTCACCCAGAAGGTCTTCCACGCCGCCTCGAGCAGGGGGCCCTTGAACTCGATGAACTGCTGGCCGATCTGCCAGGGGCTCGGGAAGATGAAGTCGGGGATCCTGAACCCCACGACGATGAGCTGCCACAGCAGCAGCGCGATGGCCAGCACGATCAGCGGCGACCAGCGTTCGACGTTCTTGCTCACGACCATGATGGTGTTCCCCGCCCCGCCCTACTGCGCCACGGCCACGCCGGGCTTTCGCATCGCGCCGATGTGCCCGCGCAGCTCGTGGACGATGTCGGTGAAGTGCGGCGTGTAGGTGACTTCCAGGTCACGTGGGCGCGGCAGGTCGATCTCGCGCTTGACGACGAAGCGGCCGGGGCTGCGGCTCATGCAGTACACGGTGTCGGCCAGGAACACGCTCTCGCGCAGGTCGTGCGTGACGAGGATGACGTTGAACTTCTGCGCCGCGTGCAGGTCGCGCAGCGCGCACCAGAGCTCCTCGCGCGTGAAAGCGTCGAGCGCGCCGAAGGGCTCGTCGAGCAGCAGCATCTTGGGCTCGTGCACCAGCGCGCGGCAGATGCTGGCGCGCTGCTGCATGCCGCCGCTGAGCTGCCAGGGGAACTTGTCCTCGTAGCCGCCCAGGCCCACGCTCTGCAGCAGCGCGCGCGCCTTGGCCTCGAACTCCTTCTTCCTCGCCTTGTACTGGCTGCGGTAGGGCTCGACGATCTCCAGCGGCAGCATCACGTTCTGCACCGTGGTGCGCCAGGGCAGCAGGCTCGGCGCCTGGAAAGCCATGCCGGTGATCTTCAGCGGGCCGGTGACCTGCTGCCCGTCGATCACGACGGTGCCCTTGCTCGGCCGGCGCAGCCCGGTGGCCAGCTTCATGAAGGTGCTCTTGCCGCAGCCCGAGGGCCCGACGATGGCGATGAACTCGCCCTCGGTCACCTGCAGGCTGATGTCCTCGACGGCGAACTGGCCCTGGGCCAGCAACTCGTCGTTGTAGGCAAGCCAGACGTTGCGAAAATCGACGAAGCTGGTCATCAGGCTTGTGCCTCCGGGCATGCAAGGGGACTTCGAGACGAGCGCGAAACCACGCGCAGGGCGGGCTTGGGGATCAGGCCCTGGCGGTGCTGCCGCTGGCTGGCGACAATTGCGGGATGCCGACGATCTGCTCCCCCAGCCCTGGATCCCTCGCCTCCTTCGCTGCGACGCTGTGCCTGCTGACCGGCGCTCAGGCCACGGCACAGGACTCCGCGCCCATCCTGAGCGGCCATGCCTGGCGCGAGCAGGCGCACTGGCGCGTCGCGGTGTCCCCGCTGACTCAGCATTTCCGGTACAGCGAAGAACATCAGCGCGTGCTCGCGGTGGCGTTGGAGCGGCAACGGCACGACGGCTGGCTGGCCGGCGGGTCGCACTTCACCAACTCGTTCGGGCAGCCCAGCGCCTACCTGTACCTGGGGCGCCGCCTCGACCTGCCCTTCGGCCCGCCCGGGCTGTTCGGGCAGGTCAGCGGCGGCCTCTTGTACGGCTACCGCGGGCGCTTCGAGGACAAGGTGCCGTTGAACAACAACGGCTTCGCACCCGGCGCGCTGCTCACGCTGGGCTGGCAGTTCGACCGCCGCAACGCCGCCGCCGTGCACCTGCTGGGCGATGCCGGCGTGATGCTGCAGCTGTCCTGGGACTGGCGCTGACGGGCGGCGCACCGGCATCGTCCTCGGGATCGGGCAGGCGACTCAGCGCCGCGCCGGCGGCAGGATGTTCAGCTCGGCCTTGGGCGGCAGCAGCGAGTCGGTCCACACCGCGGTCGGGTCGATTCGGGTCTTGGTGCCGAAGGCGTCCGAGACCTGCGACGCCATCAGCGCCAGGCGCCCAGGCACGACGGCGCCGAAACCCTCGGCCCGCGCGTCGGGGCTTGCCACCACGGCGTCGATGGCCATGCGCAGGCGGCGCTTTTCGAGGTCGACGTTGATGATGCCGTCGCGCGCCTTCACGTAGTCGATCGAGGCATCGGGGTTGGCGATGACTTCCTTGGCGCCCTTCAGGAACGCGCTCAGGAAGGCCTTCACCGCGGCCGGGTTCTCCCTGATCAGCTTCGGGCTGGCGATGATGGCGTTGCCGTAGAGCTTCACGCCGTGCGCGGGGTAGGGCATGACGACGATGTCTTCGGTCTTGACGCCGCGCGCCTCCAGGTTGAGCAGGCTGGTGAACGAGAAGCCGGTGATGGCCTCGATGTCGCCGCGCACCAGCATGGTCTCGCGCAGCGGCGGGTCCATGCTCGTCCACTGCACGCCGCTGATGTTGTTGGCCTTGGCGAAGATCGGGAAGGCCTTGCGTCCGGCGTCGAAGCCGGGCGCGCCGAGCTTGCGGCCGTTCAGGTCGGAAGGCTTCGCGATGCCGCTCTTCTTGAGCGCCAGCACCGCCGCCGGGGTGTTGTTGTAGACCATCATCACCGCGACAGGCTTGTTGGGCGCGTCGGGGTTGTTGGCGTGGAACTCCATCAGCGCCGCCATGTCGGCGAAGCCCATGTCGTAGGCGCCGCCGGCCACGCGGGTGACCGTGCCGCCGCTGCCGTTGCCGGCGTCGATGGTCACGTCCAGGCCCGCGGCCTTGTAGTAGCCCTTGGCGGCGCTGGCCAGGAACAGCGCGGCCGGCCCTTCGAAGCGCCAGTCGAGCTGGAACTTGATCGGCGTCTGCGCCTGGGCGGCCAGCGGCGCGGCGAGGACGGCCGCGACGGCCAGGGCGGCGGCGCGGCGGCTGAGGGTGATCAAGGACATGACATTGCTCCGTGAGAGGTTTCTGTAGGGGAAGGAAGAGGTCAACCGGGTGATTCTGCAAGTTCCATGCTCAGCGCTTGCTCGGGGCTTGCACCACGATGCAGCGACACGCGCCAGAGCACACCACGGTGGTGCGTTCATGCCGACAGCAGGTCGAACAAGGTGCGCGCCACCACCTGCGTGGCGCGCCGAAGGTCCGCCAGCACCAGGTGCTCGTCGGCGCGCTTGGCGTTGCTCTCCAGCACGGTGCGCGGTCCCGCGCCATAGATGACGGCCGGCACGCCGTGCTCGCCGTACAGGCGCACGTCGGTGTAGAGCGGCGTGCCGCTCTCGGGGATGGGCTCGCCGAACACGGCCTGGCCGTGGCGCTGGATGGCGGCCACCAGCGGCGCGTTGCCGGGCAGCGGCTTCAGCGCGTGGGCCAGCAGCAGGCGCCGGATCTCGCAGCGCACGCCGGGCGACAGCGCCACCGCGGCCTCGATCAGCCCGCGCACCTCGGCCTCCACTGCGGCGGCGTCCTCCTCGGGGATCATGCGGCGGTCGAGCTTGATCACCACCTTGCCGGGCACGACGTTGGTGTTGCTGCCGCCCTCGATGCGGCCCACGTTGAGGTAGGGGTGGGTGATGCCCGCGACGCCGCTGCGGCGCGTGCGCAGCACGCGGTTGTGCTCGTACAGCGCCGTCAGCAGGCGGTTGGCAGCCTGCAGCGCGTCGACCCCCGTGTGCGGGTAGGCGGCGTGCGAGGCCAGGCCGTGCAGCGTCACCTCGAGCTGCAGGCAGCCGTTGTGCGCGGTCACGACCTGGTAGCTGAAACCGGCCGCGATGAGCAGGTCGGGCTTCGTCAGGCCCTGCCCGAGCAGCCAGCCCGGGCCGAGCTCGCCGCCGAACTCCTCGTCATAGGTGAAGTGCAGCTCGACCGCGCCACGGTTCAAGAGGCCCAGCGACTCGAGCGCGCGCAGTGCGAAGGTGTAGGTCGTGAAGTCGCTCTTGCTCACGGCGGCGGCGCGGCCGTAGAGGCGGCCGTCGGCGACCTCGCCACCGTAGGGATCGTGCGTCCAGCCCTCGCCGGGCGGCACCACGTCGCCGTGGGCGTTCAGCGCAATGGTGGGGCCGCCCGCGCCGAAGCGGCGGCGGACGACCAGGTTGGTGATGCTGACCATGCCCTGCGCCGCCACGGCGTCGGCGGGCACCGGGTGCCGCTCGGCCGCGTAGCCCATGGCCGCCAGCAGCCCTGTCGTGCGCTCGGCGTGCGGCGCGTTGTCGCCCGGTGGCGTGTCGGTGGGCACGCGCACCAGCTCCTGCAGGAATCGCACCTGCTCGTCGAAGTGCCGGTCGATCCAGGCGTCGAGGCGGTCGTGGGGGGATTCGCTCATGCGGCTTCGGCGGCGAGTTGCTCGAGCAGGTGGCGGAAGGCCGCGACGCACAACTCGGCGTCGTGGGTGCTGATGGTTTCCAACGGGTTGTGGCTGATGCCGGAGTTGCCCCCGCGCACGAACAGCATGGCCTGCGGCATCACCTCGTGCAGCTTCATCGCGTCGTGCCCGGCGCCGCTGGGCATGCGGTGCACCGGCAGCCCCAGGGCCTGCACCGCCCGCTCCCAGCGCGCCTGCCAGGCCGGGTGGCTGGGCGCGGCCGCGGCCGTGAGCGTGGGCTCCAGCGTGAAGGCCAGGCCGCGGCGGCGGCAGATGGCCTCGAGCTCGCGGGTCACGTCGGCGGCCAGCGCGTCGCGTGCGGCGTCGGGGGTGGCGCGCAGATCCAGGCTGAAGCGGCAGCGGCCGGGCACGACGTTGATGCTGCCGGCCGGCACCTCCAGCAGGCCCACCGTGCCGACGACGTCGGGCACCGCGGCAGCGCGCCTCTCCACGAACAGCACCAGCTCGGCCACGGCCGCGGCGGCGTCGCGCCGGCGGTCCATCGGCGTGGTGCCGGCGTGGCTGGCCATGCCCTGCACCTCGCCCAGGAAGCGCTTGCTGCCGTTGATGCTGGTGACCACGCCCAGCGGCAGGTCGAGCTCGTCGAGCACCGGGCCCTGCTCGATGTGCACCTCGATGAAGCCGAGGTAGCGCGCAGCATCGCGCCGCAGCGCCGCGATGGCCTCCCGCGTGCCGGGCAGGCCGGCGGCGCGCATGGCCTCGCGCATCGTCGTGCCGTCGGCATCGCGCTGGTCCAGCCAGGCCGGGTCGAAGGCGCCGACCAGCGCGCCGCTGGCCAGGAAGGTGGCCTTGTAGCGCTGGCCTTCCTCCTCCGAGAAGCCCACGACCTCCAGGCCGAAGGGCAGCCGCCGCCCCGCGGCCGACAGCTCGCGCACCACGGCCATCGGCACCAGGATGCCCAGCCGGCCGTCGTACTTGCCGCCGTTGCGGACGGTGTCGAAGTGGCTGCCGGTGAGCAGCCGCCGCGACCCCGGGTCGGCCCCGTGGTAGACGCCCACCACGTTGCCCACGGCGTCGACGGACACCTCGTCGAAGCCGACCTCCTGCATCCAGCCCTGCAGGCGCCGCGCCACCGCCTGGTGCGCGTCGGTGAGGTAGGTCACGGTGAGCTGGCCCTTCTCGGCAAAGCCGGGGTCGCTGTGCGTGGCGAGCTGCTCCGCCCAGTCCCACACGAGACGGCCCCGCAGCGGGTGCTCGGCGAAGCGGTCCGCCAGCCGGATCTCGGCGATGCGGTGGATGTTGCGCAGGCACTCGGCGAACTCGAAGTCCGGGTGTCCGGCCAGCCGCCGCGCGAAGGTGGCAATGATCTCGGCGCGCGCCAGCCCCTCGCCGCGCGGCCCGCGCACGGCCAGGATGAAGGGCCAGCCGAACTTCGCGTTGTAGTCGGCGTTGAGCTGCTTCAGCCGCGAGAACTCCTCGGGCGTGCAGTGCGTCAGGCCCGAGCGCGTCTGCTCGTCGGTGCTCTCGGCGGTGAGCGACTTCGCCACCATGGCCTTGCCGGCGAGCTCGGGGTGGGCGCGGATCAGGCCCCGCTGCGCGTCGCGTCCGGCGTCGCGCACCGCCTGCACCAGCGCGCGCTTGAGCGCCGCCAGGCTGGCGTGGCCGCCGGCCGGCCGCGCGCGCCACGCCGCCGCGGCGATCCACGGCGAGTGCTCGTAGATGCCGTCGAGCAGGGCCACGAAGCCGGCCTCGTCGGCGGCGTTGAGATCGGCGAGCGTCACCGTGGCGGCCATGGCGCTCACTCCCATACGAAGGCCGTGGCGGCGTCGAACGGGTGTTCGGCGCGCCAGTGCCGGGCGATGTCGATGCGCCGCGCCACCCACACGCGGTCGTGCGCCTGCACGTGGTCGAGGAAGCGCTGCAGCGCGCGCAGGCGCCCCGGGCGGCCCAGCAGCCGGCAGTGCATGCCGATGCTCATCATCGAGGGCCGCTCGTCGCCCTCGGCGTAGTGCACGTCGAAGGCATCGCGCAGGTACTGGAAGAACTCGTCGCCGTGGCTGTAGCCCTGCGGCAGCGCGAAGCGCATGTCGTTGCAGTCCAGCGTGTAGGGCACCACCAGGTGCGGGGCCAGCGTGCCGTCGGTGCGGCGCACCTGCAGCCAGAACGGCAGGTCGTCGCCGTAGTAGTCGCTGTCGTAGACGAAGCCGCCGTGGTCGGCCACGAGGCGGCGCGTGTTGGGGCTGTCGCGGCCGGTGTACCAGCCCAGGGACCGCTGGCCGGTCATCCGCTCGATGATGGCCATGCCGCGCTGCAGGTGCTCGCGCTCGGTGGCCTCGTCGACGTTCTGGTAGTGGATCCAGCGCCAGCCGTGGCAGGCGATCTCGTGGCCCAGCTCGACGAAGGCGGCCGTCACCTCGGGGCAACGCTCCAGCGCCATGCTCACGCCGAACACCGTCAGCGGCAGGCCGCGGCGCTCGAACTCGCGCAGGATGCGCCAAACCCCGACGCGGCTGCCGTACTCGTAGACGCCCTCCATGCTCAGGTGCCGCGCGGCAAAGGCCGGCGGGCTGGCCATCTCGGAGAGGAACTGCTCGCTGCCGGCGTCGCCGTGCAGCACGCTGTTCTCGCCGCCCTCCTCGTAGTTCAGCACGAACTGCACGGCCACGCGGGCCTGGCCGGGCCAGCGGGCGTGCGGCGGGTGGCGGCCATGGCCGAGGAGGTCGCGCGGGTAGCGGGTGGGCGTGTTCATGGGGCGGTGTTCAGGCCAGCGCCAGCGCGGCGGCGAGGTCGACCGCGCGCGGGTGCAGCTGCAGGTTGCGTTCGACGTTTCCGAGGTGGCTGTCCATCAGCCGCGCGGCAGCGCGCGCATCGCGGCGGGCGATGGCGTCGACGATGGCCACGTGCTCCTCGGCCGAGTGGCCGGCGTCGTGGGCGCTCTGGTACATCAGCGCGATCAGCGAGCAGCGCGCCAGCAGGTCGGCCAGCAGCTGCGCGAGCACCTCGTTGCCCAGCATGCGCGCCAGCACGACGTGGAAGTCGGCCAGCAGCCGCGTGCGGCCGGCGACGTCGATGCGCTCGACGGCGGCGGCCTCGCGCACGAGGTGCGCACGCAGCAGGGCCACCTGCTCGTCGGTGACCACGGCGCACAGCTGGCGCACCATCTGCTGCTCGAGCATGCGGCGCACCTCGAACACCTGGCGTGCCTCGTCGACGCTGGGCCGGGCCACGAAGGCGCCGCGCGCGGGCTCGAGCACCACGAGGTGGTCGCGGCTGAGCTGGTTGAGCGCCTGGCGCACCACCGTGCGGCTCACCTTGAAGAGGTCGCCCAGCTGCTGCTCCACGAGCTTGGTGCCGGGCATGAGCCGGCGCTCGACGATGGCGGTGGTGACGGCGTCGACGATGCGCTGCGTGCTGCCCGCCGCGGGCGCGGCATCGGCCTTGTGGCGGCGCGCGCCCGCCGTGGCGGTGGCGGCCGCCCGCCGCGGCCTGGCGCTGGCGGGGCTGATGCCGTGGAGGCCGGTGGCGGAAGAAGGGCTGCGGGTCATCGCTGCGTTGACGGACTGCCGCGACTGTATACACTTTGCCCGCCTTCCACACCCCCGCGGCAACCCGCGTTGCCCACCACCCACTCCAGCCGCCATGGGCCACCTGAGCACCCACGTCCTCGACACCGCCCACGGCTGCCCGGCCGCCGGCATGGCCGTCACGCTGCAGCGCGTGGCACCCGACGGCAGTGCACACACCGTCAGGCGCGTCGTCCTCAACGCCGACGGCCGCGCCGACGGCCGGCTGCTCGAGGGCGACACCATGGCCGTCGGCCGCTGGCGGCTGCTGTTCGAGGTGGCGCCCTATTTCCGCGCCCGGGGTGTGGCCTTGCCAGAGCCGCCGTTCATCGACACGGTGCAGCTCGACTTCGGCATCGCCGACGCCGCCGGCCACTACCACGTGCCGCTGCTGGTGAGCCCCTGGAGCCACAGCACCTACCGCGGATCGTGAAGGCCCCCCGATGGATCTGACCTACTGGCTCGACTGGGCCAACCTGCTGCTGCGCTGGGCGCACGTGATCGTCGCCATCGCCTGGATCGGCTCGAGCTTCTACTTCGTGTTCCTCGACAGCAGCCTGGTCAAGCCCACGGCGCCCGATCTCCAGGCCAAGGGCGTGGACGGCGAGCTCTGGGCGGTGCACGGCGGTGGCTTCTACAACCCGCAGAAGTACCTCGTGGCGCCGAAGACGCTGCCCGAGCACCTGCACTGGTTCTTCTGGGAGAGCTACAGCACCTGGCTCACGGGCTTCGCGCTGTTCGCGGTGCTGTACCTGTTCAACGCCGAGACCTTCCTCATCGACCGCAACGTCTTCGCCTGGGCTGCGCCGTGGCAGGCGGTGGCGGCGGCGCTGGCCTTCCTGGCGGTGTTCTGGCTGCTGTACGACGGCATCTGCCGCTGGCTGGGCGAGAAAGGCGGCAGGGTCGGCGGCGACCTGAAGGTCGGCATCGCCGTGCTGGTGTTCGTGGTCGGGGCCTCGTGGCTCGCCTGCCAGCTGTTCGCGGGACGCGCGGCCTTCCTGCTGGTGGGCGCGATGCTGGCCACGGCCATGAGCGCCAACGTGTTCTTCTGGATCATCCCCGGCCAGAAGACCGTGATCGCGCAGATGAAGGCGGGCCAGCCGGTGCAGGCCATCCACGGCCAGCGCGCCAAGCAGCGCAGCGTGCACAACACCTACTTCACGCTGCCGGTGCTGATCGCCATGCTGTCCAACCACTACGGCTGGCTCTACCAGGGCGCGTGGAACTGGGCCGTGCTGGTGGTGCTGATGCTGGCCGGCGCGCTGATACGCCACAGCTTCGTGGCGCGGCACAAGGCGCTGGTCAACGGCACGCGCCAGCCCTGGGAGTACGCGGCCGTCGGCACGGCGCTGCTGCTGGGGCTGGCGGTGGCGCTCAAGCCGGCGCCGCGCCCGGCGGTGCCCGCCGCCGCGGCGGCCGCGCCGGTCACCTACGCCGAGGTCAAGGCCGTGCTCGAGCAGCGCTGCAACGTTTGCCACAACGCGGTGGTGGCGCAGAAGAACGTCGCGCTGCACACCCCTGAGCTGGTCAGGCAGCACGCCCAAGCCATCTACCAGCAGGCCGTGGTGCTGCGGCTGATGCCGCAGAACAACGCCACGCAGATCACCGACGGCGAGCGCGAGCTGATCGCGCGCTGGTTCAAGGCCGGTGCGCCGGGGCCCTGAGGCGGCTGTTCGGGCCGCCGATCAGGTGGCCGACAGCAACGCGGCGTAGCGCCGCACCTCGTGCTCGTAGGCGCTGATGGTGTGCTCCGAGATGGGGGCATGGAGCAGCACCGCGCGGGCGAGTTCGGTGTAGCGGTCGAAGGCGCCGGCCATCTCGCCCCGCTGCGCCTCGGGCAGCGCCGTGATCAGGGCCGTGACCACGGCGTCCAGGGCCAGCAGGCTGCCCTTGAGCTCGCAGATCTTCTCCGTGGCTTCCTGAAGGTTGTGCACCGCGCGCTCCCGGGGCCGAGGCCCGCAGCCATGAAAAAGGGCGCGCCGAAGCGCGCCCCGGTCTGCCGCGTCCCCGAGGGGACCACGGCAGCGTCGATCAGCTGACGACGCGGATGTTCGAGGCCTGGGGGCCCTTCTGACCCTGCGTCACCTCGTATTCCACGCGCTGGTTCTCGAGCAGGGTCTTGAAGCCCGTGCCCTGGATTTCCTTGAAGTGCGCGAAGAGGTCCTTGCCGCCGGCATCGGGCGCGATGAAGCCGAAGCCTTTGCCTTCGTTGAACCACTTGACGGTTCCGGTTTCCTTGTTGGCCATGAGAGTTTTCCTTTCGGTGTGAGGAGGACAGCGCGCACCGGCACCCTTGCCGCGCACACGCACGGAAGACGCCTAAACGCTACTCACCGATGGAAGAACTGGGCCTAGCACGACGGCGCTGCCTGGGAAGGTCAGCGGCGTCGGTCAAACTCAATAGAGCCGACGAACGAGAAGATCGGAGCGAATCCGCGGGCGGACTGTACCCCACATCCTGCCGGACCGCGCCGGGTGCTTCGTAAAGAAGCTCCGGACCCGGCGACCGCTTCTCGCGTATCTTCGCGACCTCGGCTCCACCCCGCACAGCCCCATGGACTCCCCTCCGCGACACATCCGCCTCACCTCGCACCCTGGCCAGGGGGCCAGCGGCGCGCCGCCCATCGTGTGGGGCGCCCCCAGCGCGGCCGAGCGCGGCCCGGTGGTCGGCAGCACCACGCGCCGCAGCCAGCGCAACGTGATCGGCTCCCACAGCGGCAGCTACGGCGTCTACCGCGCCTTGGCCGTGGCCGCGGGCAACCTGTCGCGCGAGCACCGCGCCGACCTCACCAACACCGCGCCCACCGATCCCGTCGGCCCGCACCCAGCCTGGGGCGACGCGCGCCGGATCGTCTCGCTCGACCCCTGGGGTGCCAGCGTGCAGACGGCGTTCGCCGAGCACCTGGCCGCGGGCTACGACATCCGGCCCACCATCGCCGTCACCAAGGCCCACATCCACCTTCCCGAGATCAAGCAGGCCATCGCCTTCCAGCGCCTGGCCATCGACGGGCAGATCCTGCTCGACGACGCCTCGGCCACCGTGACCAAGATCGCCGTCGAGCCCGTGTGGTGGCTGCCGGGCGTGGCCGAGCGATTCAAGGTGTCCGAGGCCGAGTTGCGCCGGGCCCTCTTCGAGGAAACGGGCGGCATGTACCCCGAGCTCGTCACGCGCAGCGACCTCGAGGTCTTCCTGCCGCCCATCGGCGGGCAGACGCTGTACGTGTTCGGCCGCGTGGCCGACCTCGCCGACCCGACGGTCACCCTCACGGCGCGCGTCCACGACGAGTGCAACGGCTCCGACGTCTTCGGCTCCGACATCTGCACCTGCAGGCCCTACCTCACGCATGCCATCGAGGAGTGCATCAGGGGCGCGCAGCAGGGCGGGGTGGGCCTCATCGCCTACAGCCGCAAGGAGGGCCGCGCGCTGGGCGAGGTGACGAAGTTCCTCGTCTACAACGCGCGCAAGCGCCAGACCGGCGGCGACTCGGCGGCCAACTACTTCCTGCGAACCGAGTGCGTGGCCGGGGTGCAGGACATGCGCTTCCAGGAGCTGATGCCCGACGTGCTGCACTGGCTGGGCATCCGCAAGATCCACCGCCTGGTGAGCATGAGCAACGACAAGTTCGACGCCATCACCGGCAGCGGCATCGAGGTGGGGGAGCGCGTCAAGATCCCCGACGATCTCGTGCCGGCCGATGCCAAGGTGGAGATCGAGGCCAAGATCGCCGCGGGCTACTTCACTGACGGCAGCGTGCCCACCGAGGCTGATCTGGCCCAGGTGAAGGGGCGGGGGCTGGAGTAGCCCGCACGTATATAC
>JBKDQY010000303.1:0-4915 GCA_046341655.1 Betaproteobacteria bacterium | reverse complement strand
GGGGCCGGCTCCACCGTGGGGAGCCACCGCGATGCAGTTGTTCCACTCGACACCGCGCACCGATGCGGCGGGCCAGGCCGCGCTGCCGGCCGGCCGGCAGGACCCTCTGGTCGCCGACCGCGGCGAGTTCATCGACGCGCTGGCGCGCCTGCGCCGCGGGCAGGTGCTGGTGCACTCGGCCGACGCCGACGACGAGCGCTGCATCATCGAAGGCCAGATGCTCTACACCTGCTGGACGCCGCTCAGCCGCTTCGGCCTGCTCGACGAGCTGCCCCGCCAGCCGCGCCAGGGCCGCGTGCACTGCTACCGGCTCAGCCCGCGCGGCCGCGACTTCGCCGACCGCGCCGTGGCCGAGTGGAAGCGCCAGCCGCTGTGGCGGCGCCTGGCGATGCGGCTGGGCGCCTGAGGGTGCGCGTGGCGCGCGGCGCTCAGGCGCCGCCGCCGAACAGCCCGCGGTGCCGCTCGCGCAGCAGGTTCTTCTGCACCTTGCCCATGGCGTTGCGCGGCAGCTCGGCCACCACCTCCACGAACTTGGGCACCTTGAAGCCGGCGATGCGGCCCTTGAGCGCGCCGATCAGCGCCGCCGGCTCGGGGGCCGGGCCGCCGGGCCGCGCCACCACCACGGCGACCACGGCCTCGCCGAAGTCGCGGTGCGGCACGCCCACCACCGCGCTCTCGGCCACGCCGGGCAGGGCGTTCAGGAAGCCCTCGATCTCGGCCGGGTAGACGTTGTAGCCGCCGGTGATGACGAGGTCCTTGCTGCGGCCGACGATGGTGCAGAAGCCGTCGGACTCGACCCTGCCGACGTCGCCGGTGCGGAACCAGCCGTCGGCGGTGAACTCCTCGGCCGTCTTCTCGGGCATGCGCCAGTAGCCCTTGAAGACGTTGGGGCCCCGCACCTGGATGTGGCCCACCTCGCCCGGCTTCAGTTCCGCGCCGTCGTCGCCCACCCCGCGCAGGCCCACGCCGGGCAGCGCCGGGCCCACGGTGCCGCCGCGGCGCGCGGCCTCGGGGCGGTAGGGGTTGCTGGTGAGCATCACGGTCTCGCTCATGCCGTCGCGCTCGAGGATGACGTGGCCGGTGCGCTCGCGCCAGGCCTCGAAGGTCTCCAGCAGCAGCGGCGCCGAGCCGCTGACGAACAGGCGCATGCCGCGGCAGGCCTCGGCCGTGAGGCCGTGTTCGGCCAGCAGCCGCACGTACAGCGTCGGCACGCCCATGAACACGCTGGCCTCGGGCAGCCGCGCCACCACGGCCCGGGGGTCGAAGCGGTTGAGCCACAGCATCCTCGCGCCCGCCAGCAGCGCGCCGTGGCAGGCCACGAACAGGCCGTGCACGTGGAAGATGGGCAGCGCGTGGATCAGCGTGTCGCGGCCCTCGGGGCCGCCGCGGGTGCCGCCGGTCCGCCAGCCCCAGAAGTCCTTCAGCACCAGGGCGTTGCTGCGCAGGTTGCCGTGCGTGAGCATCGCGCCCTTGCTGCGGCCGGTGGTGCCGCTGGTGTACAGGATGGCGGCGAGGTCGTCGTCGCGGCGCAGGGCCGGCTCGTGCACGTCGGCGTGCTGCGCCGCGCGCTCCAGCAGCGAGCCGCTGCGGTCGTCGCCCAGCGTGAACACGTGCTGCGTGCCGGCCCTGAACGCGATCTTGCTCAGCCACGGGAAGGCCTTGGGCGTGCACACCACCAGCGCCGGCTCGGCGTTGCCGACGAAGTACTCGATCGCGGCCGCCTGGTTGGCTTTGTTCCGCGGCAGGACCACGTGGCCGGCGCCCAGCACCGCCAGGTACAGCACCAGCGCCTCGACGCTCTTGTCCACCTGCACGGCCACGCGCGACTGCGCGGGCAGGTCCAGCGAGTCGATGAGGTTGGCCACCATCGCGCTGGCGCGGTCGAGGTCGCGCCAGGTGTAGGCCAGCGGCACGGGCGTGTCGACGGTCTGCACCGCGATGGCGTCGAGGTCCGCGGGGAAGCCGCCCCGCAGGGCGACGAAGAGGTTGGCGTTGTTCATGGATGCTGCAGAGCGTGCAAGTCAAGCGGCCGCCGCGGAACCGGCTCCGCCGGGCCGCTGGCGGCGCCCCCTTTCCAAGGGGGAAGCGCCGCGAGGCGCTTCGGGGGTCAGTCCAGTTTCGCGCCGCTGCTCTTCACGACCTCGGCCCAGCGCCGGACCTCGGCGCTCACGAACTGTCCCATGTCGGGGCCCCAGCTGTTGGGCATCTCGGTGCCCAGGCCCGTCCAGGTGGCCTTGATCTCGTCGCTGGCCAGCGCCTTGCGCATCTCGGCCTGCATGCCGCTCACGGCCTCGGCGGGCGTGCCCTTGGGCGCCCAGATGCCGTACCAGGTGGCCACCTTGTAGGTGGGCACGCCGCCCTCGGCGGCTGTGGGCACGTCGGGGAAGCCCGGCGCACGGCGGTCGGCGGCCACGGCGATGGCGCGGATGCGGCCACCCTTGATGTGCGCCGCGCTGGAGCCCAGGCCGTCGAAGCACAGGTCCACCTGGCCGGCGATCAGGTCCTGCAGCATCGGGCCGGCGCCGCGGTAGGGGATGTGGGTGATGAAGGTCTTGGTCTGCAGCTTGAACAGCTCGCCGGCCAGGTGGTGGCTGGTGCCGTTGCCGGCCGAACCGTAGTTGAGCCGGCCCGGGTTGCGGCGGATGAACTCCAGCAGCTGCGGCAGCGTGGTCGCCTGCACCTTCTGCGGGTTGACGACGATGACCTGCGGCACGCTGGACACCAGGCCCACCGGTATGAAGTCGGTCTCGATGTTGTAGTCGAGCCGCGGGTACATGCTGGGCGCGATGGCGTGGTGCACCGCGCACATGAAGTAGGTGTAGCCGTCGGGCGCGGGCTTGGCGGCGATGCCGGCGCCCAGCGTGCCGCCGGCGCCGCCCTTGTTGTCGATGAGGAACTGCCGGCCCGTGTTGCGGCCGATGGTGGCGAACAGCGGCCGCGCGAAGGCGTCGGTTCCGCCGCCGGGCGGGAAGGGCACGACGATGGTCACCGGCCTGGCCGGCCAGGCACCCTGGGCGCGGGCGAGCGAGGGCAGGGCCAGCGTGGCGGCGGTGCCGGCCGTGCCCAGCAGGGCCTGGCGGCGGGTGAGGTGCGTCATCGTGTGTCTCCGTGTCGGTCTGCGTGGGGGGCGGGCGCCGGGGCGCGATGTTGCCACGCGGCCGCTGCCCCTTGGCCCGGGGGGCCCGGCGCTGCCGCTACAGTGCCGGTCGCCGTGCCCGTGCCCGCCGACACCCCGCCCCTGCTCGACGCCGCCAGCGCCGTGGAACTGGCCGCGCGCGGCATGTTCCAGACCTTCGCGCGCACGGCGATGGGCACCATGGTGGTCGACCGCGGGCACCGCATCGTGTGGATCGACGACGGCTACCGCCGCTTCCTGCCCGCCCTGGGCCGCGAGGAGCACGACTTCATCGGCCGCCGCGTCGAGGACGTGGTGCCCAACACGCTGATGGGCCAGGTGGTCGACACCGGGCAGCCGGTGCTGGTGGACCTGCTCACCAACCAGGCGGGCACCTTCCTCGTCACGCGGCTGCCGCTGCGCGACGACGCCGGCCGCGTGATCGGCGCCGTGGGCTTCGTGCTGATGGACCACCCCGAGTCGACCATGCAGCCGCTGATGGCCAAGTTCGGCGCGCTGCAGGCCGAGCTCGACAGCGCGCGCCGCCAGCTGGCCGACGAGATCGCGGCGCAGCGCCGCCCGCGCCACACCATCGCCAGCTTCATCGGCACGAGCGCGGCGGCCATGGAGGCCAAGCGCCAGGCGCGCCGCGTGGCCATGGCCGACAGCCCGGTGCTGCTGCTGGGCGAGACGGGCACCGGCAAGGAGCTGCTCGCCCAGGGCATCCACCGCGCCAGCCGGCGTGCGGCGCGGCCTTTCGTGGGCGTGAACATCGCCGCCGTGCCCGAGGGGCTGCTGGAGGCCGAGTTCTTCGGCGTTGCCCCCGGCGCCTACACGGGCGCCGAGCGCAAGGGCCGCGAGGGCAGGTTCCGCCTGGCCGACGGCGGCACGCTGTTCCTCGACGAGATCGGCGACATGCCACTGGCGCTGCAGAGCAAGCTGCTGCGCGCGCTGCAGGAGCAGGAGATCGAGCCGCTGGGCAGCGACCGCGTGGAGCGCGTGGACGTGCGCATCGTGGCCGCCACCAGCCGCGACCTGCCGGCCATGGTGGCCGAGGGCACGTTCCGCGCCGACCTGTTCTACCGCCTGCACGTGCTGCCCATCCGCCTGCCGCCGCTGCGCGAGCGGCTGGGCGATCTCGAAGGCCTGGTGGAGGCGCTGACCGAGGACATCGCCCGGCGCAGCGGACTGCCGGCGCGCAGCCTGGGCCCCGAGGCGCTGGCGCTGCTGGCGCGGCGGCCCTGGCCGGGCAACATCCGCGAGCTGCGCAACGTGCTGGAGCAGGCGGCGCTGATGCCCGACGACCTGGTGCTCGAGCCCTGGCACTTCGGGGTCGACGAGGTGGGCGCGCCAGCATTGCCGCAGCCCCGGCCCGCACCGGCCCCGGCCCCGGCCGCCCGCCGCGAGGGCGCACCGCCCGCGCTGCTGCGCCCGCTGGGCGACCAGGTGGCCGAGATCGAACGGCAGGCCATCCGCACGGCGCTGATGGCCACCCGCGGCAACCGCATGGCGGCGGCGAAGCTGCTGAAGATGTCGCGCGCCGCGCTGTACGAGCGGCTGGCGCGCTGGCCCGAGCTCAGCCTGCCGCGCTAGCCGGCCAGCGCGTGGCGTCTGCGCCGCGCGCTCAGGCGCTCTTGCCGCTGACCGCCTGCATGCGCGCCAGCCGCGGCGCCACCATCGGCACTGTCAGCATGGTGCTGGCCACGGCCATCAGCAGCAGCGCGGTAAAGGTGTCGGCGGTGATCACGCCGCGGTCGAGCAGCACGTTCGAGAAGATGATCATGATCAGCGCCTTGGTCT
>JBKDQY010000302.1:0-4639 GCA_046341655.1 Betaproteobacteria bacterium | reverse complement strand
GCGGAGTAGGCCCGCGGGCCGGGCCGAGGGCGGCCCGCCGCCGCGGCCGGCCGACGGGCCCACCCCGACGGCGCTGAAGTCGCGCGCGCTGCGTTGGCTGGCGCAGCGCGACCACAGCCGGGCAGAGCTCGAGCGCAAGCTGCTGACGCACGCCCGCGCGCTGGCGCGGCTGGCGGAAGCGGCGTCCGGTCCTGACGCCGCCTTCCCCGACAGCCTGCTGCGCGATCGCATCGCCGCCGTCATCGACGGCCTGGCCGCCGCCGGGCTCATGAATGAAGCGCGCATGGCCGAGTCGCTGCTGGCCGCCAAGGCGCCTAGGTTCGGCGAGCGCCGGCTGCGCCAGGCGATGCAGCAGCGCGGCCTGGAGCCCGCCCTCGTGGATGCCGCGGTGCAGCAGGCCCGCGGCAGCGAGCTCGAGCGTGCCCAGGCCCTGTGGCAGCGCCGTTTCGGCAGCCCGGGCGCCACGCCTGCCGAGAGGGCGCGGCAGATGCGTTTCCTGGCCGGCCGCGGCTTCGGCGGCGACGTCATCCGCCGCGTCGTGCGCGGCGTGCCCGACGACGACGAGCCCCCGCCGGCCGACGAGCCCGACTGAGCGCCCCGGAACACGTCCGCGGCGTCAGCTTCGGGCGGGAATGTGCGTGCTACATTCGCGGCCGCCCGTTGCTGCGCCGCCGCATCGGCCTCGTAGTCAGCCCTTGCCGATGAGCCTTCCCCCCGCGGCGCCGACGCGCCAGCTCAAGCACCGCCGACAGATCGACGTGCAGGTGTTCGCGCGCGACGACGGGCTCTGGGAGGTCGATGCCACCATCTTCGACGCCAAGACGCGCGTCACCCAGATGGCCGACGGCCCGCGTCCGCCGGGTGCCCCCATCCACGACATGCTGCTGCGGCTGGTGGTGACCCGCAATCTCGACATCGTCGAGGCCGGCTCCGAGACCCGCGCCATGCCCTACCCCGGCATCTGCGGCGAGCACGGCGACGCCTACCGCCGCCTGGTGGGCCTGAACCTGCTGAAGAACTTCCACCGCGAGGTGCGCGCGCGCCTGGGTGGCGTCCAGGCCTGCACCCACCTCACCGAACTCGCCCAGGTGCTGCCCACGGCCGTGGTGCAGGGCTTCGCCGGCGAGGTGATCGACACCCGCGGCAACGGCGAAGGCGCGGCGCAGCCCTTCCAGCTCGACCGCTGCCACGCCCTGCGCACCGACGGCCCGGCCGTGCGCGAGTTCTACCCGCGCTGGTACCGCCCGCCGGCCGCCGCGGCTTCCGATTCCTGACCCCGACGACCATCCCAGACCCTCGCGAGGAGGCGACATGAAGATCCACGAATACCAGGCCAAGGAACTGCTGCGCCAGCACGGCGTGCCGGTGCCGCGCGGCTACCCCGCCTTCACCGTGCGCGAGGCCCAGGAGGCGGCGCAGAAGCTCGGCGGCAGCGTGTGGGTCGTCAAGGCGCAGATCCACGCCGGCGGCCGCGGCAAGGGCGGCGGCGTCAAGCTGGCGCGCTCGCTGGCCGATGTCGAGACGCTGGCCGGCCAGATCCTGGGCATGCAGCTCAAGACGCACCAGACCGGGCCCGAGGGTCAGAAGGTGCGGCGCCTCTACATCGAGGAAGGCGCCGACATCCAGAAGGAGTACTACGTGTCGCTGGTGACCGACCGCGCCACGCAGAAGGTGGCCTTCATCGCCAGCAGCGAGGGCGGCATGGACATCGAGGAGGTCGCGCACCGCACCCCCGAGAAGATCGTCACCGAGTTCATCGATCCGCTGGCCGGCCTCACCGAGGCGCAGGCCCGCAAGATCGCCGCCTCCATCGGCCTGCCCGATAACAGCACGGCGCAGGCCGTGGAGCTGTTCCGCAAGCTCTACGAGTGCTACATGGCCACCGACGCGTCGCTGGTGGAGATCAACCCTCTCAACCGCGACAGCCGGGGCCACCTGATCGCGCTCGACGCCAAGTTCAACTTCGACGCCAACGCGCTGTTCCGGCACCCCGAGGTCGTGGCCTACCGCGACCTCGACGAGGAAGACCCGGCGGAGGTCGAGGCCAGCAAGTTCGACCTCAGTTACATCAGCCTCGACGGCAACATCGGCTGCCTGGTCAACGGCGCCGGCCTGGCGATGGCCACCATGGACACCATCAAGCTCTTCGGCGGCGAGCCGGCGAACTTCCTCGACGTCGGCGGCGGCGCCACGGCCGAGAAGGTGACCGAGGCCTTCAAGATCATGCTCAAGAACAAGAACGTGAAGGGCATCCTCGTCAACATCTTCGGCGGCATCATGAAGTGCGACACCATCGCCGAGGGCGTGATCGCCGCGTGCAAGGCCGTCAACCTGGGCTTGCCGCTGGTCGTGCGCATGAAGGGCACGAACGAGGAGATGGGCAAGAAGATGCTGGCCGAGTCCGGCCTGCCCATCATCAGCGCCGACACGATGGCCGAGGCGGCCACCAAGATCGTCGCCGCCGTCCAGTAGACCCACCTTCCGTTCGGGCTGAGCTTGTCGAAGCCCTGGCGACACCCACCATGCCCTTCGACAAGCTCAGGGCGAACGGAGTCTGAACAGGTAGCACCATGTCGATCTACATCAACAAGGACACGCGCGTCATCACGCAGGGCATCACCGGCAAGACGGGCCAGTTCCACACCAAGGGCTGCCAGGCCTACGCCAACGGCCGTGCCTGCTTCGTGGCCGGCGTCAACCCCAAGAAGGCCGGCGAGAGCTTCGAGGGCATCCCCATCCATGCCAGCGTGGCCGACGCCAAGGCCGCCACCGGCGCCACCGTCAGCGTGATCTACGTGCCGCCGGCGGGCGCGGCCGACGCCATCTGGGAGGCCGTGCAGGCCGACCTCGACCTCGTCATCTGCATCACCGAGGGCATCCCGGTGAAGGACATGCTGATGGTGCGCAACCGGATGAAGCAGAAAGAGGCCGCCGGCGGCAAGAAGACGCTGCTGCTGGGCCCCAACTGCCCTGGGCTGATCACGCCCGAGGAGATCAAGATCGGCATCATGCCGGGCCACATCCACCGCAAGGGCCGCATCGGGGTGGTCAGCCGCTCGGGCACGCTCACCTACGAGGCCGTGGCGCAGCTCACCGAGATCGGCCTGGGCCAGAGCAGCGCGGTCGGCATCGGCGGCGACCCGATCAACGGCCTGAAGCACATCGACGTGATGCAGGCCTTCAACGACGACCCCGACACCGACGCCGTCATCATGATCGGCGAGATCGGCGGCCCCGACGAGGCCGAGGCCGCCCGCTGGTGCAAGGCCCACATGAAGAAGCCCATCGTCGGCTTCATCGCCGGCGTCACCGCGCCGCCGGGCAAGCGCATGGGCCACGCCGGCGCGCTCATCAGCGGGGGCGCCGACACCGCCGACGCCAAGCTGGCCATCATGGAGGAGTGCGGCTTCAAGGTCACGCGCAACCCCTCCGAGATGGGCCGGCTGCTGAAGTCGCTGCTCTGAGCGTGGACGCAAGGGTCCGGAAGGGCCCGAACGCCTTGCAAAGGACTTGCCGGCGGCATCTGTAGTTTCCGCAGCGATAACCCCACTCGGCGCACGTACACTGGCCGGCGAACCTTGCCGAGAGCCCTGCGCCATGGAAGCCCTGTCGAGCCCTGAATTCTGGATCGCCGTCGGTCAGATCATCATGATCGACATCCTGCTGGGCGGCGACAACGCGGTCGTCATCGCCCTGGCCTGCCGCAAGCTGCCGCCGGCGCAGCGCACCAAGGGCATCATCTGGGGAACGGCCGGCGCCATCGTGCTGCGCGTGATCCTGATCTTCTTCGCGCTCACGCTGCTGGCGATCCCCTACCTCAAGCTCGTGGGGGCCATCCTGCTGGTGTGGATCGGCGTCAAGCTGCTGGCGCCCGAGGAGGACGGCCACGGCGAGATCGAGGCCTCAGACAAGCTCTGGGCCGCCGTGAAGACGGTGATCGTGGCCGACCTGGTGATGAGCGTGGACAACGTCATCGCCATCGCCGGCGCCGCCGAGAGCGCCGGCCAGCACCAGATGGGGCTGGTGATCTTCGGCCTGCTGGTCTCGATCCCGATCATCGTCTGGGGCAGCCAGCTCGTGATCAGGCTGATGGACCGCTTCCCGGTGGTCATCGTGGTGGGCGGCATGCTGCTGGGCTGGATCGCCGGCACCATGGCCGTCACCGACCCCGGCATCCTGCCGTTCCTGCCCACCACGCCGGCCGAGAAGCCCGGCGCGCTGCCGGTGGTATCGGACCTGCTGCGCTACGGTGCCGGGCTGGCCGGTGCGCTGCTGGTGCTGGCCATCGGCCAGGCCGTGAAGCGGCGGCACCAGGCGCAAGCCGCCGCCTGAGAGGCATGCGCCCATGCCCGCGCCGCTGGCTGCAGGCGCCGCGGTGGCGGGCTGGCGGCTCTTGCGGCCCCTGGGCGCCGGGGCCCAGAGCCAGGTCTGGCTGGCCCGCCAGGACGACGCGTTCTCGGCCCTGAAGCTGCAACCCCTGCCCGCCGGCCCCGACCACGCGGCGGCGGCCGAGGCCTTCCTGCGCGCCGCGACCCTGGCGCGCGGGCTGAACCACCCGGCCATCGTGTCGGTCTGGGACGCCGGGATCGCCGGAGACGACGGCGCGCTCGCCTGGCTGGCCATGGAGCCGGTGCCCGGC
>JBKDQY010000301.1:0-22551 GCA_046341655.1 Betaproteobacteria bacterium | reverse complement strand
TCGACGAGGCCGTGCTCGCCGCGCTGGCCGGGCGCGGCGTGCAGCGCGCGGCGGTGACGCTGCCCGTGGGCGCGGGCACCTTCCAGCCGGTGCGCGTGGAGCGCATCGCCGAGCACCGCATGCACAGCGAGTGGTTCGAGGTGCCGCAGGCCACGGTCGACGCCATCGCGGCCACGCGCGCGCGCGGCGGCCGCGTGGTGGCCGTGGGCACGACGACGATCCGCTCGCTGGAGAGCGCCGCCCGTGGCGGGCAGCTGCAGGCCTGCACCGGCGACACCGACATCTTCATCACGCCGGGCTTCGAGTTCCGCGTCGTCGACCGGCTGATCACCAACTTCCACCTGCCCAGGAGCACGCTGATGATGCTGGTCAGCGCCTTCGCCGGGCACGCCCACGTGATGGCCCTCTACCGCCACGCCATCGAGCGCCGCTACCGCTTCTTCAGCTACGGCGACAGCATGCTGCTGGCCCGCTTGAGCTGAGCCTGCATCCGTTCGGGCTGAGCCTGTCGAAGCCCCGTCCGCCCAGCGACCAGCCCTTCGACAAGCTCAGGGCGAACGGGTGGTGGGCATGAAGGCCCCCCGTTCGGGCTGAGCCTGTCGAAGCCCTGCTGGCGCAGCCGACAATCCCGCCATGCTCCAGTTCCACATCCACCGCACCGAGGGCCTGGCCCGGCGCGGCACGCTGACGCTCAACCACGGCGTCGTCGAGACGCCGGTGTTCATGCCCGTGGGCACCTACGGCACCGTCAAGGGCGTGATGCCGAGGAGCCTGCACGAGATGGGCGCCAGCATCATCCTGGGCAACACCTTCCACCTGTGGATGCGGCCGGGGCTGGAGGTGATCCAGTCCTTCGGCGGCCTGCACCGCTTCGAGGGCTGGAGCAAGCCCATGCTCACCGACAGCGGCGGCTTCCAGGTCTGGAGCCTGGCCGGCGCCGACGGCAAGAGCCGCAAGATCAGCGAGGAGGGCGTGAAGTTCGCGTCGCCCGTCAACGGCGACCGCCTCTTCCTGACGCCCGAGCTCAGCATACAGATCCAGACGGTGCTGAACGCCGACGTCGCGATGCAGTTCGACGAGTGCACGCCCTACGAGACCGCGGGCCGCATCACCACCGAGGCCGAGGCGCGGCGCTCGATGGAGCTGAGCCTGCGCTGGGCGAAGCGCTCGCAGGCCGAGTTCGCGCGCCTGGCCAACCCGAACGCGCTGTTCGGCATCGTGCAGGGCGGCATGTTCGAGAACCGGCGCGCCGAGAGCGCCGCGCGCATGGCCGAGCTCGACCTGCCTGGCTACGCCGTGGGCGGCGTGAGCGTGGGCGAGCCCAAGGCCGAGATGCTGAAGATCATGGCGCACACGCCGCGCCTGCTGCCGGCGCACAAGCCGCGCTACCTGATGGGCGTGGGCACGCCGGAGGCCCTGGTGGAAGGCGTGGCCCAGGGCATCGACATGTTCGACTGCGTGATGCCCACGCGCAACGCCCGCAACGGCCACCTGTTCACGCGCTTCGGCGACCTGAAGATCCGCAACGCCCGCCACAAGGCCGACCCGCGGCCCATCGACGAGACCTGCACCTGCCACGCCTGCCGGGGCTGGACGGATGCCGACGGCACCGTGCACGGCGGCTTCAGCCGCGCCTACCTGCACCACCTCGACCGCTGCGGCGAGATGCTCGGGCCGATGCTGGCCACGATCCACAACCTGCACCACTACGTGAACCTGATGCGCGAAGTGCGCGAAGCGCTGGATCAGGGCCGCTTCGAGGCCTGGCGGGCGCGGTTCCGCGCCGACCGGGCCCGCGGCGTCTAGCCGGCGAACGGCGCGCCGGAGGGGGCTGGCCCGGCGCGCCATCGCTTCGTTCAGGGCAGGTCGACCGTGGTGCCCGGTCCCCTGGTGCAGGTGTCCACCGGCTCGACCGCGTGCTCGGTCATGCCGAAGGCCGGGCCCTGCAACGCGTTGTACAGCTTGTGGCCGCGCAGCAGGCCCTGCATGGTGCCCACCTCGCACTGCGCCGCCTCGACCCTGCGCACGCAGAAGCGGTGGGGTTGCATCGCGAAGTAGTAGGAGCCACCCACCGCCGGCTGGCTGACGGTCACGCTGCAGGCCGGGCCGTCTGTGGGCGCGGGCGGCAGCGGCGTCACGGGATCCGGGCCCAGGGGGTCCATCGCCGGCAACACGCCCCAGGCCAGCGGCAGCGTGGCCAGGCGCAGCGAGACCGCCGAGGCCATCTCGGCCGGGCGCACGCCGGTGGCGTTGCGCGGGCCGGCCAGGAAGCTCTGCATCGCGGCCTTGAACTTCAGGTCCTGGCCCGCCACGCGGTCGGGCCGGAAGGCGCTGGCCAGTTCCGCCAGGGCATGGTCGACCGTGACCATGGTGCCGGGCTTGGGCGTCATGTCGGCGCGCAGGCTCGACACGCCGGCCAGCGCCAGCCCGTAGTTGCGGGCACCGCGCGCCGCGGTGGCCGACTCCGGCCGCGTGGGATCGGCCGGCCGTGTCTGGCGGAGGTCGTCGGTGTCGAAGGCATGGGCCACCAGGGCCATGGCCTGCTCGATCGACTCGTCGGCCAGCTTGGGCGACACCGTCTCGGCGCGCCGCATCGCCAGTTCGGTGAGCGGTGTCACCATCACCGTGGCGGCCTGGCCCGGGTGCAGCCTGACGGCCGAGCGCAGCGTGGCGTCCAGCGGGCGCCGCGTGCCGGTGGCCTCGTCGGTGTAGGCGCCGGTGTAGCGCGTGCCGGCCACCACCAGCGACTCGCCGCCCGGCTTGACCGACAGCAAGAAGATCTTGTAGTGGCCGTCCGCGTCGGTGACGCTGCAGCCGCGGTTGTCGGCCTGCACGCCGTCCACCAGCGCGTAGGCGCACACCTCGGCAGCACCCACGGGGCCCTTGAACAGCGAGCCGCTGATCACGCCGTCCTGCTGCGCAGCCGGGTCGGCGTGGCCGGAGTCGCCACCGCCGCCGCAGGCGGCCAGCAGCGCCGTCGTGGCCAGGGCCAGGGCGCCGGCGATGCGGCGGGCGGGGTGCGAGGGGATGCGGTGCATGGCAGGTCTCCAGTAAGCTGTGAAGTCGATGGACAGGACTCTAGGAACCGGGCCGCCGCGCGTCTGTGGAGGCCGCGTGTGCGCCGTGTGTGCGTTGTGTGACAGCGGCCGGGCCACCACCCGGGACGGGTGGCTGCCGTGAGCGCGGAGGGCGCTCCGGCCAGCGGCCTGCGCCTGCTGCTGGTGGAAGACGACGAGCGGCTGGCCTCGCTGATGGCGGACGCCCTGGCCAGGGCCGGCTACGCCGTCACGGTGTGCGGCCGCGGCGACGAGGGCGAGGCCCTGATCCGCTCGCAACGCCCCGATGTCGTGCTGCTGGACGGCCACCTGCCCGGCAAGGACGGCTTCGACGTGCTGCGCGACGTGCGGCGGGACTTCGACGGCCGCATCGTCATGCTGACCGCGCGCAACGACGACATCGACCAGGTGCTGGGCCTGGAGGGCGGCGCGGACGACTACATCGCCAAGCCCGTGGCGCCCCGCGTGCTGCTGGCCCGCCTGAAGGCGCTGCGGCGTCGCGACGGACCACCGGCCGACCTGCGCTTCGGCCCGCTGCTCATCAGGCCTGCGGCGCGCGAGGTGCTCGTCAACGGCGAGCCGGTCGAGCTGACCACCGCGGAGTACGAGCTGCTGTGGTTCCTGGCGCAGCGCGCCGGGCGCGTGGTCTCGCGCGACGACATCATGCAGGGCCTGCGCGGGCTGGAGTTCGACGGCCTGGACCGGGCCATCGACGCCCGGGTCTCGCGCCTGCGACGCAAGATCGGCGACGACGCGCAAGCGGCCGCCCGCATCAAGACCGTGCGCGGGCAGGGCTACCTGTTCGCGCTCGATTGACCCGCCTCGTGGGGGCATCGGCTTGAAGCTTTCGCCGCTGGCGCGCGCGGCAGCCGGCCTGGCGCTGGCGGTGGGGGCGCTGCTGCTGCTGGTGCAGGCGCTCACGCACGCCGCGGTGGCGGAGGTGACCGACGACTACGCACGCCGCTTCATGCGCGGCACCGTGGACCTGCTGGTGCACGAACTGGCGCCCCTGGACGAGGCGGCGCGCGAACGCCGCGTGGCCGAACTCGACGCGCGCTTCGCCTACCCCGTGAAGCTGGTGCCCGAGGCGGCGCTGGCGCCGTCCGTGCGGGCGGCGCTGGCGCGCGGCGAACTGTCGGTCAGCGGGCTGAACCGCCGCATCCACGCGGCGCTGCCGGGCACCTCGGCCCAGGTGCTGGAGCTGGGCCCGCTGGACCCGGACTGGAATCCCGAGCATCGCCTGCGGCTGCCGCGCGAGCTGTGGCTGCAGGGCGCCGTGGCGGTCTTGCTGTCGGGCCTCGTCGGCGGCCTGGCCTGGCTGCTGCTGCGCCCGGCCTGGCGCGACCTGCGCGCGCTGCGCCTCGCCGCCGACGCACTGGCCGGCGGGCGATTCGACGCGCCGCTGCCCACCCTGCACAGCCGGCTGTTCGCTCCCGTGGGCGAGGCCGGCCGCGCCGCGCTCACGCGGCTGGGGGCCGCGCTGGCCGCGCAGCGGGAGCTGACGGGCGCCGTGTCGCACGAACTGCGCACGCCGCTGGCACGGCTGCGCTTTGCCATCGACGCGCTGGCCGGAGAGGACGACCCCGCCCGCCGCGAAGCCGCGGTGCTGGCCTGCGAACGCGACCTTGACGAACTGGATGCGCTCATCGATGCCAGCCTCGTCTTCGCGCGGCTGGACCTGGGCGCCTGGCAGGCACGCCCCGAGCCCGGCGACCTGGCGGCGCTGCTGGCGCACGAGGCGCGCACGCTGGCGCCGCTGCTGGAGGGCCGGGCCCTGAGCACGGCGCTGGCGCTCCCGGAGCCGGTGTGCTTCGACGCCCGGCTGCTGCCCTATGCCGTGCGCAACGGCCTGCGCAACGCGGCCCGCCACGCGCACGGCCGCATCGCCCTGATCGCGTGGCGCGAAGGCGAGGACGTGCTGGTGGCCGTCGACGACGACGGCGAGGGCATTCCGCCGCCGCAGCGCGAGGCGGTGTTCCAGCCTTTCAGGCGCCTGGACCGCTCACGCGACCGCGCCAGCGGCGGCTTCGGCCTGGGCCTGGCCATCGTGGCGCGCGTGATGCAACAGCACGGCGGGCAGGCCTCGGTGGGCGACTCTCCACTGGGCGGCGCGCGGCTGCTGTTGCGCTGGCCGGCCGGCGACGCGGGCTGAAGCCCGGCGCGCCGGCCAGCCGAGGGGGCGGCTTACTGCACGCGGAAGTCGTCGTGGCAGGCCTTGCAGGTGCCGGCGGCCGAGCCGAAGGCGGCCTTGAGCTGGTCGAGGTTGTTGGCCCTGGCGGCCACCGCCAGCTTGGCCACCTCGTCCTGCATCGTCCTGGCGGCGGCGTCGAACTTGGCCCGCTCGCTCCAGACGTTGGCCTTGGGCGCGCCCTTCTCGGTGCCCGAGGTGCCCTCGACGAAGCCCTCGTACGGCAGCTTCGAGACGAAGGCCACGACCTCGGCGCTGGCCGCCGCCGCCGGGCCGTTGAACGGCACGCGACCGTTGGCCATGGCGCCGATGCGCCCGAAGTGGGTGGCCATCACCTGGAAGGCGGCCTTGCGGTACTTGACCGCGTCATCGGGCCTCTGGAACTGCGCCGCAGCGGGCAGCGCGGTCGCCAGGCCGACGACGGCCGTGCAGACGAGCATCAGACGGGACATTCGGGTTCTCCTGGATAGGGTGGGAGGGGTCTACAGCCGCGGCAGTATCGCCGCTGCGGCCCTCGCATGGGTGCCGCGGCCGGCGCCAGGGCGGCCTGGGGATAACCCTCTGTGGGGCCGCGGTCGGCGGGCGCGGTATGGTTCGTGACCGCCGCCCCGCCGTCGCGCATGACCCCAGCGTCCCCCGAGCCCCCGCCGCCGCAGCCCGTTCGCGTCTGGGACCTTCCCACGCGCCTGTTCCACTGGCTGCTGGCTGCCGCCGTGATCGGTTGCGTGGCCACGGCCAAGATCGGCGGCGGCGCGATGATCTGGCACACCCGACTGGGCTTCTGCGTGCTGGCGCTCGTGGTGTTCCGCCTTGCTTGGGGCTTCGTGGGGGGGCACTGGAGCCGCTTCGTGCGCTTCGTCTACGCGCCGGGCACGCTGCTGCGCTACCTGCGCGGCCAGGCGCGGCCCGAGGAGCGGCTCGACGTCGGGCACAGCCCCGTCGGCGCGCTGAGCGTGTTCGCCCTGCTCGGGGTGCTGATGGCGCAACTGGGCACGGGGCTGGTCTCCGACGACGAGATCGCCTTCGTCGGCCCCCTCAACCGCTTCGTGGCCACCGACACCGGGCTGGCGGCCACCAGCCTGCACAAGACCTGGGGCCAGTGGCTGGTCATCGGGCTGGTGGCGCTGCACGTGCTGGCCATCGTCATCTACCGGTTGCGGCGCAACGACCTCGTCAGGCCCATGCTCGGCGGCGACAAGATGCTGCCGCCCGGCACGCCCGCCAGCGCCGACGGCGTCGCGCAGCGCATGCTGGCGCTGGTGCTGGCGACGGCCGCCGGCGCGCTGGCCTGGTGGGTGTCGCGGCTGGGGGCCTGATCGCATGGGGCGATTGCCGCAACGCCCGCGCCGGCGATGAGCACGCCGGGCCCCCGCATCGAGCTCGTGCCGGCCGAAGGCGACGAAGCCGTGTCCGCGGTGCGCGAGCTGTTCCGCGAATACGCGGCCTCGCTGGGCATCGACCTGTGCTTCCAGAACTTCGAGCACGAGCTGGCCACGCTGCCCGGCGAGTACGCGCCGCCGCACGGCGCGCTGCTGCTGGCCCTGGTGGACGGCGAACCCGCGGGCTGCGTGGCCATGCGGCCGCTGCCCGAGGCCGACCACGCCAACGCCTGCGAGATGAAGCGCCTCTACGTGCGGCGCGCCTTCCGCCGCTTCGGCCTGGGCCGGCTGCTGGCGCAGCAGCTGATGGACCTGGCCACGCAGGCCGGCCACAGCTGCATGCTGCTGGACACGCTCGACGACATGGAGGCCGCGCGCGGGCTGTACGCCTCGCTGGGCTTCGTCGAGATCCCGCCCTACTACTTCAACCCCATCCCCGGCGCACACTACCTGAAGGTCGATCTCGACGCCCCGGGCACGCGCTGGTGACGCCCTCCCGAGCCTGACATGACCGCCTTCCCCGCCCCCGGCACGCCCGAGTTCGAGGCGTTGCTGCACGCCGTGCGCTTTCCGGGCGATGCCGACCCGGCCGAGACCCGCGAGTGGCTCGACGCGCTGGCCACGCTGGTGCGCGAGGGCGGGCCGGAGCGCGCCCGCTTCGTGTTGAGCGCGCTGCAGGACGAGGCGCGCCGCCACGCGCTGGCCTGGCAGCCGGCGCGGCAGACGCCCTACGTCAACACCATCGCGCTGCACGAGCAGGCGGCCTTCCCGGGCGACCTCGAGATCGAGCAGCGCCTGGCCGCGCTGATGCGCTGGAACGCGCTGGCCATGGTGGTGCGCGCCAACCTGCGCCAGGGCGAGCTCGGCGGCCACATCAGCAGCTACGCCTCGGCGGCCGACCTGTTCGAGGTCGGCTTCAACCACTTCTTCCGCGCGCGCAGCGAGCAGCACGGCGGCGACCTCGTCTTCTTCCAGCCGCACTCCGCGCCCGGCGTGTACGCGCGCGCCTTCGTCGAAGGCCGCCTGTCGGAGGCCGACCTCGACCACTACCGGCAGGAGGTCACCGCCGCGGCGGCGCGCGCGCGCGGCGAGGCGGTGCGCGGGCTCAGCTCCTACCCCCACCCCTGGCTGATGCCGGACTTCTGGCAGCTGCCCACGGGCAGCATGGGGCTGGGGCCGATCTCGGCGGTGTACCAGGCGCGCTTCCTGCGCTACCTGGAGCACCGCGGGCTGCAGCCGGCGAGCGATCGACGCGGAACCGACGAGCACACGGCGCCCAAGCGCCGTGTGTGGGGCTTCTTCGGCGACGGCGAGATGGACGAGCCCGAGTCGCTCGCCGGCCTGAGCCTGGCCGCGCGCGAGCAGCTCGACAACCTCGTCTTCGTCGTCAACTGCAACCTGCAGCGGCTGGACGGCCCCGTGCGCGGCAACGGCCGCATCGTCGACGAGCTCGAGACGGTGTTCGCCGGCGCCGGCTGGCACGTCATCAAGCTGCTCTGGGGCTCGGACTGGGACGCGCTGTTCGCGCGCGACACCACGCAGGCCCTGGCGCGCGCCTTTGCCCGCACGGTGGACGGCCAGTTCCAGACCTTCAGCGCCAACGACGGCGCCTACAACCGCGAGAAGTTCTTCGGCCAGAGCCCCGAGCTGCGCGCGCTGGTGGGCGCGATGACCGACGACGAGATCGACCGCCTGCACCGCGGCGGCCACGACCTGGTGAAGATCCACGCCGCCTACGCCGCGGCCGTGCGCCACCGCGGCGCGCCGGTGGTCATCCTGGCGATGACGAAGAAGGGCTACGGCATGGGCACCACCGCCCAGGGCCGCATGACCACGCACCAGCAGAAGAAGCTCGACGGCGACGACCTCGTGGCCTTCGCGCGGCGCTTCCGCTTGCCCGTGAGCGACGAGGCGGCGCGCGCCCAGGCCTTCGTGCGGCCGGCGCCCGACAGCCCCGAGGCGCTGTACCTGCACGCTCGCCGCGCCGCCCTGGGCGGCCCGCTGCCGGCACGGCTGCCGCAGGCCGCCGAGCCGCCGCTGCCGGTGCCGCCGGCCGCGCGCGTGGCGGCGTTCGCGCTGCAGGCTGCAGGAAAGGCCATGAGCACCACGATGGCCTTCGTGCGGCTGCTGGGCAACCTGCTCAAGGAGCCGGTGCTGGGCCCGCGCATCGTGCCCATCGTGGCCGACGAGGCGCGCACCTTCGGCATGGCGGCGCTGTTCCGCCAGGTGGGCATCTACGCGCCCGAGGGCCAGCGCTACGAGCCCGAGGACGCCGGCACCCTGGCCAGCTACCGCGAGAGCCGCGATGGCCAGATCCTCGAGGAGGGCATCAGCGAGGCCGGCGCCATGGCCTCGTGGACGGCCGCGGCCACCAGCTACAGCACGCACGGGCTGGCGATGCTGCCGTTCTACATCTACTACTCGATGTTCGGCTTCCAGCGCGTGGGCGACCTGATCTGGGCCGCCGCCGACCAGCGCGCGCGCGGCTTCCTGATCGGTGCCACCTCGGGCCGCACCACCCTGTCGGGCGAGGGCCTGCAACACCAGGACGGCTCGAGCCACCTGGTGGCCGCCACCGTGCCCAACTGCATCGCCTGGGACCCGGCCTTCGCCTACGAGCTGGCGCTGATCGTCGAGCACGGCCTGCAGCGCATGCTGCAGCAGCGGCACGACGTGTTCTTCTACCTCACGGTGATGAACCAGAACCACGAGCAGCCGTCGATGCCGGACCTCGGCCAGGAAGGCGCGGCCGAGGGCGTGCTGCGCGGCCTGCACCGCCTGCCGGCGCTGCCCGAGGTGACGGCGCTGCCAGCCGCGGCCCCGCGCTGCGTGCTGCTGGGCAGCGGGGCCATCCTGCACGAGGCGCTGGCCGCCGCGCGGCTGCTGGCGGCCGACTTCGGCGTGGCCGCCTCGGTGGCCAGCGTCACCTCGTGGAGCGAGCTGGCGCGCGAGGGCATGGCCTGGGAGCGCGCGCGCACGCTGGGCGCGCCGCCGCAGCCGGCGGGCGGGCCCTGGGTGACGGCGCAGCTGGCGGCCACCGACGGCCCCATCGTCGCCGCCACCGACTACGTGCGCGCCGTGCCCGAGCAGGTGCGCGCCTTCGTGCCCGCCGGCCGGCGCTACGCCACGCTGGGCACCGACGGCTTCGGCCGCAGCGACAGCCGCGAGGCGGTGCGCGGCTTCTTCGAGGTCGACGCGAAACACATCGCGCTGCGCGCCCTGGTGGCGCTGGCCGACGACGGCGTGCTGGGCCCCGACGTCCCCGCCGCGGCGCGCACGCGCTGGGGCCTGGCGGCGACGCCGGCACCGTGGACGCTGTGAGCCGGGAGCTCCGTTCGCGCTGAACCTGTCGAAGCGCCGTGGGCGCGCCGCGGACTTCGACAAGCTCAGACCGACCGGGTTCGCCTGCGGCATCATGCGACGCAGAACGACACGACACCGGAGACCACCATCACCCCCGCCCTCACCCTGACCGCCGGGCCGCTGCGCCTGGCCCTGCGGCCCGACCTCGGCGGCGCCATCGCCGGCCTGTGGTTCACCGATGCGCACGGCGAGCAGGCGGTGCTGCGCAGCACCGAGCCCGAGGCGCTGGCCAGCAGCCGCGCCGCCGCCCGCTACCCGCTGGTCCCGTACTCCAACCGCCTGGGCTATCGCCGCTTCCGCTGGCACGGGCACCAGCACACGACCGCGGCCAACTTCGACGACAACCCGCACTCGGTGCACGGCGTAGGCTGGCTGCGGCCCTGGCGAGTGGCCGCCTCCACGGCCAGCCAGGCCGAGCTGCACTACGCGCACGTGCCCGACGCGCACTGGCCCTTCGCCTTCGCCGCGCGCCAGCACATCGAGCTGACGGACGACGCGCTCACGCTGCGCCTGGCCATCACCAATACCGACGCCAAGGCGCAGCCCGCGGGCCTGGGCTGGCACCCGTACTTCCCCAAGCGCACGCGCAGCCGGCTGCACGCCGAGGTCAGCAGCCGCTGGGAGCCCGACGCCAGCGGCCTGCCCGTGCGCCAGCTGCCGCAGGCCGGCATCGACGGCGACGTGGCCCACCTCGGCTTCGACCACTGCTTCGACGGCTGGAAGGGCGCGGCGCGGCTGCGCGACGAGCGGCTGTCGGTGCGGCTCACCTCCTCGTTCACGCGGCTCGTGGTCTACACGCCGGCCACCAAGGCGTACTGGTGCGTGGAGCCCGTGAGCCACGTCAGCAACGCCATCCACATGGCCGAGCCGGCCACGCACGGCCTGGTCGACCTGCTGCCCGGCGCCACGCACGAGGGCTGGATGCGGCTGGAGGTGGCGTCGGCATGACCGGCCCCGAGCTGCGGCTGGACTGGCAGCCGCTTCCGGCGCCGGCCTGCCAGCTGGGCGAGTCGCCGTTCTGGCACCCCGACGAACAGGCGCTGTACTGGCTGGACATCCCCGGCCGCGCGCTGCACCGCTGGCAGCCCGGCCCAGGCGCCGGGGGCACGCACCGCGACTGGGCGCTGCCCACCGAGCCCGGCTGCATCGCCCCGCTGCCCGGCGGCCGGCTGCTGATGGCGCGGCGCGACGGCCTCGTCCGCTTCGACCCCGCCACCGGCGCGGCCGAGCGGCTGGCCGGGCCGCCCTACGACCCCGCCACCGAGCGCTTCAACGACGGCAAGGCCGACGCCGCCGGGCGCCTGTGGGTGAGCACGATCTACGAGCCGCGCGACAGGCCCGCGGCGGCGCTGTACCGCTGGGACGGCGCCATGCTCGAGCGCCTGCTCGGCGGCCTGACCATCGGCAACGGCCTGGCCTTCAGCGCCGACGGCCGCACCGTCTGCACGGCCGACACGCCCACGCACACGGTGATGGCGCACACGCTCGATGCCGGCACCGACCGCCTGGTGCAGCCGCGCGTGCTGCACCGCTTCGCGCCGAAGGTGCCCGGCGCGCCGCTCGAGGCCTACGGCGGCCGGCCCGATGGCGCGGCGATGGACGTCGACGGCATCTGCTGGGTGGCGATGATGGAAGGCCAGCGCCTGGCCTGCCTGGCCCCCGACGGCACGCTGCGCGCCAGCGTGCCGCTGCCGGTGCGCTGCCCGACCATGCCCTGCTTCGGCGGGGCGGACGGGCGCACGCTGTTCGTCACCACGGCCTCGATCAACCGGCCGGCAGCGGAGCTGGCGGCGCAGCCCTGGGCCGGCCGCGTGCTCATGGCGCGCGCGCCGGTGGCCGGGCTGCCGGTGAACTTCGCGCACGGCTGAACGGGCGGGAAGACACGTGGCCACGCCGCTGTCCCGGGACGGGCTGGTCGCGCGGCTGGCCGCGCCGCGCGAGTGGGACCTGGCGGTCGTCGGCGGCGGGGCGGTCGGCCTGGGCGTGGCGCTGGACGCCGCGGCGCGCGGCTTCTCGGTGGTGCTGCTGGAGGCGGGCGACTTCGCCGGCGGCAGCTCGTCGCGCGCCACCAAGCTGGCGCACGGTGGCGTGCGCTACCTCGCGCAGGGCGACCTCGCCCTGGTGCGCGAGGCGCTGCACGAGCGCGGCGCGCTGCTGGCCAACGCCCCGCACGTGGCCGCGCCGCTGCCCTTCGTGATGCCGGCCTACCGCTGGTGGGAGAAGGGCTTCTACGGCGCCGGCCTGAAGGCCTACGACCTGCTGGCGGGCGCGCGCGGCCTTGGGCCGACCGAGTGGCTCGACGCGCAGCGTGCGCGGGCCCTGCTGCCCGGCGCACGCGCGCACGGCCCTGCCGGCGCGCTGCAGGGTGGCGTGCGCTACTGGGACGGCCAGTTCGACGACGCCCGCCTGGCGCTGCTGCTGGCGCGCACGGCGGCCGGGCGCGGCGCGTTGCTCGTCAACCACGCGCCCGTGACGGCGCTGTGGCACGAGCGCGGCCAGCTGCGCGGGCTGGTGGCGCGCGACACCGAGACCGGCACCGAGCACCGCGTGGCCGCGCGCTGCGTCGTCAACGCTGCCGGAGTGTGGGTGGACCGCATCACCTCGCTCGACCGCGACGCCGCCGCGCCGGCACCAGAGCCCGCCGCGCACGTGGCGCCCAGCCAGGGCGTGCACCTGGTGGTGGACCGCGCCTTCATGCCCGGCCAGCACGCGCTGCTGGTGCCGCGCACCGACGACGGCCGCGTGCTCTTCGCCGTGCCCTGGCTGGGCAAGACGGTGCTGGGCACCACCGACACGCCGCGCCACGACGCGCCGCCGGAGCCCGAGGCGCGGCCCGAGGAGGTGGCGTTCATCCTGCGCGAGGCCGGCCGCTACCTGGCGCGCGCGCCGCAGCCGGCCGACGTGCGCTCGATGTGGGTGGGGCTGCGGCCGCTCGTCAGGCCGCCCGCCGGGGCCGCGGCCGACAGCAAGGCCCTCTCGCGCGAGCACACGGTGTGGGTCAGCCGCTCGGGCCTGGTCAGCGTGACCGGCGGCAAGTGGACCACCTACCGCGCCATGGCCGAGGACGTGCTGGCGCGCTGCATGGACAGCGGGCTGCTGCCGCGGCGGGCGGCGGGCGTGACGACGGCGCTGCTCCTGGTGGGCGCGCCGGCGGCGGCCGACCCCGCTCGCTCGCTGGCCGCGCCGCCGGGCGAGCACCTCTACGGCACCGAGGCCGCGGCGCTGCGGGCCCTGCCCGGCGCCGACCGCTGGCTGGCGCACGACCGCGAGACCGGCGCCGGCGTGCTCAGCGAGGCCATGGTGCGCTTCGCCGTGCGCCACGAATTCGCGCGCAGCACGGCCGACGTGCTGGCGCGGCGCTCGCGGCTGCTCTTCCTGGACGCGGCGCTGGCCGCCGAGGCGGCCCCCGCGGTGGCGGCCCTGGTGGCCGAGGAGACCGGCCGCGACCCCGCGCTCGAAGCCTTCGAGGCGCTGGCCGCGCAGTACCGCCGGCTGCCCTGAGGCGGCGAGGGGCGGGCCTCGAGCGGGCATGCACGGCCCGCGTGCGCCGGGCCGGCTCTTCCTTGACGAGCGACAACCGGCCGCGCCCGGCCAGCCGCTACGCTGGTGTGGCTGGCGTGGCGCCGGGGCATCCGGGCACCGACGAGCGCGCCCCACGGAAGGAGACAGCGATGGTCGGACGCAGGCATCGATGGCTGGCTGCAGCGGCACTCCTGGCTTGCAGCCTGTTTGCGTGGGCTCAGCCGGCACCGCCCGTGGCACTGGTGGAGCCGCCGCCAGGCGACAGCGGGCCGCTGCTGGTGCTGCTCACCGGCGTGGACGGCGTGCCGAACCACCGCGGTCAGGCGCAGGCATTTGCCCGCGAGGGCTGGCTGGTCCACGTGGTGGACAGCAACCGCCTGATGCCCGACGGCACCGCCGCGGGCTTGCGGGCAGTCCTGCAACGCTCCCTGGCGTTGCCCGAGGTGCGCTCGAAGCGGGCGGCGCTGGTGGGGTATTCGCTGGGCGGCTGGATCGTGCTGGCCCACGGCAACCGCATGCCCGACCTGGTGGCCGCCGCGGTGGCGTACTACCCGAGCACGATGCGCGCCGGTGAACCCAGGGCCTTCCTGGCCGACCCGCCGGCCACCGTCCCCACGCTGATGCTGGCCGGCGTGAAGGACACCTACATGGGCTGCTGCACGATCGAGCGGGCGCGGGCGCTGGCTGCCGCGGCGGCCCTGCCCGGCGTCGGGGCGTCGCTGCGGCTGGTGGAGTACCCCGAGGCCGACCACGGCTTCGTGCTGCCCGCCTATCCGCAGGTGTACCGCCCCGACGATGCCGCCGATGCCTTGCGCCAGGCGCTCGAGCACCTGCGGCGCGGCGGCTTCTAGCCGGGGCCCCGCCGACCCGCCGTGGCCACACGCCCAGGCCGTGGCGGCCGGCGCGGCCGGGTCAGCGCGGCGCCCTCTCCTGCTCATCGCGCTTCTGGCGCGCGATGCGTTGCGAACTGCGGTCCTGCATCCGCTCCAGCGCCGCCGCTTCGCGCGGGCCGACGTGTCCGTCGGCGCCCGCCGCGTCCTGCGCGCGGTCGATGCGGCGCTGCTGCCGCGCGAGCTGCCGCGTCTCGGGCACCGTCAGCTCGCCGCTGGCCACGCCCTGGCCGATGCGGGCCTGCTGCCGCTGCTCGCGCTGCTCGCTGCGGCTGCCGTCGCCCGCGGCGGCCGGCAGGGACGCCGCCAGTGCCAGGGTCGCCAGGAAACAGGACAGCAATCGGCCCGAGGACATGGAGCCAAAGACGGGGCGCTGGGTAGGGATCGGGTTCATCGAAACACTCCTTGCAGGGGTCGCGGGAATCGCGGGTGCTGGCCAACCCGGTGAGGTCGCAGCTCCCGGTGGAGCCTCGCCTCCCGGATGTGTCACCTTTCAAATGGGCGACATGCACATTTAAAACCGAAAGGGCGTGACGAAGCCAGCGCGTTCCGTTGCGCGCGCGTCAAGTTGTGCAAAGTTGCCCGGGATCCCATCGGCCGAGGGGAGCGGCGACAGGACGGCCGGCCAGTCGTGGAGCCGGCCCGAAGCGCAGCGCCCGGCCCGGGCGCTACATCGACGAGTACTTCACCGAGCAGCCGTAGGGCCGCGTCACCGGCGTGCTCACCGGCTTGCCGGCCAGAGACTCGGCCAGCGCCACCTTCACGTGGTTGGTGGCGTTGGCGATGTCGGCGACGCGGCCGCTGGGGATGCTGTCGATGGCGCCGGCGTACACCAGCTTGCCGGCGGGGTCGATGATGTACATGTGCGGCGTGGTGCGCGCGCCATACGCGCGGCCGACCTTGCCGTCGGCGTCCATCAGCGTGGCCGTGGCGGCGGCCTTCTGCTGCTGCATCCAGGCGGCCATCTCGGCGGGCTTGAGGAAGTCGCGCGCGTCGGCCGCGGTGCTGTTGACGCTGAGCCAGACCACGCCCTTGGCCGCGGCCTCGCGCTGCGTGCCCTGCATGTTGCCGCTGCCGTAGTGCTTGACGACGTAGGGGCAGCCGGGGTTCACCCACTCGAGCACCACGTGCTTGCCCTTGAAATCGGCCAGCGACACGGCCTTGCCGCTGGTGTCGGTGGCCGTGAAGGCCGGCGCAGGCTGGCCCACGGTGGCGCTGCCGAAGGCGGCGCCAGCGGCCAGGGCGAAGGCGGCGGCGATGAGGGTTCGGCGGGTCAGGCTGTTCATGCGGGCTCCTGCGGGGTTGGGGATTCAGCGTGCGGCACCGATGGCGCCGAGTACTTCGTCGACGGACAGAATCTCGCTCAGCAACCGAGGGCCTGCAGCGCCCGGGGTGTAGACGGCGTAGACCGGCACGCCGCTGCGGCCGTAGCGCGTGAGCTGCGCGGTGATGGCGGGGTCGCGGCGTGTCCAGTCGGCGCGCAGCAGCAGCACGTTCCTCGATTCGAACGCGGCCTTCACGTTGGCTGCGGCCAACGTGGTGCGCTTGTTGAACTGGCAGGTCACGCACCAGGCCGCGGTGTAGTCCACGAACACCGTGCGGCCCTCGGCCTGGGCCTGGGCCACGCGCTCGGCGCTCCAGGGCGTCCAGCCCTCGTCGGCCGGGGCTTGGGCGCCCGTGCCCGTGGCGCCGGCCATCGCGTCTGAGCGCAGCGAAGGCCGCGCCCACACCAGCGCCGCCGCCAGCAGCAGCACGGCCACGGTGCCGAAGCCACCACGCGCCTTGGAGCCCAGCGTGGGCGAGCCCACGGCCCAGGCCACGAAGGCCAGCGCCACCAGCAGCCCCAGCAGCGCCACGGCGCCGTCGATGCCCACCTGCACGCCCAGCACCCACACCAGCCACACCACGGTGGCGAACATCGGGAAGGCCATCAGCGTCTTGAAGTGCTGCATCCACACGCCGGGCCGCGGCAGCGCCCGCGCCAGCGCCGGCCAGGCGCTGGCCGCCAGGTAGGGCAGCGCCATGCCCAGGCCCAGCGCCGCGAACACCGCCAGCGCCTGCACCGTGGGCATGGTGACGGCCGCGCCCAGCGAAGCGCCCATGAACGGCGCCGTGCAGGGGCTGGCCACGGCCACGGCCAGCACGCCGGTGAGGAAGTGGTCGGCCACCGGATGGCGCGCCTGCGCGCCCGCCCACGACGAGGGCAGCACCGAGCCGATCTCGAACACGCCGGCCAGGTTGAGCCCGATCAGCGTGAACAGGGCCGCCAGCACCGCCACCACCGCCGGCTGCTGCAGCTGGAAGCCCCAGCCGAGCTGCTCGCCGCCGGCGCGCAGCGCCAGCAGCAGGCCCGCCAGCGCCACGAAGCTCAGCACCACGCCCGCCGTGTAGGCCAGACCGCCGACCCATTGCGCGCGGCGGTCGGTGCCGGCCCGCGCGAAGCCCAGCACCTTCAGCGACAGCACCGGGAACACGCAGGGCATCAGGTTGAGGATCAGCCCGCCCACCAGCGCCAAGGCCACCGCGAGCACGAAGCCGGGCGGCGCAGCCGCCGGTGCCGGGGTGATCTCGGCGTTGCCCAGCGCCGGGGCCGCGGCAGGGGTGGCCGGCGCCGGCCAGGGCGTGGTCACGGCCACGGCCACGCGCAGGCCTGCGGCCAGGCCGTCGCTGGTCAGCACCACCGGCATCGTGGCGGGCGACTCGGTGCGCTGCGGGTCCACCGGCACGCGCGCCGTCCAGGTGCCGTCGGCCCAGGCCGTCTGCGGCTTCGCGGCGTTGACGATGACGCCCGGCGTCTCGGGCATGAAGCCGAGCTCGCGGCCCTGCCAGGCCGCGGGCAGGCCGGCCACGCGCACGACCAGCTCGCCGCCCTGCAGCGCCGCCTCGGCGCGGGCCTCGGGAACGTCCTGCGGGCGTGCGGCGCGCGCCGCCTCGAAGAGCGCCGCATGCCCGGCCGTGGCGGCGTTGACCGGCATCTTCAGCGTGAACTCGCCGCTCTCGGGAATGCAGACGTCCTTGCACACCAGCCACTCGGCGGCCAGCTTCACGGTGAGCGTGTCGCCGGTCAGGCCCGCGGGCACGGTCAGCGGCACCGGCAGCAGCAGCGTGCCCTCGTAGCCGAAATTCATCAGCGGGCCGATGGGCAGCCGCTTCGGCGTGGGCCACTCGATCTCGCCGGCGCCGGCACCGGCGGGCAGTGTCCAGGCCAGCGTCGTCGGCAGGCCCGAGTCGCCAGGGTTCTTCCAGTAGGTGTGCCAGTGGGGCTTGTGCTCGATCTTCAGCCCGAGCCACGCGGGCTTGCCGCCTTGCAGGCCTTCGGGCGCGTGCGCCACCAGCTCCGCCCGCACCTGTGGCGTGGTGACGACGGCCGAGCCCAACCCGGACGGGCTGGCGGCCACGGCCGGCAGGGCGGCGAAAGCAAGCAGGAGGGCGTGGAGTTTCATGCGGTGACGGAGCCGGCCATGCATAGTCGCAAGGGCCCCCGGCTCGGTTACGACGCCAGGCGGCGCCCGAAGTTCACCGGTCGCCCACGTGACCGGGGGGAAAGGGGATTCTGGGGCACCGCGGGTTTCTTCGTATAATCGACAGGCTTTGCTACTCACGGCCGCAAGTCGCTCCCGATGGCGCAGCTTCCGCAAGACCGGACTGACCCCTGGGACGACCTCGCAGACGGCCCGGAGCAGCAGGCATTCAAGCCGCTGACGCGGGAGGAAGCGTCGGCCCTGCGCCAGAAGCAGCCACCGCTGTCGCCGTGGCGGGTGCTGATGGTGCAAGTGGCGGTGGGCATGGGGGTGGCGCTGCTTGCGGTGCTGCTCACGCGCAGGGTCGAGCTGGCGTGGTCGGTGCTGTACGGCGCCGCCACGGTGGTGCTGCCCGGTGCGCTCATGGCCCGCGGCATGACCAGCCGGCTCAGCAGCGTGTCGCCCGGCGCCAGCGCCGTCAGCTTCATGTTGTGGGAGATGGTCAAGATCGCCGCCTCGATCGCCCTGCTCGCGCTGGCGCCGAAGGTGGTTCAGCCGCTGAGCTGGCCAGCCTTGCTGGTGGGCCTGGTGGTGTGCATGAAGGTTTACTGGTGGGCGCTGCTGTGGCGTCCATCGCCGAAGAGCTAGGGCGCCAGCGCCTCAGGAAGCCAGAGGGACTCGTCAGTCATGTCGTCGCAAGGCCAGGAACTCACCGCGGGCGAGTACATCCGCCACCACCTCGGGCACCTGCAGACCGGCAAGCAGACCGCGGTCGCCGACTTCAGCGTGCTGAACCTGGACTCGGCCTTCTGGTCGCTGCTGCTGGGCGTGCTGGGCTGCTTCTTCCTGTGGCGCGCCGCGCGCAAGGCCACGGCCGGCGTGCCGGGCCGCTTCCAGGCCGCGGTCGAGATCCTCGTCGAGATGGTCGAGAGCCAGGCCAAGGGCATCGTGCACAACGCGGCGAGCCGCAAGCTGGTGTCGCCGCTGGCGCTGACGGTGTTCGTCTGGATCTTCCTGATGAACGCGATGGACCTGCTGCCGGTGGACCTGATCCCCGCCATCTGGCACGGCTTGGGCCCAGCGCTGGGCTTCAAGGACTACATGCGCGTCGTGCCCACCGCCGACCTCTCGGTGACCATGGGCCTGGCCATCGGCGTGCTGCTGGTGTGCCTCTTCTACAACATGAAGATCAAGGGCGTGGGCGGCTGGGCGCACGAGCTCATCACCGCGCCCTTCGGCAACCACCCGGCGTTGTGGCCGGTGAACCTGCTGATGCAGCTGATCGAGTTCTTCGCCAAGACGCTGAGCCACGGCATGCGGCTGTTCGGCAACATGTATGCAGGCGAGCTGATCTTCTTCCTGATCGCGCTCATGGGCGGCGCCTTCACGCTGTCGGCCACGGGCATCTTCCTGGGCATCGGCCACATCGTCGCCGGCACCGTGTGGGCCATCTTCCACATCCTGATCATCACGCTGCAGGCCTTCGTGTTCATGATGCTGACGCTGGTCTACGTCGGCCAGGCCCACGACGCCCACTGATCCCCTCCTTTCGTTCCCTTTCCAACCCAACCTTCCTACTCTGGAGCACAACATGGAAGTCATCAGCTTCGTCGCCCTGGCCGCCGGCCTGATCATCGGTCTGGGCGCCATCGGCGCCTGCATCGGCATCGGCATCATGGGCGCCAAGTACCTCGAGTCGGCCGCCCGCCAGCCCGAGCTGATGGGCGAACTGCAGACCAAGATGTTCCTGCTCGCAGGCCTGATCGACGCGGCCTTCATCATCGGCACCGGCATTGCGCTGTGGTTCGCCACGGCCAACCCGTTCCTGGCCCAGATCGCCAACCTGCCTAAGTAAGGCCGCCCACCCCCGGAGCGGCTGCGCCGCTCCCCCTCAAGGGGGCAACGCCAGCGGCCCGGCAGAGCCGGTTACGCGGCGTTCGCTTGATTGGGACAGCGACTGAAGGCATGCCATGAGCATCAACGCCACACTCATCTTCCAGCTGATCGTCTTCGCGATCCTGGTCTGGTTCACGATGCGCTTCATCTGGCCGCCGATCACGGCGGCGCTGGACGAACGCGCCAAGAAGATCGCCGAAGGCCTGAGCGCAGCCGACAAGGCCAAGGCCGACCTGGCCGCGGCGAACACGCGCGTCGAGCAGCAGCTGTCCGCCGCCCGCGACGACGCCGCCCGGCGCCTGGCCGACGCCGAGCGCCTCGCGCAGCAGATGGTCGAGGAGGCCAAGGGCCGGGCTTCGGAAGAAGCGGCCAAGATCATCGCCGCCGCCCGCGCCGAGGCCGAGCAGGAGTCGATGAAGGCGCGCGAGGTGCTGCGCGAGCAGGTCGCCGGCCTGGCCGTCAAGGGAGCCGCGGCCATCCTCAAGCGCGAGGTCACCGCCGGCGTCCACGCCGAGCTGCTCTCGCGCCTGAAGACCGAGCTGTAAAGGGCACGACGATGGCCGAGATCGCCACCCTCGCCCGGCCCTATGCGGAGGCCTTGTTCAAGGCCGCCGGCACGGAAGCCGCGGCGCTGAAGGACCAGGTGACCGCGCTGGCGGCGCTGGCCGCCGACCCGCTGCTGAAGCAGTTCGCCGACAACCCCAAGGTGTCGTCGGACCAGGTCTTCGACGTCGTCGCCGGGGTCGCGCTGCAGAAGGGCGTCTCGCTGTCGCCCAAGGCCGGCAACCTGCTGCGGGCGGTGCTCGAGAACGGCCGGCTGGCCGCGCTGCCCGAGATCGCCGCGCAGTTCGCCACGCTCGTCAACGCCGACAGCGGCGTCTCGGACGCGCTCGTCGAAAGCGCCTTCCCGATCGAGCCCGCGCAGCTGGGCGAGGTGCTGGCCGCGCTCGAGAAGCGCTTCGGCCGCCGCCTCAATGCCCACGTGGAAGTGCGCCCCGAGCTGATCGGCGGCATCCGCGTGACCGTGGGCGACGAGGTGCTGGACACCTCGGTCAAGGCCCGCCTCGAACAGATGAAGCTCACGCTTGCCGCGTGAGTTCAAGGAGAACCCCATGAACCTGAATCCCGCAGAAATCTCCGAGCTGATCAAGTCCCGCATCGAGGGCCTCTCGGCCAGCGCGGACATCAAGAACCAGGGCACGGTGGTCTCCGTCACCGACGGCATCGTGCGCGTGCACGGCCTGTCGGACGTGATGGCCGGTGAGATGCTCGAGTTCCCCGCCACCGCCGGCGGCCAGGCCACCTACGGCCTGGCGCTGAACCTCGAGCGCGACTCGGTGGGCGCGGTGATCCTGGGCGAGTACGAGCACATCTCCGAGGGCGACACCGTCAAGTGCACGGGCCGCATCCTCGAGGTGCCCGTGGGCCCGGAACTCATCGGCCGCGTCGTCAACGCGCTGGGCCAGCCGATCGACGGCAAGGGCCCGATCAACGCCAAGATGACCGACGTGATCGAGAAGGTCGCCCCGGGCGTGATCGCGCGCAAGAGCGTGGACCAGCCCGTGCAGACCGGCCTGAAGGCCATCGACACCATGGTGCCGATCGGCCGCGGCCAGCGCGAACTGATCATCGGCGACCGCCAGACCGGCAAGACGGCCGTGGCCATCGACGCGATCATCAACCAGAAGGGTCAGAACATGACCTGCATCTACGTCGCGATCGGCCAGAAGGCTTCGTCGATCAAGAACGTGGTGCGCGCACTCGAGCAGGCCGGCGCGATGGACTACACCATCGTCGTGGCCGCCTCGGCTTCCGAGTCGGCGGCGATGCAGTACGTGTCGGCCTACTCGGGCTGCACGATGGGCGAGTACTTCCGCGACCGCGGGCAGGACGCGCTCATCATCTACGACGACCTGTCCAAGCAGGCCGTGGCCTACCGCCAGGTGTCGCTGCTGCTGCGCCGCCCGCCGGGCCGCGAGGCCTTCCCCGGCGACGTGTTCTACCTCCACAGCCGCCTGCTCGAGCGCGCCGCGCGGGTGAACGCCGACTACGTCGAGGCCTTCACCAAGGGCGAGGTCAAGGGCAGGACGGGTTCGCTGACGGCTCTGCCCGTCATCGAGACGCAGGCCGGCGACGTGTCGGCCTTCGTGCCGACCAACGTGATCTCGATCACCGACGGCCAGATCTTCCTGGAGACCAACCTGTTCAACGCCGGCATCCGCCCCGCCATCAACGCCGGCATCTCGGTGTCGCGGGTGGGTGGTGCGGCGCAGACCAAGCTGATCAAGAGCCTGTCGGGCGGCATCCGCACCGACCTCGCGCAGTACCGCGAGCTGGCCGCCTTCGCGCAGTTCGCGTCCGACCTCGACGCCGCCACGCGCAAGCAGCTCGACCGCGGTGCCCGCGTGACCGAACTGCTCAAGCAGCCGCAGTACTCGCCGCTGTCCATCAGCCTGATGGCGGCCTCGATCTACGCCGTGAACAAGGGCTACCTCGACGACATCGACGTCAAGAAGGTGCTCGCGTTCGAGAGCGGACTGCACCAGCACCTGAAGGCGAGCCACGCCGCGCTGCTGGCCAAGCTCGAGAACGACAAGGCGATGGACAAGGCCGCGGAAGAAGAACTCGCGGGCGCCATCGCGGCGTTCAAGAAGAGCTTCGCCTGACGGCCTGACAGCCAAGGAGCACGGCCATGGCGGTCGGTAAAGAGAGACGCGGCAAGATCAAGTCGGTGGAGAACACCAAGAAGATCACCAAGGCCATGGAGATGGTCGCCGCCAGCAAGATGCGCAAGGC
>JBKDQY010000300.1:0-29804 GCA_046341655.1 Betaproteobacteria bacterium | reverse complement strand
GTGACGGTGTGGCGCGAGGGCCAGGTGGCGCAACTGGCCTTTGCAGGCGGCGACGTGGCCGAGGCGCTGGCGCTGCGCAAGGCCGGCCCCGGCGACAAGAAGCACGGCACCCGCGTGCGCGTGTGGCCCGACGCGAAGTACTTCGAGAGCGCCGAGCTGCCGCGCCACGAGCTCGTGCACCTGCTGCGCAGCAAGGCCGTGCTGATGCCGGGCGTGGTGGTCACGCTCACGGTCGAGAAGAGCGGCGAGACGACCACCTGGAAGTACGAAAAGGGCCTGCGCGACTATCTGCAGCAGCACCTGGCGGCCGACCCGCTGATACCGCTGTTCGAGGGCGAGCAGCACGCCACCGCAAGCGAGACCGAGAACTTCGCCGAGGGCGAGGGTGCAACCTGGTGCGTGGCCTTCACCGACGAGGGCGCCACGCTGCGCGAGAGCTACGTCAACCTCATCCCCACGGTGGCCGGCGGCACCCACGAGAGCGGTCTGAAGGACGGGCTGTTCGGTGCCATCAAGGGCTTCATCGAGCTGCACGCGCTGTTGCCCAAGGGCGTCAAGCTGATGCCCGAGGACGTGTTCAACCGTGCCAGCTTCGTGCTCTCGGCCAAGGTGCTGGACCCGCAGTTCCAGGGCCAGATCAAGGAGCGGCTGAACTCGCGCGACGCGCTCCGCCTGGTCAGCGCCTACGTGAAGCCGGCGCTGGAGCTGTGGCTCAACCAGCACGTCGAGTGGGGCCGCAAGCTGGCGGAGCTGGTGATCCGCCAGGCGCAGACGCGGCAGCGCGCGGCGCAGAAGGTCGAGAAGAAGAAGGGCTCCGGCGTGGCCGTGCTGCCCGGCAAGCTCACCGACTGCGAGAGCCGCGACCTGCTGCACAACGAGGTGTTCCTGGTTGAAGGCGACAGCGCCGGCGGCAGCGCCAAGATGGGCCGCGACAAGGAGACGCAGGCCGTGCTGCCGCTGCGCGGCAAGGTGCTCAACACCTGGGAGGTGGAGCGCGACCGGCTGTTCGCGAACACCGAGATCCACGACATCGCGGTGGCCATCGGCGTCGACCCGCACGGCCCGGCCGACGAGCCCGACCTCTCGGGCCTGCGCTACGGCAAGGTCTGCATCCTGTCCGACGCCGACGTCGACGGCTCGCACATCCAGGTGCTGCTGCTGACGCTGTTCTTCCGCCACTTCCCCCGGCTCGTCGAGCGCGGTCACGTCTACATCGCGCGGCCGCCGCTGTACCGCATCGACGCGCCGGCCCGCGGCCGGCGGCCGGCTGCCAAGCTGTATGCGCTCGACGACGGCGAGCTCGAGGCCACGCTCGACAAGTTGCGCAAGGAAGGCGCGCGCGAGGGCTCGTGGAGCATCAGCCGCTTCAAGGGCCTGGGCGAGATGAACGCCGAGCAGCTGTGGGAGACCACGCTCAACCCCGAGACGCGGCGGCTGCTGCCGGTGAGCTGGCTCGGCGGCGGCTTCGAGGCCACCACCGTCATCCTCGGCAAGCTGATGGGCAAGGGCGAGGCCGCGGCGCGCCGCGAGCTGATGGAGCTGCACGGCGACGCGGTCGACGTCGATGTCTGAGGCTGCCGTGGCGCCGCCGCTGCGCCTGCGGCCGACGCTGCTGAGCGACCTGGACTTCATCGGTGGCGTCGAGCAGGACCCGCACAACCGCCCCTTCATCACGCCCTGGGAGCGCACGCAGCACGAGGGCGCGATCCGGATTCCGGACTTCCGCCACTTCATCGTCGAGGCCGGCGACACCGGCGGCCCCGGCGGCGGCCGCGACGGCTTCGTCATCCTGCAGGGCTGCCGCAACCCGCACCGCAGCGTCGAGCTCAAGCGCCTGGTGCTGCAGACCAAGGGGCGCGGCCTGGGCCGGCGCTGCGTGCGGCTGCTCAAGCGCATGGCCTTCCGCGACCTGAAGGCGCACCGCTTCTGGCTCGACGTCAAGAGCCTGAACGCGCGCGCGCTGGCCCTCTACGCCAGCGAGGGCTTCGTCGAGGAGGGCCGGCTGCGCGAGAGCGTGCGCGCCAGCGTGGACGAGAGCGCCGACGGCTGGGACTCGCTGGTGGTGATGAGCCTGCTCGACCGGGAATACGCGGCGCGCGTCGCGCTGGGGCTGGAAGACGTTCCCTGAGCCCCGCGTCCGCAGCCTTCAGGCCGCCGCCAACCAGCGGGCGTAGGCGTAGTACAGCGGGATGCCCACCATCAGGTTGAAGGGCAGCGTCACGCCCAGCGAGGCCGTCAGGTAGATGCCGGGGTTGGCCGCGGGCAGGCTGGCACGGCAGGCGGCCGGCGCGTCGATGAAGCTGGCGCTGGCGCAGATGGCGCAGAAGACGAAAGCCCCGCCCACGCCCACGCCGACGGCGTGCGCCAGCGTGACGCCCACCAGCCCGTGCAGCAGCGGCATCAGCACGCCGAAGCCGGCCATGAACACGCCCACCTGGCGGAAGGCGCCGATCTGCCGCGCCGCGGTGATGCCCATCTCAAGCAGGAACAGCATCAGCATGCCGCGGAACAGGCCCTCGTAGAAGGGGCTGATCTGCGTCCACTGCTTCTCGGTGGCCAGCGCGCCGATGGTCATTCCGCCCAGCAGCAGCAGGATGCCGCGGCCGCGGATGACGCTGAGCATCAGCTCCGCCACCCGCACCCCGCCGCCGCCCTGGCGGCCCATGGCCAGCCGCGCCAGCGCCAGCGAGTACACCACGCCGAACTCCATCAGCGCCACCATGGCGGCCATGGTGCCCTCGGCCGGCGTGCCCATGGCCGTGGCGAAGGTCATCGACGCGAAGAAGGTGGCCGTCGACACCGAGCCGTAGTGGGCTGCAATGGCCGCGGCATTGCTGATGTCGAAGCCGCCCATCCGGCGCGCCACCTGGTACGCCAGCGTCGGGATGCCGAAGGTCATCAGCAGCGTGATGCCCACCAGCGGCAGCACGTCGGCGATCTCGGCCTTGGCCAGCTCGCGCCCGCCGGTCAGGCCCAGCGAGAACAGCAGGTAGATCGACAGCAGCGTGATGACAGCCTCGGGCAGCTCGAGCTCGCTTCGCACGAAGCCGGCCAGGGCGCCCAGCAGGAACGCCAGCACGATGGGCTGGAGCAGATTGGTCAGGAGGAGGTCGGTGGTATTCATGGCGCGGATTCTTCGAAGCCTCGATGGGGCCGTCCAGTTCAATGAATGGCATCATTCGTTGATCAAAAGCGAAAGATTGAGCCCACCGTGGCCGAACTCAACTACCACCACCTGCGCTACTTCCGGGCCATCGCGCACGAGCAGGGCCTGGCCCGCGCGGCCGAGCGGCTGCACGTGTCGCCCTCGGCGCTGTCGGTGCAGCTGCGGCAACTGGAAGAGCGCCTGGGCCACGCCCTGTTCGAGCGCCGCGGCCGCCGGCTGGTGCTCACCGAGGCCGGCCGCGTGGCGCTGGAGCACGCCGACACCATCCACGCGGCGGGCGAGGAGTTGCTGGCCACGCTCAAGGGCCGGCCCAGCGGCCGCGTCAGCGTGCTGCGCGTGGGCTCGGTGGCGACGCTGTCGCGCAACTTCCAGCTGCTGCTGCTGCGCCCGCTGCTGGCGCGCGACGACGTGCAGATCCGGCTGGAGAGCGGCCGCCTGCGCGAGCTGCTGCTGCACCTGGGCGCGCACCAGCTCGACGCGGTGCTGGCCAACGAGGCCGTGCCGCGCGACGCCGCCCAGGGCTGGCGCAGCACGCTGGTGGCGCGGCAGCCGCTGGCCATCGTCTCGGCGCCGCCGCGCGGGCGCCGCAGCGCCGCGCTGACCTTCCCGCAGGGGCTGGACGGGCAACCGCTGCTGCTGCCAGGCGGCGACCACGCCGTGCGCAGCGCCTTCGACGCGCTGCTGGCAGACGCCGGCGTGCGCCCGCGGGTGCTGGCCGAGGTCGACGACATGGCCATGCTGCGCCTGCTGGCCCGCGAGACGGGCGCGCTGGCGCTGGTGCCGCCGGTGGTGGTGCAGGACGAGCTCGCCGCGCGCACGCTGGTGCAGCGCTGCTCGATTCCGCAGATCCAGGAGCGCTTCTACGCCATCACCGCGGCGCGGCGCTTCCCGCACCCGCTGCTGAAGCTGCTGCTGCAGCCGGGTTTGGGACAATCACCGGCTTCGTCCTGAACGCCGCGCTCCCGCGCACGCGGCCCTGCCGCACCGCCCCATGCCCGACCTCTTCGATTCCCTGCCCCCCGAGCCCGCCCCGCCACCCGAACCCGAGCCCGCCGACCACCTGCCGCTGGCCGACTACGCGCAGCGCGCCTACCTGGAGTACGCGCTGTCGGTGGTCAAGGGCCGCGCGCTGCCCGACGTGTGCGACGGCAACAAGCCGGTGCAGCGGCGCATCCTGTACTCGATGCTGCGGATGGGCCTGGCCGGTGGGGCCGGTGGCGCGGCCAAGCCCGTGAAGAGCGCGCGCGTGGTGGGCGACGTGCTGGGCAAGTACCACCCGCACGGCGACACCGCCGCCTACGACGCCATGGTGCGCATGGCGCAGGGCTTCAGCCAGCGCTACCCGCTGGTCGACGGCCAGGGCAACTTCGGCAGCCGCGACGGCGACGGCGCCGCCGCCATGCGCTACACCGAGGCGCGCCTGGCGCCCATCGCGCGGCTGCTGCTCGACGAGATCGACGAAGGCACGGTCGACTTCCAGCCCAACTACGACGGCAGCGAGCAGGAGCCTCGGCAGCTGCCGGCGCGGCTGCCCTTCGTGCTGCTCAACGGCGCCAGCGGCATCGCGGTCGGCCTGGCCACCGAGGTGCCCAGCCACAACCTGCGCGAGGTGGCCGCCGCGACCGTTGCGCTGCTGAAGAACGAGCATTTGCCCGACGACGAGCTGTTCGCGCTGCTGCCCGCGCCCGACTACCCCGGTGGTGGCCAGATCATCAGCCCCGAGGCCGACATCCGCGAGGCCTACCGCAGCGGCCGCGGCAGCCTGAAGGTGCGCGCCCGCTGGGTCGTGGAAGACCTGGCGCGCGGCCAGTGGCAGCTGGTGGTGACCGAGCTGCCGCCGGGCACCAGCGCGCAGCGCGTGCTCGAGGAGATCGAGGAGCTCACCAACCCCAAGGTCAAGGCCGGCAAGAAGGCCCTGCTCCAGGAGCAGGTGCAGCTCAAGCAGGCCGTGCTCGCGGTGCTCGACGCCGTGCGCGACGAGAGCAGCAAGGACGCCCCCGTGCGCCTGGTCTTCGAGCCCAAGAGCCGCACGGTGGAGCAACAGGAGCTGATCACCACGCTGCTGGCGCACACCAGCCTGGAGACCAGCTCGCCGCTGAACCTGACGGTGGTGGGCCGCGACGGCCGGCCGGTGCAGAAGAGCCTGCGCCAGATCCTCGCGGAGTGGATCGCCTTCCGCCTGGCCACGGTGGAGAGGCGCACGCGCCACCGCCTGCAGAAGGTGCTGGACCGCATCCACGTGCTGGAGGGCCGGCAGCTGGTGCTGCTGAACATCGACGAGGTTATCCGCATCATCCGCAGCGCCGACGAGCCCAAGCCGGCGCTGATCGCCCGTTTCGGGCTCAGCGACCGGCAGGCAGATGACATCCTCGAGATCCGGCTGCGCCAACTGGCGCGGCTGGAGGCCATCCGGATCGAGCAGGAACTCGGTGAGCTGCGTCAGCAGCAGGGCCGGCTCGAGGAGATCCTGGCCAGCCCGGCGGCGCTGCGGCGCGCCGTGGTGCGCGAAGTCGAGTCCGACGCGCGGCAGCATGGCGACGAACGCCGCACCCTGGTGCAGGCCGAGAAGAAGTCCGTGGCCGAGATCCGCGTGGTCGACGAGCCGGTGACGGTGGTGGCCAGCCTGAAGGGCTGGGTGCGCGCGCTCAAGGGCCACGAGGTCGATCCCGCGGCGCTCGCCTTCAAGCCGGGCGACGCGCTGTACGGATGCTTCCCCTGCCGCAGCATCGACACGGTGCTGGTCTTCGGCAGCAATGGCCGCGTGTACAGCGTGCCGGCGAGCACGCTGCCGGGCGGCCGCGGCGACGGCGTGCCGATCACCACGCTCATCGAGCTGGAGGCCGGCACGCAGGTGGCGCACACCTTCGCCGGGGCGGCGGAAACCACGCTGCTGCTGGCCGGCACGGGCGGCTTCGGGCTGCTGGCCCGGGTCGGCGACATGGCCGGCCGCAACCGTGGCGGCAAGGCCTTCCTGACGCTGGAGCCGGGCCAGAAGCTGCTGCCCCCGGCCGTGGTGGCGCCCGCGCACCAGCGGGTGGCGGCGCTGGCTCTGGATGGCCGGCTGCTGGTGTTCGGGCTCGACGAGCTCAAGCTGCAGCCCAACGGCGGCAAGGGCCTGACGCTGATGGACGTGGACGCGAAGTCGCCCCTGGTCAGCGTGGCCCCGTGCGCCGACGCCCTGCGCGTGCAGGGTCTGGGCCGCGGCGACAAGCCCAAGGACGAACTGCTGCGCGGCGCCGCGCTGGCCGGCCACGCGGGCCGGCGAGCACGCAAGGGGCACCGGCTGGACGGCTTCAAGAAGCCGATGCGCGTGCTGGCGGCGTGAAGTTCCGCACGTGTGCGGCGCCCGGCTGCCCCGGGTGACTCCCGCAGCCGCGGTGTTGCCGGGCCGTCGTGCCCCGGGCACATTGATGCCGATGAACACCCCGATGGCCAAAGCCGCGGGCACCGCGGCGCTGGCCGCAGTGGTGCTGACGTGCGCGTCCACGGCGCAGGCGGCCGTGGTCACCCTCTCCGGGTGGGCTTTCGGCAGCGGCGGGGCGGTGGCCAGCACCACCGGCGGGGCTTCGAGCGTGCCCAGCTACAGCGGCCTTGCCGGCGGCCTGGCGGGCGCGCTCACCGGTGCTGGCGTGCTGGACACGCCCAGCCTCGTCACCTACAGCATCGAACTGGAGGAGCCGGTCGCGTTCTCAGGCATGCCCGTGGCTGGCTACGCCCTGCAGGATGCCGCGAGCTACTTCGCGGCCCGGCGCATCGGCGACGCACTGCGCCCCGAAGGCACCCTGGTGGCCGAGCGGCTCGGCCGGCTCTTCACCTGGGTGCAGGCCGACGCCACCCGCGTGGACACGGCCGCCGAGTCCACGGCGCTGCAACTGGCGGTGTGGAACATCGTCTACGACGGCGACTGGAGCCTTTTCAACCCGGCCGGCAACTACAGCGATACCAGCAGCCACGCCGTGCTGGCCAACATCATGATGGCCAACGCGTCGCTGACGGCCAACCGGCTCGAGGTCTTCGCGCTCGCGGCAAGCGGGCAGCCGGATCTCCTGGTCACGGCGCTCAGGGTGCCGGAGCCGGGCACGTTCGCACTGGCCGGCCTCGCGCTGGCCGGCGCCGTTCAGGCCGGGCGGCGCAGAAGCCGCAGCGCCACCAGCGCCAGCAGCGCGAACAGGCCCAGGCTGTAGAACTCGTACGACACGCCCAGCAGCTTCACCGCGGCGTCGGCGCAGCTGGCGTAGGCGGCAAAGACCTCGGGCCAGAGGCCGTCCAGACCCAGGCCGCCGACGATGCGGTCGGCCAGCGTGAGCTTGCAGCTGGCACTGGCGGCCGACACGAAGTGCTGCCACAGCGCCGCGGCCATGCCCGCGCCGGACAGCAGCAGCCCCGCGGCGGCGAGCAGCCGCCTAGCCACGGCACCCTTCAGCAGAAGCGCCGGCAACGACACCCCGGCGACGGCCAGGAACACCACGCGCTGCAGCACGCACCAGGCGCAGGGCTGCATGTCGAACACGTGCTGCGACACCAGCGCGGCTCCCACGGCCGCCAGCGGCAGCAGCACCATCGCTGCCCACAGCAGCGGCCGCGGCAGGCCAGGGCGCGAAGCCAGGCCCGGCGACGTCGTCGTCATGCCACCTCGGCGACCAGCTCGATCTCGACGCAGGCGCCCATGGGCAGCTGCGCCACGCCGAAGGCGCTGCGCGCGTGTGCGCCGATCTCGGGGCCGAAGACCTCGCGCAGCAGTTCGCTGCAGCCGTTGGTGACGAGATGGTGCTCGGTGAAGGTGGGGGTGCTGCTGACCAGGCTCAGCACCTTGACGATGCGCCGCACGCGGCCGAGGTCGCCGCCCACGGCGGCGTTGAGCGTGCCCAGCAGGTCTACCGCCACGGCGCGGGCGGCGGCCTGGCCCTCGGAGGTGGTCATCGTCAGGCCGAGCTGCCCGACCCAGGCCTTGCCGGCCTGCTTGGCGATGTGGCCCGACACGAACACGAGCGGGCCGGTCTGCACGAAGGGCACGTAGGCGGCGGCGGGCACCGCCACGGGCGGCAGCACGATGCCGAGCGCTTGCAGGCGCTGTTGGGGGGTCATGGCAATCCTTCCTGGGGTGGTGCGAAGCGGGGCGCCTGGCGGCCTGCTTCGGAGGGCCCCCGCAGGGCCCCTGCCAGAGGGGCGGCGGGGAAGCGGGCAAATCCTACACTGGCCCTGCATGGCCGATCCTGCTGCCACTGCCATGCCCCGCGCCGCCAGCCGCATGGCCCTGGGGGCCACCATCGCCCTGGCCTGGGTGCTGGGTTCGGCAGCACAGCTGCAGATGCCGGCCTTGTGGCCCCCGGAGGCGGTGGCCGGGCTGGCCTTGGCGGGGGCGGTGCTGGCGCTGGCCGGCCTGGTGCCGGGGCGGGCCTGCGCTGGGCCGCGCCCCGGGGCGAGTGCGGGACGGACCGTGCCCGCGATCGGGGCGATCAGCACCACCGTCGCCGCACTGCTGCTGGGCTTTGCGAGCACGCACCACCGCGCCGCCTTGCGCCTGGCCGACGCACTGCCCGCGGCGCTGGAAGGGCAGGACCTGCTGCTGCGGGGCACCGTGGCCAGCCTGCCGCGCGAGGGCCTGCAGGGTGTGCGCTTCGAGTTCGCTGTCGAGGTCGCCTGGCACCGCGGCCAGCCGGTGAAGGTGCCGGACCGCGTGTCGCTGGGCTGGTGGCGCGGGCTGGAGGCCGACGCCATGCTGGCCGCGCCGCCGCGGCCGGTGCGCGCCGGCCAGCGCTGGCAGTTCACGGCACGCCTGGCGCAGCCGCACGCGGCGATGAACCCGCACGGCTTCGATCTCGAGCTCTGGCTCTTCGAGCAGGGCCTGCGGGCCAGCGGCAGCGTGCGCGACACCCGCGGCACCGCGCCGCCCGTGCTGCTGCAGGCGTCGGCCGCGCACCCGGTGGAACGCCTGCGCCAGGCCGTGCGCGACGCCATCCAGGCCCGCGTGCCCGATGCCGGCGCCGCCGGCGTGCTGGCGGCGCTGGCGGTGGGCGACCAGGCGGCCATCGAGCGGGGCGACTGGGCACTGTTCCGCGACACCGGCGTGGCCCACCTGATGAGCATCTCTGGGCTGCACGTGACCATGTTCGCGTGGCTGGCCGGCGCCCTCGTCGGCGCGCTGTGGCGCCGCCATCCGGCCGCACCCCGACGCGTGCCGGCGCCGGTCGCGGGCCGCTGGGCCGGCCTGCTGTTCGCGGCGGCCTATGCCTTGCTGGCCGGCTGGGGCGTGCCGGCGCAGCGCACGGTGGCCATGATCGCCGTCGTGGTGCTGCTGCGCCACTTCGCCCGGCGCTGGCCGCTGCCCGCGGTGCTGGGCACGGCAGGCTGGGTGGTGGTGCTCGGCGACCCCTGGGCGCTGCTGCAGCCCGGCTTCTGGCTGAGCTTCGTGGCCGTGGGCCTGCTGGCGGCCAGCGGGCCGGTGCTGGCGCGTGCCGACGCCGGGCCGGCCCCGCGCTGGCCCTGGCTTCGCGCCGCGCTGCAGCAGCAGGCGGTGGCCACGGTGGGGCTGGCGCCCTTGTCGCTGATCTTCTTCCAGCAGCTCTCGGTGGTCGGGTTCGCTGCCAACCTGGTGGCCATTCCGCTGGTGACGCTGCTGGTCACGCCGCTGGCGCTGCTGGGGGTGCTGCTGCCGCCGCTGTGGAGCCTGGGTGCCCTGGCCGTGGCGGGCCTCGAGGCCGTGCTGGCCTGGATGGCCGCCACGCCGCTGGCCGTGTGGCACGCTGCGGCCGCGCCGCCCTGGGCCGTGGCGGCGGGCCTGCTCGGCGCCCTGGTGGCGGTGCTGCCCTGGCCCTGGCGCCTGCGCGCGCTGGCCCTGCCGCTGATGCTGCCCCTGCTGGCGCCGCCGGTGGCGCGCCCCCCGCCGGGCCACTTCGAACTGCTGGGCGCCGACGTGGGCCAGGGCAATGCCGTCGTGCTGCGCACCGCGACGCACACGCTGCTGTTCGACAGCGGCCCCGCCTGGGGCACGCCCGGTGTCGATGCCGGCGAGCGCGTGCTCGTGCCGCTGCTGCGCGCGCTCGGCGAGCGTCAGCTCGACGAACTCGTGCTCAGCCACCGCGACACCGACCACACCGGCGGCGCGGCCTCGCTGGCGCAGGCGCTGCCGGTCCGGGCGCTGCGCAGCTCGCTGGAGCACGGCCATGCGCTGCGCGCGCTGGCGCCGCACACGCCTTGCGAGGCCGGCCAGCGCTGGCGCTGGGACGGCGTCGAGTTCGAGGTGCTGCACCCCGGCGCCGCCGCGCTGGCAGCCGCCACGCCGGCCACGCGCGCCAACGCGCTGAGCTGCGTTCTGCGGGTGCAGGCCGGCGACGCCAGCGTGCTGCTGACCGGCGACATCGAGGCGCCGCAGGAGGCCGCACTCGTGCGCGGCGCCGCCACGCGGCTGCCCAGCACCGTGCTGTGGGTGCCCCACCACGGCAGCCGCACCTCGTCCACGTCGGCCTTCATCGCCGCGGTGGCGCCGCGCGTGGCGGGGGTGCAAGCCGCGCACCGCAGCCGCTTCGGCCATCCGTCGCCGGCGGTGATGGCGCGCTACGCCGAGGCCGGCGTGCCGGTGGTCACCACCGCCGCCTGCGGCGCCTGGCAGTGGTCGTCGGTCACCCAGCGGGGCCGTTGCACGCGTCAGGCGCAGCGCCGCTACTGGCACCACCCCGGGGCCGGGCCCGAGGCGCCGGCTGTGGCCCGCTGAGGCGGCTGCGCCCTCAGTTCGCCGGCACGAAGCCTAGGCGCAGCAGCACGCGGTGGGCCTGCACGTCGCGCTCCAGGTGGATGCCGCAGCGCCGGCACAGCAGGCCCAGCAGTGTGAAGTGCAACTCGTCCAGCTTGTCGGGCGACAGGCCGAAGGCCTCGTCGAAGCCCAGTGGCACCGTCAGCAGCAGGGAAGGCAGCGGCGGCTCCCCGTGCAGTCCGACGGTGGCCGAAGCGGTGCTGCCCAGCGCGAGCGCGTGGTCGAGCGCGAGGTCCAGCGCCTGCTTGAGCACGCCGGCGCTGATGCGGATGTCCAGCCCCTGGTCCGGCCCCTCCAGCTGCTGGCCTTGGTTCGCCAGCTCGTGCGCGCGCTCGGCCCGCAGCTGCACCAGGGCCATGCCGAGGTCGACGGTCTCCGGCGCCTGCCGGCTGTGGCCGCCTGCCACGCGCTCCAGCGCCTGGAGGCGCACGCCGAGTTCCTCCAGCCGCGTCAGCGTCCGTGCCGCGGGGCCGTCGGGGGGGAAGGCCGCCAGCGCGGCGCTGGCATCACCGGCGATGCGCTCGCCCAGGCGTCGGAGCAGGGCGTCGATTTCGTGCAGGTCGTCCATCGGCAGGTTCCTCGGGGCAGTCACTGGTTGGTGGCGGTCAGCACTTCGGGCAGGTCGGTCAGGCCGGCCAGCACCTTGTCGATGCCGTCCTGGCGCAGGGTGCGCCGGCCCTCGCCGAGGCCGCAGCGCTGCAGCTCGGCGGCCGGGGCGCGGCGGCGGATCAGGCCGCGCAGCGGCTCGTCCACGGTCAGCAACTCGTGCAGGCCGAGTCGCCCGTGGTAGCCGCTGCCACTGCACTGGGGGCAGCCGACGCGGCGCCAGTGGCGCAGCGAGCCGTCGGCCCCGGCGTGGCGGCGCTGCCAGTCGCCCACCAGCGCCTGGCGGTCCACCTCGGATGCGGCGCTGGCGCCGATGGCGCTGCCCACGTGCAGCCGCACCAGCGTCTCCAGTTGCGCGGCCGGCATCGGCTCGGGCTGCCGGCAGGCCTTGCACAGGCGGCGCACCAGGCGCTGCGCCAGCACCGCCAGCAGCGAGTCGGAGAACATGAACGGGTCCAGGCCGATCTCGAGCAGCCGCGTGATGCTCTCCGGTGCCGAGTTGGTGTGCAGCGTCGACAGCACGAGGTGCCCCGTCAGCGAGGCCTCCACCGCGATGCGCGCGGTCTCCTCGTCGCGCATCTCGCCGATCATGATGACGTCGGGGTCGGCGCGCAGGAAGGTCCGCATCGCCGCAGCGAAGGTCCAGCCGATGCGGGCGTTGACCTGCACCTGGCGCAGCCCTTGCTGCGTGATCTCCACCGGGTCCTCGGCGGTCCAGATCTTGCGCCGGTCGGTGTTCAGCTCTTGCATCACCGAGTGCAGCGTGGTGGTCTTGCCGCAGCCGGTGGGGCCGCAGATCAGGATCAGCCCGTAGGGCTTGGTGATCAGGTCTCGCAGGCCCGCCAGGTTGGGCTCGCTCAGGCCGATCTCGCCCAGCGGCATGGGGTCGGTGCTGTTCAGCAGCCGCAGCACCACGTCTTCCAGGCCGCGCGCGGTGGGCACGACCACCACGCGCAGTTCGAGCCGCCGGCCCCCGAAGCGCGCGAAGTCGATCTTGCCGTCCTGCGGCTTGCGGTGCTCCGAGATGTCCATCTCGGCCATGATCTTGATGCGGCCCACCAGCGCGAAGCGCACCGCGGCGGGCAGTTCCAGCCAGGGCACGAGGTCACCGTCGATGCGCAGGCGGATGCGCACCGGCCGCGGCGACTCCGCGGTCTCGATGTGGATGTCGGAAGCCCGGTGCTCGATGGCGTCGGCGATCAGGCGGTTGACCAGCCGGACCAGGGTGTTGTCGGACTCGGACAGCGCCGCGAGGTCGTGGCCGGCCTCCAGCGACGTGCCGGCGCCGAGTTCGGCGGCCAGGCTGTGCAGGTCCTGCCCGTTGCCGGCCGGCCCTTCGGCCGGTGCGCCGTCGCGGCGGGCGCGGTAGGCCTTGGCGACGGCCGCCGGCAGCGTGCCGGGCGCGGCGGCCACGGCCTGCACGCGCAGGTTGGTCAGGAAACGCAGCCGCCCGAGCAGATCAGCGTCCAGCGGGTCGGGCAGCGCCACCACGAGCGTGTCGTCGCGCAGCATCAGCGGCAGCACGCTCTCGCGCTCGGCCAGTGCCGGCGGCACTCGGGCCACGGCCTCGGGCTGCGGCGGCAGCAGGCGCGGGTCCACGACCTGCACGCCGATCCACTCCAGCGTGGCCTTCTGCAGCTGGGCCTGGGTCAGCGCGCCCGCGTCCACCAGCATCTTCCCGAGGGCGGGCCTCGGCGTGGAGCGGCTCTGCGCCAGCAGCGCCCGCTCCAGCAGCGCCGGGTCCACCAGCCCGCGCGCGACCAGCGCGGCGCCCAGGTTGGGCTCGCCGCTGCCGCGTGGGCCGTGCAGCGCCTGCCACAGGCGCTCGCGGGCGCCGACGGTGTCCGGCGGCGCCACGGGGTGCGCAGGCGCCACGGACGGCGCTGGGGGGTTCGGCGGGGTCGGCATCGGGCGGAACTATCCTCTGAACTTTCTGCGGACGCGTCAGTGGGATTGTTGCCACTGAGCGACACCGGGGCCGGCCGGGCCCACGGCGCGCACCGGTTTGCGTGGCGGCGGCGAAAGCGGCGCGCACGGGTCGGGCTGGCATCATCCCGGCAGGCAGGCCCGGAGATTGCAAGCACCCCCTGCCGCCCCCGGCCCTGCAGGAGTGCCCTTTCCGTGTCCATCCACGTCGCGCTGAACCACGTCACCCACTACCGCTACGACCGGCGGGTGGGCCTGTCGCCGCAGGTGGTGCGCCTGCGGCCGGCGCCGCACAGCCGCACGCGCATCCTGAGCTACTCGCTGCGCGTCGAGCCGGCCGGGCACTTCGTCAACTGGCAGCAGGATCCGTTCGCCAACCACCTGGCGCGGCTGGTGTTCCCGGAGAAGACGCGCGAGTTCAAGGTCACGGTCGACCTCGTGGCCGAGATGTCGGTGCTCAACCCGTTCGACTTCTTCCTCGAGCCGCACGCCGAGCACTACCCGTTCGAGTACGCCCCCGAGAGCCGCCAGGAACTGCTGCCCTACCTGGCCCGGGGCGAGCTGACGCCGCGCTTCAAGGCGTTCGTGGACAGCATCCCGCGCGACGAGGTGCGGACGATCGACTTCCTCGTGGCGCTGAACCAGCGCCTGCAGAAGGACATCCGCTACCTCATCCGCATGGAGCCGGGCGTGCAGACGCCCGAGGTCACGCTGGCCAACGCCAGCGGCTCCTGCCGCGACACCGGCTGGCTGCTGGTGCAGACGCTGCGCCACCTGGGGCTGGCGGCGCGCTTCGTCAGCGGCTACCTGATCCAGCTCAAGCCCGACGTCAAGGCGCTGGACGGGCCCAGCGGCAGCGAGGTCGACTTCACCGACCTGCACGCCTGGTGCGAGGTCTTCCTGCCCGGCGCCGGCTGGATCGGGCTGGACCCCACCAGCGGCCTGCTCGCCGGCGAGGGCCACATCCCGGTGGCCTGCACGCCCGAGCCCGGCAGCGCCGCGCCCGTCAGCGGCGCCGTCGACGAGTGCGAGGTCGAGTTCAGCCACCACATGCAGGTCACGCGCATCCACGAGAGCCCGCGCGTCACGCTGCCCTACACCGACGCGCAGTGGGAACGCATCGTCGCGCTCGGCCACCAGGTGGACGAGCATCTGCGGGCCGGCGACGTGCGCCTCACGATGGGCGGCGAGCCCACCTTCGTGGCCGTCGACGACCGCGACGCGGCCGAGTGGAATACCGACGCGCTCGGCCCCACCAAGCGCGGCCTGGCCACCGGGCTGGTGCACCGCCTGCGCGAGCGTTACGGCCGCGGCGGCTTCCTGCACTTCGGCCAGGGCAAGTGGTACCCCGGCGAGCAGCTGCCGCGCTGGGCGCTGAGCATCGGCTGGCGTGCCGACGGGCAGCCCTGCTGGAGCGACCCGTCGCTGTTCGCCGACGAGCGCGACACGCACCGCTACACGGCGGCCGATGCCGAGGGTTTCATCCGCACGCTCACGCGCAAGCTGGGGCTGGACGACCGACACGTCATGCCCGGCCACGAGGACACCTGGTACTACCTCTGGCGCGAGCGCCGGCTGCCGGTGAACGTCGACCCCTTCGACGCGCGGCTGGACGACGAGCTCGAGCGCGCGCGCCTGCGGCGCGTGTTCCGGCAGGGCCTGGACGCCACCGTGGGCTGGCTGCTGCCGCTCAAGCGCGAGTGGCGCACGGGCACCGGCGGCCCGCAGTGGGTGACCGGGCCCTGGTTCGTGCGCGACGAGCGCCTCTACCTGATCCCGGGCGATTCGCCCATGGGCTACCGGCTGCCGCTGGACAGCCTGCCCTGGGCCGCCCAGGGCGACCAGCCCTGGACGCTGGCGCAGGACCCGTTCGCGCCGCAGCCGCCGCTGCCCGTGGCCGCGGCGGTGAAGGCGCAGTTCGCCACGGCCGATGCCGCCGCCCCAGCGGCGCAGGCGGGGGCCGACGGCGGGCTCGACCACGACGGCTTCCAGGCCGACGGCACGGCGGCCTTCGGCGGCGCGCCGGGCGTGGACCGCATGGCCGCCGCCGTTGGCGCGGGCGCTGGCGCCGGCACCACCGAGCACTCGCCCGAGCACGCCTTCCCGCGCGACGCGGCCACGGTGCCACCGCGCTTCGTGTCGGCCGGCGAGGTCACGCGCACGGCGCTGTGCGCGGAGGTGCGCGACCCGCAGCGCGCCAACGGCCCGAAGGCCGAGCGCGAGCACGGCGGCGGCAGCGGCGTGCTGTACGTCTTCATGCCGCCGCTGCGCTTCCTGGAGGATTACCTCGAGCTGCTGGCCGCCGTCGAGGCCACGGCCGCCGAGCGGGGCGTGAAGATCGTGCTCGAGGGCTACCCGCCGCCGCGCGACCCCCGGCTGAAGCTGCTGCAGGTGACCCCCGACCCGGGCGTCATCGAGGTCAACATCCACCCCGCGCACGACTGGCACGAGCTGGTCGACCACACCGAGTTTCTCTACGAGGCGGCGCACCAGAGCCGCCTGAGTGCCGAGAAGTTCATGCTCGACGGCCGCCACATGGGTACGGGAGGCGGCAACCACTTCGTGCTGGGCGGCGCCACGCCGGCCGACAGCCCCTTCCTGCGCCGGCCCGAACTGCTCACCAGCCTGCTCACCTACTGGCAGAACCACCCCAGCCTGAGCTACCTGTTCAGCGGCCTGTTCATCGGCCCCACGAGCCAGCACCCGCGCTTCGACGAGGCGCGCGGCGACCAAGTCTACGAGGTCGAGATCGCCCTGGGCGAGATCGAGCGGCAGGTCGGCCTGCAGGGCCCGTTGCCGCCCTGGCTGATGGACCGCACGCTCCGAAACCTGCTGGTCGACGCCACCGGCAACACCCACCGCACCGAGTTCAGCATCGACAAGCTGTACTCGCCCGACGGCCCCGCGGGCCGGCTGGGCCTTCTGGAGCTGCGCGCCTTCGAGATGCCGCCGCACGCGCGCATGAGCCTGGCGCAGCAGCTGCTGTTGCGAGCGCTGGTGGCCTGGTTCTGGCGCGAGCCCTACCGCGGCCGCGGCGCCACGCGCCTGACGCGCTGGGGCACCGGGCTGCACGACCGCTTCATGCTGCCCACCTTCGTGCAGATGGACTTCGAGGACGTCATCGCCGACCTCGCCGAAGCCGGCTTCGCGTTCGACGCCGCGTGGTTCGCGCCGCACCTGGCGTTCCGCTTCCCGCTGGTGGGCGACGTGCAGGTGGCCGGCATCGAACTGACGTTGCGCAACGCGCTGGAGCCCTGGCACGTGATGGGCGAGGAGGGCGCGCCCGGCGGCACCGTGCGCTATGTGGACAGCAGCCTGGAGAGGCTGGAGGTCAAGGCCACCGGATTGAACGGCAACCGCCACGTCGTCACCGTCAACGGCCGTGCGCTGCCGCTGCAGCCCACGGGCCGCGTCGGCGAGGCGGTGTGCGGCGTGCGCTACCGCGCCTGGCAGCCGCCGTCGGCGCTGCACCCCACGATTGGCGTGCACGCGCCGCTGACCTTCGACATCGTCGACACCTGGACGGGCCGCAGCCTCGGCGGCTGCCGCTACCACGTGGCGCACCCCGGCGGCCGCAACTACGACGTGTTCCCCGTCAACGCCTACGAGGCCGAGAGCCGCCGGCTGGCGCGCTTCTTCCGCATGGGACACACGCCAGGGCCGATGAACGTGCAGCGCGCCGGGCCGAGCCTGGAGCTGCCGTTCACGCTGGACCTTCGAACCGCCTGACCCAAGATGTCGGCCATCCTCACGCCCGGCCAGGAGTCGCTGCCCTTCGGCGGGCCCGACATGGCTGCCGGCGCTGCCGCGCATGCGTTCGATTCGCACGCGCTGCCACCGGAGCCCGGCGTGTGGGACGAGCTGCGCGGCTCAGGCGGCGCGCTGCGCCCGGCCTGGCAGCGTTTCGTGGCCCAGGTGCCGGCGCCGGCCGGCGGCGTGTCGATGGCTGCGGACCTGGATCGCCGCGTGGCCCAGGTGGAGCAGCGCATCCGCCTCGACGGCGTCACGCACAACGTGTTCGCCGAGAGCGGCAGCGGCGGCGTCTCGGCGCGGCCCTGGTCGCTGCAGCTGCTGCCGCTGATCATCGAGCCCGCCGACTGGGCGGCCATCGAAGCCGGCGTGGTGCAGCGCGCCGAGCTGCTGGAGCGCATGCTGGCCGACCTGTACGGCCCGCAGACGCTGCTGCACGAGGGCCTGCTGCCGCCGGCGCTGCTGCTGCGCCATCCGGGCTGGCTGCGCCCCATGATCGGCGTGCCGCCGGCCGGCGGGCAGCGCCTGTTCATCGTCGCCTTCGACCTGGCGCGTGGCCCCGACGGCCGCTGGTGGCTGGTGGCTCAGCGCACGCAGGGCCCCTCGGGCCTGGGCTACGTGCTGCACAACCGTCTCGTCATCGCGCGGCAGTTCCCCGAGGCCTTCGCGGCGCTGCGCGTGCAGCGCATCGCCAGCAGCTACCGGCTGCTGCTCGACGCGCTGGAGCAGCGCGCACAGCAGGTGGCCGGCCACGCCAACCCGCGCGTGGTGCTGCTCACGCCCGGGCCCTACAGCGAGACCTACTTCGAGCACGCCTACCTCGCGCGCTACCTGGGCCTGCCGCTGGCGGAGGGCGGCGACCTCACCGTGCGCGGCGACCGGCTGTACCTGAAGACGGTGGAGGGCCTGGAGCCCGTGCACGGGGTGATGCGCCGCCTGGACGACGACTGGTGCGACCCGCTGGAGCTGCGCCCCGACAGCGCCCTGGGCGTGCCGGGGCTGCTGCAGGCGGTGCGCGCCGGCACCGTGGTGATGGCCAACGCGCTGGGCAGCGCCTTCCTCGAGACGCCGGCCATCCAGGGCTTCCTGCCCGGCATAGCCGAGCGGCTGCTGGGCCAGACGCTCGCGCTGCCCAGCCTGCCCACCTGGTGGTGCGGCGAGGCCGCCGCCTGGAGCGACGTGCGCGAGCAGCTGGCCGACAAGGTCGTGCGCAGCACCTTCCCGCGCGGCGGCCGCACCTCGCAGGCCTACAACCTGGGGCTGCCCGCCGCGGCAGACGGCGAGCGCGGCCCCGTGCCCGTGCACGAGGACCCCGACGCCTGGACGGTGCAGGGCCGGCTGCGCTTCTCGCGCGCACCCATCTGGGGCGACGGTGCGGTCACGCCCCGCCCGGCCATGGTGCGCGTGTACGCCATCGCCGACGGCCGCGAGGGCCGTCCGCGCTGGCACGTGTTGCCCGGCGGCATGACGCGCGTGGCCCGCCGCGAGGACGCCAGCATCAGCATGCAGCGGGGCGGCACCAGCCTGGACACCTGGGTGATGACAGAGGGGCCTGTCGACGCCTTCAGCATGCTGCCGCTGCGCCTGCGCGTGGCCGACCTCGCCGGCCACCGCCGCCCGGTGAGCAGCCGCACCGGCGAGAACCTGTTCTGGCTGGGACGCTACACCGAGCGCACCGAGCAGCTGGTTCGGCTGGCGCGCAGCACGCTGATGCGCATCGACGCCGACGCCGAGATGGACGCGCCGCTGCGCGCCGCGCTGTCGCAGCTGGCGGTGAGCACGGGGCTGGCGCCGCCCGGCGTGCCGACGCTGGCGCAGAGCCCGCACCACTTCGAGCGCGCGGTGCTGGCGGCGCTGGGCGACGCCCATGGTGCCACCAGCGTCGCCTACAACCTGCAGGCGCTGGAGCGCGCGGCCATGGCGCTGCGCGAGCGGCTGGCGCCCGAGCAGTGGAGCCTGGTGCGCCAGATGGGCGAGGGCTTCGGCAGCGCGCTGGAGACGCTGCACGGCGAGCTGCCCCTGCCGGCGCAGGTGCTGCCGGCGCTGGACCGCCTGGCCCTGCAGCTGGCGGCCGCCACCGGCGCGCAGACCGACCGCATGACGCGCGACCACGGCTGGCGGCTGCTCACCGTGGGCCGGCTGCTCGAGCGGCTTCAGGGCCTGGCATTGCGGCTGCAGGCCTTCCTGGGGGCGTCCGACGCGCAGTCGCCGCTGGGCGCGCTGGCCCACGTGGCCGGCGTGGAACTGCTGCTGGAGCAGTTCGACAGCATCATCACCTTCCGCGCCCGCTACCAGCGCCACGAGGACCTGCTGGCGCTGGCCGACGTGCTGGTGCTGGACAGCGCCAACCCGCGGGCCTTCGCCGGCGTGCTGCGCCGGCTTCGCACCGAGCTGCGCAAGCTGCCCGGCCCGGCGGAGTCGCACGGGCCGCTGCTGGCGCTGCTGCCGCCCGAGGGGGCGGGCCTTTCGCTGGACCAGCTCCGCGCGCTGGAAGGCGAGCCGGTGGCGGCCACCGCCGACGCGCTGCGGGTGCTGTCAGCCGCGTTGCTGCAGGCTGGCCACACGCTGGCCGACCGCATCGGCGACCGCTACTTCACCCTGGCGCACGGCGCCGAGAAGCGCATCGGATGACGGAGCCCGCCATGCCGGCCCCTGCCCCGACGCTGCTGGAGGTGCGCCACGAAACGCGCTACGCCTACGCAGCGCCGGTGTCGCTGGCGCACCACCTCGCGCACCTGCAGCCGCTCGCCGACGCACACCAGCGGCTGGACGGCTTCGTGCTCGACGTGAGCCCGGGGCCCGCGCAGGCGCGCGACGGCACCGACGCCTGGGGCAACGCCCAGCGTCACTTCGAGCTCGTGCAGCCGCACGACCGGCTCACGGTGGTGGCCACCAGCCGCGTCGCGGTGTGGCCGCGCTTCGCGGCGCTGCGGCCCGAGGCCTCGCCGCCCTGGGGCGACCTGGCCGCGCGCGTGCGCTACGTGGCACGGGCGCCCTTCGTGCCGGCGGCCGAGTTCGCGCTGCCTTCGCCCTTCGTGCCGCGGCTGCCGGCGCTGCACGAACTCGCCACGGGCCTGTTCACGCCTGGCCGCCCGGTGGCCGAGGCCGCGCTGGCGCTGATGCACCGGCTGCACGCCGAGTTCGCCTACGAGAGCCGCAGCACCGACGTCGACACGCCGCTGCAGCAGGTGCTGCGGCAGCGGCGCGGGGTCTGCCAGGACTTCGCCCACCTGCTGGCCGGCGCGCTGCGCGCCGTCGGACTGCCGGCGCGCTACGTGAGCGGCTACCTGCTCACGCACGCCCCCGCCGCGGCCGGCCCCGGCGATTTGCAGGCCGGCACCGCGATGCTGGGTGCCGACGCCTCGCACGCCTGGGTCCAGCTGTGGTGCCCGGGCACGCCCGGGGTGCCGGCCGGCGCCGGGGGCCCCGACGACGCCTGGCTCGACCTCGACCCCACCAACGACTGCGTGCCCGGCAGCGGCCACGTGCGGGTGGCCGTCGGCCGCGACTTCGGCGACGTCACGCCGCTGCGCGGCGTGATCCGCGGCGGCGGCCACCACACGCTGGCCGTGGGCGTGAGCACGCGCCGCCTCGACCGCGCCGGGCAGGCCCGCGAGTTGCTAACCCCGTCACCGATGGAGAACACCGGATCATGAAACCGGCCTTCGACGAGATGAACACCGCCGCGGGCGCCGTGAGGCCGCAGTACGAGGTCTACGCCGATTGGCTCAGGCGCCAGCCGGCCGACGTGATGCGCTCGCGCCGCGCCGAGGCCGAGATGATCTTCCGCCGCGTCGGCATCACCTTCGCCGTCTACGGCGCGAAGGATGAAGACGGCGCCGGCACCGAGCGCCTGATCCCCTTCGACCTGATCCCCCGCGTGATCCCCGGCGCCGAGTGGCGGCGCATGGAGGAGGGCTTGCGCCAGCGCGTGACGGCGCTCAACCGCTTCATCGACGACGTCTACCACGGCCAGGAGATCCTGAAGGCCGGCGTCGTGCCGGCCGAGCAGGTGCTGAACAACGCCCAGTTCCGCAAAGAGATGATGGGCGTGGCGGTGCCCGGCGGCGTCTACTCGCACATCAGCGGCATCGACATCGTGCGCGCCGACACGGGCCAAGGCGGCGAGTACTACGTGCTGGAGGACAACCTGCGCGTGCCCAGCGGCGTGAGCTACATGCTCGAGAACCGCAAGATGATGATGCGGCTGTTCCCCGAGCTGTTCAGCATGCACCGCGTCGAGCCGGTGGCGCACTACCCCGACCTGCTGCTGGAGACGCTGCGCGCCGTCTCGCCGGGCGGCGTCAACGAGCCCACGGTGGTGGTGCTCACCCCCGGCATGTACAACAGCGCCTACTTCGAGCACGCCTTCCTGGCGCAGCAGATGGGCGTGGAACTGGTCGAGGGGCAGGACCTCTTCGTCAAGGACGGCTTCGTCTACATGCGCACCACGCAGGGCCCGAAGCGCGTGGACGTGATCTACCGCCGCGTCGACGACGACTTCCTGGACCAGCGGGCCTTCCGCGCCGACAGCACGCTGGGCTGCGCCGGGCTGCTGGACGTGTACCGCGCCGGCAACATCACGCTGGCCAACGCCATCGGCACCGGCATCGCCGACGACAAGAGCATCTACCCCTACGTGCCGAAGATGGTGGAGTTCTACCTCGGCGAGAAGCCGATCCTGAACAACGTGCCCACGTGGCTGTGCCGCGAGGCGGACGACCTCGCCTACGTGCTGGCCCACCTTCACGAGCTGGTGGTCAAGGAGGTGCACGGCGCCGGCGGCTACGGCATGCTGGTGGGGCCGGCGGCAAGCAGGGCCGAGATCGCCGCGTTCCGCGCCGTGCTCGAGGCCAACCCGGCCAACTACATCGCACAGCCCACGCTGGCGCTGTCGACCTGCCCCACGTTCGTTGAGTCCGGTATCGCGCCGCGCCACATCGACCTGCGTCCCTACGTGCTGAGCTCGGGCAAGGCCGTGCAGACGGTGCCCGGCGGCCTCACGCGCGTGGCGCTGAAGGAAGGTTCGCTGGTCGTCAACTCGGCGCAGGGCGGGGGCACCAAGGACACCTGGGTGCTCGAAGGGTCAGGAGGACCATCGTCATGCTGTCCCGGACTGCCGACCACCTCTTCTGGATGGCGCGCTACATGGAGCGCGCCGAGAACACCGCGCGCATGCTCGACGTGAACTACCAGACCTCGCTGCTGCCGCAGAGCGCCGACACCGCGCTGGCCGGCTGGAGCGGCCTGTTGAGCATCAGCGAGCTGACCTGGGCCTACAGCCAGCAGCACCGGCAGATCGATGCGCGCAGCGTCATGGACTTCATGGTGCGCGACGAGGGCAACCTCTCGAGCATCTGGAACTGCCTGCGCGCGGCGCGCGAGAATGCGCGCGCGGTGCGCGGTGCGCTGACCACCGAAGTGTGGGAAACCCAGAACCAGACCTGGCTCGAGTTCAACCGCATGCTCAAGGCCGGCGAGTTCGAGCGCGACCCCGGCGCGTTCTTCGAGTGGGTGAAGTTCCGCAGCCACCTCAGCCGCGGCGTCACGGTGGGCACGATGCTGCAGGACGAGGCGCTGCACTTCCTGCGCATCGGCACCTTCCTGGAGCGTGCCGACAACACCGCGCGGCTGCTCGACGTGAAGTTCCAGGCCCTGGCCGGCGGCGACTACTTCGGCCCCGACGGCAGCAAGGAGCAGCAGGAGGTGGACTTCTACCACTGGAGCGCGATCCTGCGATCCGTCTCCGGCTTCGAGATCTACCGCAAGGTCTACCGCAACGTGATCCGCCCGGAAAGGGTGGCCGAGCTGCTGATCCTGCGCCCGGACATGCCGCGTTCGCTGGCGGCCTGCATGAACGACGCGGTGGCCAACCTGCGGCTGGTGGCCAACCAGCACAGCGACGAGACGCTGCGCCGTGCCGGCCGGCTGCAGAGCGACCTGCGCTACGGCCGCATCGACGAGATCCTGGCCACCGGCCTGCACGCCTACCTCACGCAGTTCCTCGACCGGGTGGGCGACCTGGGCGTGGGCATCTCGCGCGACTTCCTGGTGCCGATGGCAGCTTGATCGCGAGGGGCCGGGCATGTCCCGGCCCCTCGCGATGGACCGTCCGCAGGGCCCGGTCAGAACCGGTAGGCCAGGCCGACCGAGAGGCCGCCCGCGTTCGACTTGGCGGATGAATTGCCGAAGTTTGTCAGCTCCGCCCGCAGAGTGACCGGCGCATCGAAGCGGTACTGAAGGCCAAAGGCGGTCAGCAGGCCGTTCCTCGAGCCGTCGATGTCGATGACGGGCTGGCCGGCTGGCGTCGAGCCGTCGACCTTGTTGTGGGCCACACCCAGCTTGCCGTACAGGCCGAAGCGCTCGGTGATCGGCGCGTCGAGCTTCAGCGCCAGCGTGGTGCTGCTGCCGCTGGCCGTGAGCTCGCTGCGGGCGCCGCTGGCCGTCTTGTAGGTGGCCTTGTGCCGGGCGATGTTCTGGTAGCCCAGCTCCACGGCCAGCGGCCAGCCGCTGCCGATGGGCAACGCGCCGATGTGCGCGCCCACGAACAGGCCACCGCTCAGGCGGCCTTCGGCACGCTTGTCGACGTCGAGCTCCAGGCCCTTGGGGGCGATGGCGGCAACCCCGAGCGTGACGCCCGCATAGATGTCGCCGACCTCGGGTCCCTTGGCCGCCGCGGGGGCGCTGAGACCTGCCGCGGCGGCGGCGAACGCGATGACCAGGGGGATGGACTTAGCTTGCATGGATTCCTCGAGTCGATGGGTTGGGGGTTCGATTACCGGCAGAGCCTTCTGCCTGCAATGGAGCCGCAGTCTGCCCATGCGACCCAGGGAGTTCCAGTTTCATGAACGATGTCGCGCCGGGATGGCCGCCAGGTATCGGATTACGATACCTTTTGGGATGAAGGAGACCCAGTGATGAGTTCCCCGGAGATCGTGGTGCAGGTGCTGCGCACGCGGCTGCGCGCCGCCCGCATCACCTACAAGGAGCTGGCCGCCCGCATCGGCATGAGCGAGAGCAGCATGAAGCGCGTGTTCGGCCAGAAGGACATGTCGCTCGGGCGCCTGGCTCGCATCTGCAAGGCCGCCGACCTCGCGATGGACGAGGTGCTGCGCGAAGCGGCCGACCGTGCGCCGCGCGTGGACACGCTCACGCTGGCGCAGGAGCGCTCGCTGGTGGCCGATCCGCGCCTGCTGCTGATGGCCATCTGCTGCCTCGGACAGTGGACGCTGGCGCAGATTGTCGAGACCTACGAGCTGACCGAGGCCGAGTGCATTCGCCTGCTCGTCAAGCTCGACCGCCTGGGCCTCATCCTGCTGCGACCCGACAACAGCTACCGCCTGAAGGTGGCGCTGTCGTTTCACTGGCGGGCCGACGGGCCGGCGCAGCAGTACCTGCGCAGCCACGTGGTGCCCGACTACTTCGCCGGCCGCTTCGGTGGCGAAGGCGAAGTGGTGATGTGCCAGCCGGCGCGCCTGTCGGAGGCCTCCGCGCGCGAGATGGTGCAGCGCGGGCGCCAGCTCGGCACCGAGCTGGCACGGCTGCAGACCCAGGACTCGAGACTCCCTGCGGCCCAGCGAGACGGCTACACCTTGATGGTGGGGCTGCGCTCCTGGGAGTTCGGCGTCTTCACGGCGCTGCGCCGCTCGGCGCGGGTCAAGCCGGCCCCGGGGGCGCTCAGCGCGTGACGATGGGGAAGTTGCCCGGCGCCATCTCGAGCAGCCCGAAGAAGCGCCCCAGCGCCAGCGCGCTGCCGCCGATGCGGGCCTCGGGCGACAGCAGCAGTTCCTTGGCGCCGGCGCGCCCCACCAGCATCTGCACGAACAGCGCGTGCGTCACGGTCAGCGTGGCGTCGGCGTCGTCGGCCGGCGGCGCGCGGCGGTGGTGCAGCACCGCGTTCTCGATCCACAGCACGTGGCTCTCGCCGCGGTCGGTGAACACGAGGTTGATCTTCAGGGCCGCCTCGGCCGCCCTGGGGCCGTCGAGCGCCGCGGCCATCGCGCCGAGCAGCCGCTCGGTGGGCGCGTGGCGGAGCACGTCCAGCACCGTCTCGCGCGCCACGCCCTGCCGCGGCGGCCCCTGCCGCAGCTCCAGCGCCCCCGTGAGGTAGAAGTTGCGCCAGGGCGCCGATTCGGCCAAGTAGCCCATCTGCTCGAAGCTGCGCGCGAGCAGCTCGCGCGCCTCGGCGTTGGAGGGCTCGGCGTAGACGAGGTGCTTCAGCAGCTCGGCCGACCAGCGGTAGTCGGCCGCGTCGTGGGCCTTGCGGGCCGCCGCCAGCAGTGCCGCCGGGCCGCCGGCCAGCGCCACGTAGCGGCGGCCCGCCTCCACCGGCGGCAGCGGGTCGAGGTTGGCCGGGTGCGCGTCGAACCAGCCCAGGTAGAACTGCACCACCCCCTTGGCGTTGTGGCGCACCGTGCCGTAGTGGCCGCGCACGCCGAGGTGCTCGTCCAGGGCCGGCGGCAGCGTCAGCGTCTCGGCGATCTCGGGCGCCGTCCGGCCGGCGTTCATCAGGCGCACGGTCTGGTCGTGGATGTAGCGGTAGGCGTCGCGCTGCTTGACGATGAACTCGCGGATCGCCTCGCGGCCCCACACCGGCCAGGTGTGCTGGTTGAACACCACCTCGGCCTGCCCCGCGACGGCCAGCGACTCGTCGAGGTAGCGTGCCCACAGCAGCGGGTCGCGCACCTTGGTGCCGCGCAACGTGTACAGGTTGTGCAGCGTGTGCACCATCATGTCGGCGCTGCCGAAGGCGCGCTGCTGCGGCAGCCACAGCATCAGCTCGGCCGGTGCCTCGGCTCCGGGCACGTTGAAGAAGACCATCGGCACGCCGTCGACCGTCATCTCCTGGCGCGGCTCGCTGACGATGCGGTTGGGCGGCACCAGCCCGGCCTGGCCGAGGGCCACCGCCTTGCCCAGGCCGTTGTCCACCAACCCGGCCGGGCCCGGCGGCAGCCGGCTGCCGTACATGTAGGCGGCACGCCGGCCCATGGCGGTGCCGGCAAGCAGGTTCTCGCTCGTGGCCTCCTCGATGAAGCCCTGTGGCGCGATCACCGGCAGCGCGCGCTCGCGCGCCTCCTCGGCCGTGACGACGCCCAGCGCACCGCCAAAGGCGTCCATGTGGCTGTGCGTGTAGATCAGCGCCGACACCGGCCGCGGCCCCAGGTGCTGGCGCGCGAAGGCCATGGCGGCCGCGGCGGCCTCGCGCGAGGTGAGCGCGTCCACGACGATCCAGCCGCTGCGTCCCTCGATGAGCGTGATGTGCGACAGGTCGAAGCCGCGCAGCTGCCACACGCCGTCGACCACCTTGAACAGCCCGGCCTGGTTGTTCAGCCGCGCCTGCCGCCACAGGCCCGGGTGCACGGTGGCCGGCGCGGCGCCCTCGACAAACGCAAAGGCGTCGAAGTCCCAGATCACGCGGCCTTGCGCGTCGAGCACGCGGCCGCGGGGCGCAGCCACGAAGCCGCGGCGCGCGTCGGCCTCGGCGGTGCTGCGCGACTCGATCGCGGCCAGCCGGCGCGCGGCCTCGGCGTGGGCCTGCCGCACGGCCGCCGAGGGCTCGCCGGCGGCGGGCGGCGCGGCCTGATCGCCCGGGCGCGAGCAGGCCGTCAGCAGCAGCGCTGCGGCTGCTGCGGCCAGGTCCAGCCGCTGCGGGCTGCGCCGCGGTGCGGCGGCCGCCGGCCTTGATTGGCCCAAGGGGACCGCTCGCACGGCTTGCTTCATGGGACTCCATCTAGCGGGAACCGCAGGATTGTGCGGCGGGTGCCGTGACCGGTCGACGCTCCTCGCTGGCGTGCGTTCAGTCGCCCCGTGGCGTGACCGCAGGGCCCCCGCAGCGCTGCATCGTCGAGGACTGGCATGAGGGGATGGGCCGGGCGCAGCCCGGACCTGGGGCTGCTCAGTAGGGGATGCGCCGGACCTCGAAGCCCTCCTGTGCGAGCAGCGTGGTGATCGCCATCGGCCCCGTCATGTGGAGTAGACCCACGGCCGCCAGGATGGGCCGGCCCTTCGCGTGCTCGCTGGCGATGCGCAGCGCCAAGTTCGGGTTGCGCTCGTCGTTCAACCGGCGTGCCAGCTCGCGCTCCTTGGGCGTGGGCTGGCAGGCGCACAAGACCTCCAGGGAACCCACCGCGTCCAGGTCGCCTTCGGCCCAGGCCCGACTGGTGCGGAGCAGTTGCGCGCGGGCCTTGCCGCTCTCCAACTCGCCCAGCAAGCGCTCGAAGCTCTCGCGAGCGGCTTCCGCATGGCGCGGCAGCAGCGCCGACATCTGCGCGCTCATCGACTCGAGCGCGACCACGGGCCGCTGGACGGCCCGGGCGAAGCCGATCAGCGTGAACTCCTGGCCGAACGCGGGGTCGAGCCCGTCGCGGCGACCCGACAGGGCGATGTAGGCGATGCCCTGCATCAGGGGGTGCAGGTGTCGCAGCGCCTCGCGTGGCAGGCAGGCGGCGTCGGCCTGGGCGTCTAGCCGGGCCTGATCGGCAGGGCCGAGCGCGACCCTGCCCGCCCCGACCGCGGCCTGCTGCATCTCTGCCTGGAGGCCCGGGTCGGTAGGGTCGAGTTCGAGGGCCAGCACCTGGGTCTCGCGCAATGCCTGCGTGAGCCTGGGGCCCGGGAAGGCCCAGTCCAGCTTGCCCACGTGCAGGGTGCCATAGAGGTAGCTCGTGCGGCCATCCTTGCTGATCGACCACAAGGCCCCGCGGTCCTTGGCGTTGCGCAGGCCCTCGGCGACTTGCGCCGGGCTGGGCTGCTGCGGCAGCGGGGGGCAGTCGGTTCGCGCCTGGGCGCCAACCGGCCAGCCGGCACACAGGACCAGGGCCAGAACGAGCTTCGAGAAGACTGTCTTCATGGTGAGAGTCTCGGTGAGGGAGGGGGGCTGGGCGTTCCCGCCGCGTCGGCCATGCGGGTCCCGGTCGACGATGTATAGTGTATTTGTACACCAATACAGTAGACCGGGCAAGCGGTACAGTCAGGCGTCGGAAGTCGCCGTCCTCCGAGCTCCGGGCATCCGCGGGGCCACGCTTGCCTTTCCCTGCCGAAGTGCTCCAGACTGCGCCGCTCAGTGCGCCCTGCGCCACGCCACGGGCTAGGGGTGGGCAGCGCGGCGCCGTCGACGAAGGCGCGCGATTCGAAGGCCTGGCCCCGCCGGCCCGGCGGGGCACACCCGGTCTGGGGGAGCCATCCCATGCCCGGGCGTGCACGGGCCCGTGTGTGCAATCCCGTCGCGGTCGGCCCGTGCGCCTGTCGGCTTCGGGCCTAGCCGCGCGTTCAGCCCAGCCGCGCCCGGTGCCGCTCCACCTGGGCCAGCACCTGCGCCGGCGCCGTGCCGCCCAGCACGTTGCGGGCGTTCAGCGAGCCCTCGAGCGTGAGCACGCCGAAGGCGTCGTCGCCGATGCGCGGGTCGATGGCCTGCAGCTCGGCCAGCGAGAGCTCCGACAGATCGACGCCCCGGCCCAGCGCCACCTTCACCGCGTGCGCCACGGCCTCGTGGGCGTCGCGGAAGGGCAGGCCCTTTTTCACCAGGTAGTCGGCCAGGTCGGTGGCCGTGGCGTAACCGCGCATCGCGGCGCGGCGCAGGGCCTCGGGCTTGACGACGATGCCGCCCACCATCTCGGCCATGATGCGCAGCGTGGCGGCCAGCGTGTCGACGGTGTCGAAGAGCGGCTCCTTGTCCTCCTGGTTGTCCTTGTTGTAGGCCAGCGGCTGGCCCTTCATCAGCGTGATGAGGCCCACCAGATGGCCCACCACGCGGCCCGTCTTGCCGCGCGCCAGCTCGGCCACGTCGGGGTTGCGCTTCTGCGGCATGATGGAGCTGCCGGTGCAGTAGCGGTCGGCCAGGTCGATGAAGGCGAAGCTCTGGCTCATCCACAGCACCAGTTCCTCGGCCAGCCGCGACACGTGCACCATGGTGATGGCGGCCCAGGCGCTGAACTCGATGGCGAAGTCGCGGTCGCTCACCGCGTCGAGGCTGTTCATGCACACGCCGTCAAAGCCCAGGGTGCGCGCCACGCGCTCGCGGTCCAGCGGGTAGCTGGTGCCGGCCAGCGCGGCGGCGCCCAGCGGCAGGCGGTTCACGCGCCTGCGCGCGTCGGCCAGGCGCTCGGCGTCGCGCGCGAACATCTCCACGTAGGCCAGCAGGTGGTGGCCGAAGCTCACCGGCTGCGCCACCTGCAGGTGCGTGAAGCCGGGCATCACGGTGCCGGCGTGGCGCGCGGCCAGCTCCACCAGGGCGCGCTGCATCTGCGCGAGCAGCGGCGCGAGCTGGTCGATCTCGCCGCGCAGCCACAGCCGCGCGTCGGTGGCCACCTGGTCGTTGCGGCTGCGGCCGGTGTGCAGCCGCTTGCCCGCGTCGCCCACCAGCGCCGTCAGGCGGGCCTCGATGTTGAGATGCACGTCCTCGAGCTCGAGCTTCCACTCGAAGCGCCCGCTCTCGATCTCGTCGGCGATCTGCGCCATGCCACGGCGGATGTCGGCGAGGTCCTGCGCGCCGATCACGCCCTGCGCGGCCAGCATCTCGGCGTGCGCCAGGCTGCCGTCGATGTCGGCGCGCCAGAGGCGCCGGTCGAAGCCCACGCTGGCGGTGTAGCGCTGCACCAGCTCGCTCATCGG
>JBKDQY010000299.1:0-10508 GCA_046341655.1 Betaproteobacteria bacterium | reverse complement strand
CCGTCGTGGCGCACCGCCAGGTACAGCACCAGCGCCGGCACCCGCAGCCGCGCGGAAGGCCGCGCGTGCGCCTCGTCGTGCAGGCGCTGGCGAAGCGGGTCGTCGGGCGGCAGCCAGCGTTGGGGCGGAGGAAGTGGGCTCATGGGCGGCGTCGGCGGGCAGGGCAGTGTGCGGTGCGGTGAGGCTAAGCGATCCGGCGGCGCCGGGGCCGCCCCGGCGCCGGGGCGGCGGCGCTGGCGAAGGCCTCCTCGAACGTGAACACGCGGCCCGTGTCGCGCGCGCGGTAGCCGGGGAGCCCATCCACCTCGTCGCGGAAGGCTTCGCTGGCGAGCACCTGCAGCACCGGCTGCACGGGCTCGGAGGCCAGCGTGCGCTCGTCGGCCAGCAGGAAGTAGCGCTCCTGTTCCAGGGGCAGGAACTCCAGCTTGAAGCGTCGCGCCGGCACTTCCACGCCGAGGCCGGCGTCGGCCATGCCGCTGGCCACGAAGGCGGCCACCGCGGCGTGCGTGAACTCGCACTGCTCGTAGCCGCGCAGCTGCGCGGCTGCGAGGCCGGCCTCGGCCAGCAGCAGATCGAGCAGCACCCGCGTGCCCGAGCCGGGCTGGCGGTTGATGAAGCGCACCCCGGGCCGGGCGAGGTCGGCCACGCCGTCGATGCGGCGCGGGTTGCCCGGCGCGAGCATCAGGCCCTGGCGGCGCGTGGCCAGCGCCACCAGGCGCAGAGAGCGTGCCTGCAACCATGGCCGGTAGTGCGCCAGCACCGCGGGCTCGAAGCGACCCAGTGGCACGTGGAAGCCGGCGATGTCGCACTGCCCTGCGGCCAGCGCGGCCAGCGCCTCGGCGCCGCCGCAGTAGCGCAGTTCGTGCGCGACGCCGGCTCCGGCCAGGCGTTCGTGCAGCGCCTGCACCGCGAAGCCGTGGCTGGCGTGGATGCGCAGGCGGTGCTGCCCCTCGGCCAGCAGCTTCTCGATCTCCGAGCCGATCTCGGAGGCCAGCGAGTCCAGGACGGGTGCCAGCCGCGCCTGCACGCGGCGCTGCGCCCAGACCAGGCGCTCGCCCAGCGGCGTGAGCAGCGAGCCCTTGCCGCGCGTCATGCGGACCAGGGGCTGCCCGAACAGGGTCTCGCCCTCGCGCAGCAGCTGCCAGGCATGGCGGTAGCTCACGCCCTGCGCGGTGCAGGCCGAGGCCAGGCTGCCCTGCTCGGCCACGCCCACGAGCAATTCGACGACGCGGGCGCCCAGCGGGGCGGCGGCGCCGTCGCGGCGGATGGTCCAGGTGGGGCTGATGCCGACGCGGTACACGGGGAACATCAAAACCGGCTGTGCACAGCCGGTGAAATGAGGCGGCCCGATCATATTGCGGCAAACACTTGGCCGCACCTATCCTCGCGGCCATGTTGTCCAGTGCTATGCATTCGGGAGCCTATGCCGGCCCGGCTTCCGAGGCCGACCGGGCCGAGCAGGTGCGGGCCCTGGCGCGGCCCCACGGGGACGAGCGCGGTGGCCTGCTGCCGGCGCTTCACGCGGTGCAGGACGCGCTGGGCTTCGTGGCCGATGCCGACGTGGCCGTGCTGGCCGGGGTTTTCAACCTCAGCCGGGCCGAGGTGCACGGCGTCGTCACCTACTACCACCACTTCCGCCGCCAGCCCGCCGGCCGCCACGTGCTGCAGCTGTGCCGCGCGGAGGCCTGCCAGGCCTGTGGCGGCGACGAACTGTCGGCGGCGGCCGAGCGGCAGCTGGGCTGCGCGACCGGGCAGACCCGCGCCGACGGCGCCGTGACGCTCGAGGCCGTGTACTGCCTGGGCCTGTGCGCCACCGCGCCCGCAGCCAGCCTGGACGGCCGGCTGCATGTGCGGCTCACGCCGCAGCGGCTGCAGGCGCTGCTGGCGGGGCTGGAGGGCGGCAGGTGAGCCGCATCACCCTCTACGTGCCGCGCGACAGCGCCGCGCGGGCGCTCGGTGCCGACGACACCGCCGCGGCACTGGTGGTGGAGGCGGCGCGCCGCGGGCTGGCGCTGGAGGTGGTGCGCAATGGCTCGCGCGGGCTGTTCTGGCTGGAGCCGCTGCTGGAGGTGGCCACGCCCGCCGGCCGCATGGCCTACGGCCCCGTGCAGGCCGCCGACGTGCCGGCGCTGCTGGACGCCGGGGTGCTGCACGGCGGGGCGCATGCGCTGGCGCTCGGGCGCGTCGAGCTCATCCCCTACCTCGCGGCGCAGCGGCGCGAGGTTTTCGCGCGCGTCGGCGTGACGGACCCGCTTTCGCTGGCCGACTACGAGGCCCACGGCGGCTGGGCCGGCCTGCGCGCCGCGCTGGCGCAGGACGGCGCCGCCGTGGTGGAGCAGGTGCTGGCCAGCGGCCTTCGCGGCCGCGGCGGCGCGGCTTTCCCGGCCGGCATCAAGTGGCGCACGGTGCGCGGCGCGGCCGGGGCGCGCAAGCACGTGGTCTGCAACGCCGACGAGGGCGACAGCGGCACCTTCTCGGACCGCATGCTGATGGAGGGCGACCCCTACGCGCTGCTCGAAGGCATGGCCATCGCGGGCCTCGCGGTCGGCGCCGAGGAAGGCTGGATCTACGTGCGCTCGGAATACCCCGATGCCATCGCCACGCTGCAGGAAGCCGTCTCGCGCGCCACCGCCGCAGGCTGGCTGGGCGACAGCGTGGCCGGCAGCGGCCGCGCCTTCCGCGTGCACCTGCGCAAGGCCGCCGGCAGCTACGTCTGCGGCGAGGAGACGGCACTGCTCGAGAGCCTGGAGGGCAAGCGCGGCATCGTGCGCGCCAAGCCGCCGCTGCCGGCCGTGGCGGGCCTGTTCGGCGAGCCGACGCTGGTGCACAACGTCGTCACGCTGGCCAGCGTGCCGCAGGTGCTGGCGCAGGGAGCCGCCGCCCACGCGGCGCTGGGCAGCGGCCGCTCGCGCGGCACGCTGCCCTTCCAGCTGGCCGGCAACGTGAAGCACGGCGGGCTGGTGGAGCTGCCCTTCGGTCACACGCTGCGCGAGCTGGTGTTCGGCTTCGGCGGCGGCACGCGCAGCGGGCGCCCGGTCAAGGCCATCCAGGTGGGCGGGCCGCTGGGCAGCTACGTGGCGCCGCAGCACTGGGACGTGCCGCTGGACTACGAGGCCTATGCAGCCATCGGCGCCACCGTGGGCCACGGCGGCATCGTCGTGCACGACGACACCGCCCGCATGGACCGGCTCGCGCGCTACGCCATGGCCTTCTGCGCCGTGGAGAGCTGCGGCAAGTGCACGCCCTGCCGCATCGGCAGCACGCGTGGCGTGGAGGTGATCGACCGCCTCGTGGCCGCCGCGGACCGCCAAGCCAGGGAAGAGCAGCTGCAGCTGCTGCGCGACCTGTGCGACACCATGACCTACGGCAGCCTGTGCGCCATGGGCGGCATGACGCCCAACCCGGTGCTGTCGGCGCTGGCCCACCACCCCGAGGACTTCGGCCTGCCGGCCGCGTGAAGGAGCGCCCGATGCTGCCGATCCACGCCCTCCACACCGACCACGGCACGCCTGCTCGCGCCAGCGACACCGCGGTCACGCTGCAGGTCGACGGCCACGCCGTCAGCGTGCCGGCGGGCACCTCGGTCATGCGCGCGGCGGTCGAGGCCGGCGTGCGCGTGCCCAGGCTGTGCGCCACCGACAGCCTGGAGCCCTTCGGCAGCTGCCGCCTGTGCCTGGTGGAGGTCGAGGGCCGCCGAGGCTACCCCGCGAGCTGCACCACGCCGGTGGAGCCCGGCATGGTGGTGCGCACGCAGACGCCCAGGCTGGCCGAGCTGCGCCGCGGCGTGATGGAGCTCTACATCTCCGACCACCCGCTGGACTGCCTGACCTGCAGCGCCAACGGCAACTGCGAACTGCAGGACATGGCCGGCGCCGTGGGCCTGCGCGCCGTTCGCTACGGCGTGGGCGCGGCGGCGGGCGCGCACCACACGCAGGTGGCCAAGGACGAGTCCAACCCGTACTTCACCTACGATCCGTCCAAGTGCATCGTCTGCAGCCGCTGCGTGCGCGCCTGCGAGGAAGTGCAGGGCAGCTTCGCGCTGACGATCTCGGGCCGCGGCTTCGACAGCCGCGTCTCGCCCGGGCAGGATCAGGCCTTCATGGGCAGCGAGTGCGTGAGCTGCGGCGCCTGCGTCGAGGCCTGCCCCACCGCCACGCTGCAGGAGAAGAGCGTCATCGCGCTCGGCCAGGCCGAGCACGCCGTGACCACCACCTGCGCCTACTGCGGCGTGGGCTGCGGCTTCAAGGCCGAGATGAAGGGCAGCACCGTGGTGCGCATGGTGCCCTGGAAGGACGGCAAGGCCAACGAGGGCCACGCCTGCGTGAAGGGCCGCTTCGCCTGGGGCTACGCCACCCACCCCGACCGCCTGAAGGCGCCGCGCATCCGCGAGCGCATCACCGATCCCTGGCGCGAGGTGTCGTGGGACGAGGCCATCGCCTTCGCGGCCGCGCGCTTCAAGGCCATCCAGACCGCGCACGGCCCCGATGCGGTGGGCGGCATCACCAGCAGCCGCTGCACGAACGAGGAGACCTACCTCGTGCAGAAGCTGGTGCGCGCGGCCTTCGGCACCAACAACGTCGACACCTGTGCGCGCGTGTGCCACTCGCCCACCGGCTACGGCCTGGGCCAGACCTTCGGCACCAGCGCCGGCACCCAGGACTTCGCCAGCGTCGCCCACGCCGACGTGGTGCTGGTGATCGGCGCCAACCCGTCCGACGCGCACCCGGTGTTCGCGTCGCGCCTGAAGCGCCATCTTCGCAAAGGTGGGCGCCAGGGCGCGGCGCTGATCGTGGTGGACCCGCGCCGCATCGATCTCGTGCGCTCGCCGCACGTGCAGGCCGAGCACCATCTGCAGCTGCGCCCGGGCACCAACGTGGCGGTTCTGAACGCGCTGGCGCACGTGATCGTCACGGAGGGACTCGTGAACGAGGGCTTCGTGGCCGAACGCTGCGAGCGCGCCAGTTTCGAGGCCTGGCGCAGCTTCGTGTCGCGGCCGGAGCACGCGCCCGAGGCCGTTGAGGCCGCCACCGGCGTGCCCGCCGCCGGGCTGCGCGCCGCCGCGCGCCGCTACGCCGCAGGCCCCAACAGCGCCATCTACTACGGGCTTGGCGTCACCGAGCACGCCCAGGGCTCCACCGCCGTGATCGCCATCGCCAACCTGGCCATGGCCTGCGGCATGGTGGGCCGCGAGGGCGTTGGCGTGAACCCGCTGCGCGGCCAGAACAACGTGCAGGGCGCCTGCGACATGGGCAGCTTCCCGCACGAGCTGCCGGGCTACCGGCATGTCTCCGACGCCACCGTGCGCGCCGACTTCGAGGCCGCCTGGGGCGTGCCGCTCAGCCCCGAGCCCGGCCTGCGCATCCCGAACATGTTCGACGCCGCCCTGGCCGGCCGCTTCAAGGGCCTGTACTGCCAGGGCGAGGACATCCTCCAGTCCGACCCCGACACCACCCACGTGGCCGCCGCGCTGGCCGCCATGGACTGCGTGGTCGTGCAGGACCTGTTCGAGAACGAGACCGCGAAGTACGCCCACGTGCTGCTGCCCGGCAGCAGCTTCCTCGAGAAGGACGGCACCTTCACCAACGCCGAGCGCCGCGTCAGCCGGGTGCGGCGCGTGATGCCGCCGCTGGCCGGGCTGGCCGACTGGGAGGTGACGGTGAAGCTGGCCCAGGCGCTGGGCTACCCCATGAGCTACGCGCACCCCGAGGAGATCATGCGCGAGATCGCGGCGCTCACGCCCAGCTTCGCCGGCGTGAGCTACGAGAGGATCGACCGCCTGGGCAGCGTGCAGTGGCCTTGCCACGCCGGCACGGCCGAGGCGGGCACGTCGGTGATGCACGAGGACGGCTTCGTGCGCGGCAAGGGCCGCTTCCACAACACCCCGTTCGTCGCCAGCGACGAGAAGGTGACGCGGCGCTTCCCGCTGCTGCTGACCACCGGCCGCATCCTCAGCCAGTACAACGTGGGCGCGCAGACGCGACGCACGCCCAACACCGTCTGGCACGACGAGGACCGCCTGGACATGCACCCCCATGACGCCGAGGCCCGCGGCATCCGCGATGGCGACCGTGTCACGCTGCAAAGCCGCGCCGGCCAGACCACGCTGCGCGCGCGCCTGACCGAGCGGCTGCAGCCGGGCGTCGTGTACACCACCTTTCACTTTCCCGGCAGCGGCGCCAACGTGGTGACGACCGACAGCTCGGACTGGGCCACCAACTGCCCCGAGTACAAGGTGACGGCGGTGCAGGTGGCGCGCGTCATGGCGATCGTGCCCGCGGCCACGGCGCGCCCCGAGCCGGCACTGGAGCGCGGGCGATGAGCGCCCCCGCGCCCGCCGGCGCCGTGGCGGCCCGGGTGTGCGTGCAGCGCCAAGGCGCCGCGACGCAGCAGCCCGACTGGCTGGCCGACGAGGTGCCCGTGGCGCTGGTGGCCGACGGCATCTCTCAGGCCGTGATGCTGGCCACGCCGGCCGACCTGGAGGACTTCGCGCTGGGCTTCGCGCTCACCGAGGGCTGGATCGCCCGCGCCGACGAGCTGTACGGGGTGGAGGAGCAAGGCACGCCGCAGGGCATCGAGCTGCGGTTGGAGCTGGCGGCCTCGCGCCGCTGGGCCCTGCGGGAGCGTCGCCGGGCACTGGCCGGCCGCACCGGCTGCGGCCTGTGCGGCGTCGAGAGCCGGGCGGAGATGGAGCGTCCGCTGGGCGCGGTGCAGCCGCCCGTGCTGGCGGCCGGTGCGCTGGCGCGGGCCGTGCGCGAGCTGGGCCAGCGCCAGCCCCTGAACGCCCTGACCGGTGCCACCCACGCGGCTGCCTGGTGTGCGCCAGACGGCACCGTGCAGCTGGTGCGCGAGGACATCGGTCGCCACAACGCACTCGACAAGCTCGTGGGGGCCATCGTGCGCGTCGGCGCGCGCCCGGCCGAAGGCTTCGTCGCCATCACCAGCCGCGCCAGTTTCGAGATGGTGCACAAGGCTGCGGCCGCGGGCGTGGGCCTGCTGGCCGCCGTGTCGGCGCCCACCGCGCGCGCCGTGCGGACGGCCGACGCCTGCGGGCTGGTGCTGGCCGGCTTCGTGCGCGGCGACGACGCGGTCTTCTACGGCCGGGGCGCTGCGGCGGCCGGCGGGGCCCGGGTGGCGGCATGAGGATCGACGAGAGCGAGCTGGCGCACCTCGTGCGCGGCGCCAACCGCATCGGCGAGTTCTTCGCCGCCAATCCCGATGCCGCCGAGGCGCGCGCGGGCATCGCAGGCCACATCCAGCGCTACTGGGCGCCGGCCTTGCGCCAGCGCCTGCTGCAGCACCTGCTCGACACCGGCGGCGACGGGCTCGATCCGCTGGTGGCCGAGGCCCTGCGCAGCCTGCCGGGCTGAACGCCGCCCCGAGCGGGCCGCAGCGCCGTAGACTGCCGTCATGAACGCCGCCGACCTCATCGCCATCGACGTGCACACGCACGCCGAGGTGTCCTGCTGGAACCCCTTCGACAACTACGGCGAGGAGTACGACCGCGCCGCCGACAAGTACTTCGGCAGCAACCGCCGGCCCACCATCGCCGAGACGGTGGCCTACTACCGCGAGCGCCGGATCGGACTGGTGATGTTCACGGTGGACAGCGAGAGCCAGCTCGGCCGCCGTCGCATCCCCAACGAGGAGATCGCCGAGGCCGCCAAGGCCAACGCCGACATGATGATCTGCTTCGGCAGCATCGACCCCCACAAGGGCAAGATGGGCGCCCGCGAGGCGCGCCGCCTGATCGAGGAGCACGGCGTCAGGGGCTTCAAGTTCCACCCCACGGTGCAGGGCTTCCTGCCCTACGACCGCATGGCCTGGCCGCTGTACGAGGTGATCGCGGAGTACAAGCTGCCCGCCATCTTCCACAGCGGCCACAGCGGCATCGGCAGCGGCATGCGCTGCGGTGGCGGCCTGCGGCTGCAGAACAGCAACCCGATGCTGCTCGAGGACGTGGCCATCGCCTTTCCGGACATCGAGATCGTCATCGCCCACCCGAGCTGGCCGTGGCAGGACGAGGCGCTGAGCCTGGCGCTGCACAAGCCCAACATCTGGATCGACCTCTCGGGCTGGAGCCCGAAGTACTTCCCGCCGCAGCTGGTGCAGTACGCCAACACGCTCCTGAAGGACCGCATGCTGTTCGGCAGCGACTACCCGCTGATCACGCCCGAACGCTGGATGAAGGACTTCGACGAGGCCGGGTTCAAGGACAAGGTCAAGCCGCTGATCCTGAAGGACAACGCTATGCGGCTGCTGCGCCTGGGTGGCGCGGCAGCCTGATCGTTGCGCCACCGCGTGGCGGCGGCGCCGCGGCGCCCGGGTTCAGCGGCGCGAGGCCACGGGCTCGCTCGGGGCGTGTCGTGGCAGGGCGGCCGCGGCGACCTCGTCGCCATCGGCGCCGGTTTCGGGCTTGATGTTCTGCGCCAGGTCGCCCTTCGGGCCCTGCACCAGCTCATAGCTCACGCGGCTGCCCTGCTTGAGCGTGCGGAAGCCTTCCATCTGCACCGCGGAGAAATGCGCGAACACGTCGGCACCGCCCCCTTCGGGCTCGATGAACCCGAAACCCTTGGCATCGTTGAACCACTTGACTATGCCGATTGCCATGTTGGCTCCTTCCAGAGCACGCCTCTGTACCTGCGGGCCATTCTGGCGACGACACCCATCAGTGTCAACTCTGATTAACATTGCGTACTGACGCGTCGCATTGACACTTTGGCCGCCGGGTGCCGCTGGCCGGCAGGCCGCGGAAGCGGGCTCGATCCCGAGGTTTGCACGGCCTTCGACACCGTCCCCACGCGTGCAAGCGGGAGGCTGGTCGATAGAATGGGGCATGCCTGAGGAAACCCCTCCGCCCCCGAAGCCGCCCGCGGTGCCCCCGCGCGAGCCGGACGGCGTGGTGGTGGCCGAACGGAAGGCCGCGCGCACCAAGCCGCCGGCGCTGTACCAGGTGGTGATGCTCAACGACGACTACACGCCGATGGAGTTCGTCGTCATGGTGTTGCAGCGGTACTTCCACCGCGACATCGACACCGCCACCCACATCATGCTGCTCATCCACCACGAAGGCCGTGGTGTCTGTGGCGTGTATCCCAAGGACGTCGCTGCGACCAAGGTCGAGCTGGTGCTCACGGCGGCCCGCCGTGAAGGGCACCCCCTGCAATGCATTATGGAGGCCGCATGATCGCCCAAGAGCTTGAAGTCAGCCTGCACATGGCCTTCGTCGAGGCGCGCCAGCAGCGGCACGAGTTCATCACCGTCGAGCACCTGCTGATGGCGCTGCTCGACAACCCCTCGGCCGCCGAGGTGCTGCGCGCCTGCGCCGCCAACATCGAGGACCTGCGCAAGAGCCTGTCGACCTTCATCCGCGAGAACACGCCCACGGTGGGTGGCACCGAGGAGGTCGACACGCAGCCCACGCTGGGCTTCCAGCGCGTCATCCAGCGCGCCATCATGCACGTGCAGAGCACGGGCAGCGGCAAGAAGGAAGTCACCGGCGCCAACGTGCTGGTGGCGATCTTCGGCGAGAAGGACAGCCACGCCGTCTACTACCTGCACCAGCAGGGCGTGACGCGCCTGGACGTCGTCAACTTCATTGCCCACGGCATCAAGAAGAGCGATCCGCCCGAGCCCGCCAAGGGCAACGAGAGCAGCGGACCCGAGGGCGAGAAGGACGAGGGCGCCGGCAGTGCCGACGCCAAGGGCTCGCCGCTGGAGCAGTTCACGCAGAACCTGAACCAGCTGGCGCGCGACGGCAAGATCGACCCGCTGATCGGCCGCGAGCACGAGGTCGAGCGCGTCATCCAGGTGCTGTGCCGCCGTCGCAAGAACAACCCGCTGCTGGTGGGCGAGGCCGGCGTGGGCAAGACGGCCATCGCCGAGGGCCTGGCCTGGCGCATCACGCAGGGCGAGGTGCCCGAGGTGCTGGCCGATGCCACCGTCTACGCGCTCGACATGGGCGCGCTGCTGGCCGGCACCAAGTACCGCGGCGACTTCGAGCAGCGCCTGAAGGGCGTGCTCAAGCAGCTGAAGGAGCACACCAACGCGGTGCTGTTCATCGACGAGATCCACACGCTCATCGGCGCCGGCGCCGCCAGTGGCGGCACGCTCGACGCGAGCAACCTGCTCAAGCCGGCGCTGAGCAGCGGCGCGATGAAGTGCATCGGCGCCACCACCTTCACCGAGTACCGCGGCATCTTCGAGAAGGACGCGGCGCTGTCGCGGCGCTTCCAGAAGGTCGACGTCATCGAGCCGACCGTCGAGCAGACGGTGGAAATCCTCAAGGGCCTGAAGAGCCGCTTCGAGGAGCACCACAGCGTCAAGTACGCCACCGGTGCGCTGCAGGCGGCGGCCGAGTTGTCGGCCAAGTACATCAACGACCGCCATCTGCCCGACAAGGCCATCGACGTCATCGACGAGGCTGGCGCCGCGCAGCGCATCCTGCCCGTGGCCAGGCGCAAGAAGACCATCACGCGCGCCGAGGTCGAGGAGATCGTCGCCAAGATCGC
>JBKDQY010000298.1:0-3249 GCA_046341655.1 Betaproteobacteria bacterium | reverse complement strand
AGCGCTCGCCCACGTAGCTGAAGGCGAGTTCCGCCCCCTGCGCGCGGCAGGCGCGGGCGATGCCGTAGGCGATGGATCGGTTGGACAGCACGCCCGTGATCAGAAGGCGCTTGCCGGCGAGAAAGCCCATGGAGTCTCCGTGGTCGTGGGTCGGGGCGGGGGCGGATTCTGGCACGCACGCGCCGTGCCGGCCGCCGAGCGTTGCCTGTGGTCTTGTTCACGTCTATACTCTGCGTTTTCCGGGTGTTTGCGGGCGCTTTGCGTTTGCAGGCATGGGTCGCGTGGGCGGGGGAACATCCAGCCCATTTTTTTTGCTCGATCGGCACCGAGGCAGGGTCGTACACCGTGCGCCGCCTGGGTGAGGGATCTTGGCGGCGCGCCCGGCGGTTGGCGCAGCGCCGGGATGCTGCGGGAGCAGCGTGGTCGGGATCCATCGTTTGAAGACAGGCAGCAGCAAGGCCAGGGGCGGTGCGTCGGGCGCACGTGGCCCCCGCACCGGCACCTCGGGTGCCGGTCGCCGGCCCGCGCGCGCGCTGCCGGCGCTCGACGCGGCCGACGCCCCGGCCCGCCAGGGCTGGCAGCAGGCGATCACCGGCACCGTCCAGGGGCTGGGATACGACCTCGTCGACGTCGAACGCGCCGGCCGCGGCCTGCTGCGCGTGACCATCGACCGCATCCCCGGGCGCGTGTACGGCGCTCCGGGCGCGCCCGACGCCGGCGAGTTCATCACGGTCGAGGACTGCGAGGCGGTGACGCGCCAGCTGCAGTACGTGCTCGAGGTCGAGGGCCTGGAGTACGCGCGGCTCGAGGTCTCCTCGCCCGGCCTCGACCGGCCGCTGCGCCACGACGCCGACTACCGCCGCTTCGCCGGCCAGGCCGTGAAGATCGCCCTGCGCGAGCCCTTCGAGGGCCGCCGGCACTGGGAGGGCGTGCTGGGCCTGGGCACGGCCGAAGGCAGCTACTCCCTGACGTTCAGCAAGGGCACGGCCGAGCAGCAGCTCGGTTTCGTGCTCGCCGAGGTGCGCGAGGCGCGCCTGGTGCCGGTGGTCGACTTCAAGGGCCGCAAGGCCCGCCCGCCCGCCGACGCCGCCCCCGAATCCACGAACGAAAGCGCCGCCGGGCCCGCCCCGGCTGCCGCGCCAGAGACGACGAAAGGCTGATGAACCGATGAACCGCGAAATGCTGATGCTGGTGGACGCGATCTCGCGCGAGAAGACCGTGGACCGCGACGTCGTCTTCGGCGCGGTGGAGGCCGCGCTGGCCTCGGCCACCAAGAAGCTGCACGGTGGCGAGGTCGACATCCGCGTGGCGGTGGACCGCGACACCGGCGACTACGAGACCTTCCGCCGCTGGCTGGTGGTGCCCGATTCGGCCGGCCTGCAGAACCCGGATGCCGAGGAACTGCTGTCCGATGCGCTCGACCGCATCCCCGACATCGAGGAAGGCGACTACATCGAGGAGTCCGTCGACTCGGTGCCCATCGGCCGCATCGGTGCGCAGGCCGCCAAGCAGGTGATCCTGCAGAAGATCCGCGACGCCGAGCGCGAGCAGCTGCTCAATGACTTCCTCTCGCGCGGCGAGAAGGTCATGGTCGGCACGGTCAAGCGCCTGGACAAGGGCGACATCATCGTCGAGAGCGGACGCGTCGAGGGGCGCCTGAAGCGCACCGAGATGATCCCGAAGGAGAACCTGCGCTCGGGCGACCGCGTGCGCGCCGTGATCCTGGGTGTCGACCCCACGCAGCGCGGCGCGCAGATCATGCTGTCGCGCTCCAGCCCCGAGTTCATGAAGGAGCTGTTCGCGCAGGAGGTGCCCGAGATCGAGCAGGGCCTTCTCGAGATCAAGAGCTGCGCCCGCGACCCCGGCAGCCGCGCCAAGATCGCCGTCGTCAGCCACGACCGCCGCGTCGATCCCATCGGCACCTGCGTGGGCGTGCGCGGCTCGCGCGTCAATGCCGTCACCAACGAACTCGCGGGCGAGCGCGTGGACATCGTGCTGTGGTCCGACGACCCGGCGCAGTTCGTCATAGGCGCGCTGGCGCCGGCCAACGTGGTGAGCATCGTCGTCGACGAGGAGCGCCACGCCATGGACGTAGTGGTCGACGAGGAGAACCTGGCCATCGCCATCGGCCGCGGCGGCCAGAACGTGCGCCTGGCGTCCGACCTCACGGGCTGGCGCATCAACATCATGACGGCCGAGGAATCCCAGGCCAAGCAGGCCGAGGAGTCCGGCTCGGTGCGCAAGCTGTTCGTCGAGAAGCTCGACGTCGACGAGGAGGTCGCCGACATCCTCATCGAGGAAGGCTTCAGCAGCCTGGAGGAGGTGGCCTACGTGCCGCTGCAGGAGATGCTCGAGATCGAGGCCTTCGACGAGGACACGGTGCACGAGCTGCGCAAGCGTGCCAAGGATGCGCTGCTGACGATGGAGATCGCACGCGAGGAGCAGGTCGAGGAGGTCTCGCAGGACCTGCGCGACCTGGAGCTCGACGGCCAGGGCCTCGCGCCCGAGCTGATCGGCAGGCTGGCCGAAGGCGGAATCCACACGCGCGACGACCTGGCCGACCTGGCCGTCGACGAGCTGACCGAGATGACCGGCGTCGGCGAGGAACAGGCCAAGGCTCTGATCATGAAGGCGCGGGAGCACTGGTTCAACACCTGAGCGGACGCCCGCCCAGCCCCGAACCCCGCACCGCCCCGCCCGACGCAAGCAATACCCCGAGGAAAACCCACACATGGCCGTGACCACCGTCGCTCAGCTCGCGCAGCAGCTCAACCGCCAGCCGGCGGCCTTGCTCGAGCAGCTGCAGTCGGCAGGCGTGAGCAAGCAGTCGCCCGACGACGCACTCACCGACGCCGACAAGGAACGGCTGCTGGAATTCCTGCGCCAGTCGCACGGCACGGCCGCCAGCGCCGAGCGCAAGAAAATCACCATCGTCAAGAAGACGTCGACCGAGATCAAGCAGGCCGACGCGAGCGGGCGCGCGCGCACCATCCAGGTCGAGGTGCGCAAGAAGCGCACCTTCGTCAAGCGCGACGATGCGCCGGCGGCCGAGGAGCCGTCGGGGCCCAGCGAGGAGGAGCTCGATCTGCTGCGGCGCGAGGAAGAGGCGCGGGCCCAGGCCGAGGCGATCCGCAAGCAGGAAGAAGAACTCGCCGAGGCGCGCCGCCAGCGCGAGGAGCAGGAGCGCCTGGCGCGCGAAGCCGCCGAAGCCGCGGCCGCCGAAGCCGCGGCCAGGGCTGCGGCCGAGGC
>JBKDQY010000297.1:0-5061 GCA_046341655.1 Betaproteobacteria bacterium | reverse complement strand
GTACTGGATCGCGTCGCCCATGTTGTCGGCCTCGACCTCGAACTGGTTGTATTCGGCGTCCATGAAGCAGTACATCGGGTCGGCGAAGTAGGAGTAGGTGCACTCCTTCTTGTCGAGGATGATCTGGTCGATCTTGTCGTCGGCCTTGAAAACCGACTCGGCGCCGAAGCCGCTGAGCAGGCTCTTCATCTTCATGCGCACGGTGGCGGCACCGCGGCCGCCGCGGCTGTATTCGGTCTTGAGCACGACCATCGGGTCCTTGCCCTGCATGATGACGTTGCCGGCGCGGATTTCCTGAGCGAGTTTCATGGTGCGGGGTGCGGCCCGCTGCGGGCCGGCAGTCGTTGGCAGCGCACGGGGCGGTGCTCGGGTTTGGGAGGGCTGGCCGCCGTGGCTGTGCCGTCGGCGAAAAGCCCATGATTCTAGCAGTGCCGGCCTGTCAGGCGCACGACCCCGCGGCCTGGCGCTCGGCAAAGGCCTCCAGCGTGCCGGCCAGATCGGCCTGCGCCTGCAACTGGCTGATGAACCGGGCCAGCGCCGGCTGCCAGGCGGCGGCGGGCGGCAGGCCCGGCCAGGTGGCGCCGGGCGCGCCGTTCCAGGCTCGCCACAGCGCGGCCACGGCCGGTGCGGCGCCCAGGCGCGCCAGCAGCGCGGCCAGCTTCTCGAGGTGCACGCCATCGTCCTGCGGGTACGCCTGCCAGACGAAGGGCGCGCCGGCCCACAGGGCGCGCACCAGCGAGTCCTCGCCGCGCACGACGGTGAGGTCGGCGCTCCCCAGCAGGTGGTCGAACTCGAGCTGGCTCACGTAGGGCAGGGGCAGCACGCGCAGGTTCGGCCGCGGAGCCCAGCCCGCCGCGGCGGCCTGCGCGGGGCCGGGCGGCACCAGCAGCAGGGTCGGCGCCTGCGCCAGTTCGTCGCGCAGCGTCTCCAGGCCGGCGTTGGCGTAGCTGAACAGCAGCACCACGCGCTCGCCCGGCCGGGCCGCCCAGCCGCGGGCCGCCAGCCAGGCGCGGCCGTCGAAGCAGGCACGGCGCGCCAGCAGGCCGGGCTCGCGCAGCAGCCCGGCGGTGCGCGGCGTGAAGCCGGGGAACAGGAACCACTTGGTGATGCCGCAAGGCTGCGGCGAGGGCAGGCCGTGGGCGCGCTCCACCCAGTCCTCGGCGCTGAGGTACTCGAGGTTGATCCACACCGGCGCCGCGGCGCGCACCGCCATGGCCTGCACGAAGGCCGCCGGGGGGTCGCAGCCGAAGGCCTCGATCACCACGTCGCCGGGCTCGGAGCCGGCGGCCTCCCAGGGGACGACCTGCACCCCGGGCGCGCCGCCTGGCGCCATCCAGGCCAGCGGCGCCGCATCGTCGATGACCAGGCGCACCGCCTGTCCGCGCCCGGCGAGGTCGGCCGCCAGACGCCAGCACACGCCGGCGTCGCCGTAGTTGTCGACGACGCGGCAGAAGAGGTCCCAGCGCAGGGGGCGGTCGCGAAGGCGGTCCGGCACGGGCGGATTAGCGAAGGCGTGGACAAGCGCTCGCGATGACGGGTCCTGGCGACGAGTTGCACGAAGAGGCTTCCGGCGAGGCCGCGCCCGCCGGGCGCGAGCGCCTGCTGGCCGAGGTGGCCGCGCTGCCCGGCCTGCCCGGCGTCTACCGCTGGTTCGACGCCCAGGGCGGCCTGCTCTACGTGGGCAAGGCGCGCAACCTGAAGAAGCGCGTCTCGAGCTACCTGCAGCGCGACCACGACGGCACGCGCATCGGCCAGATGGTCGCGCGCATCGCGCGGCTGGAAACCACCGTCGTGCGCACCGAGGCCGAGGCGCTGCTGCTCGAGAACAACCTCATCAAGACGCTGCAGCCGCGCTTCAACATCCTGTTCCGCGACGACAAGAGCTATCCCTACCTGAAGCTGGTGACGCACCCGTTCCCGCGCATGGCCTACTTCCGCGGCGCGGTGGACCGCCGGCACCGCTACTTTGGACCCTACCCCAACGCCTGGGCCGTGAAGCAGACCATCCAGCTCATGCAGAAGGCGTTCCGGCTGCGCACCTGCGAGGACACGGTCTACGCCAACCGCAGCCGGCCCTGCCTGCTCTACCAGATCCAGCGCTGCAGCGGCCCCTGCGTGGGCCTGGTCAGCGCCGAGGACTACGCCCGCGACGTGCGCGACGCCGAGCGCTTCCTGCTCGGCCAGACGCAGGAGGTGATCGAGGACCTGCAGGCGCAGATGATGGGCTTTGCCGAGAACCTGGAGTTCGAGCGCGCCGCGGCCTGCCGCGACCGCATCGGCAGCCTGTCGCGCGTGCTGCAGCAGCAGACGGTGGACGCGAGCAGCCTGAACGCCTCGGACCGCGACGTCGACATCCTCGCCGTCAAGGTGGCCGGCGGCCGCGCCTGCGTGAACCTGGCCATGGTGCGCGGCAGCCGCCACCTCGGCGACCGCGCGCACTTCCCGGCCCACGTGCAGGACGGCGTCTCGCTGGCCGCGGCCGAGATCGCGCCCGAGGACGACGAGCTCGACGTCGGAGCGCCCGAGCGCAGTGTGGAGAGCGCGGTGCTCGAGGCCTTCGTCGCGCAGCACTACACCGGTCAGCCGGTGCCGCCGCTGCTGGTGACCAGCCACCCGGTGGACAAGTCGCTCGTCGAGGCCCTGGCCGAGAGCGCCGGCACGCGCGTGCGCGCCACGCACCAGCCGCGCGAGCAGCGCCGCGTGTGGCTGGAGATGGCGGCCAAGGGCGCCGAGCTCGCGCTGGCGCGGCTGCTGGCCGAGGAGGGCTCGGCCCGGGCGCGCACGCGCGCGCTGGTGGATGCGCTCGACCTCGACGTGGCCGACCCAGCGCAGCTGCGCATCGAGTGCTTCGACATCAGCCACACGGCCGGCGAGGCCACGCAGGCCAGCTGCGTGGTCTACGAGAACCACGCGATGCAGGGCGCGCAGTACCGCCGCTTCAACGTCGAGGGCATCACCGGCGGCGACGATTACGCCGCGATGCGCCAGGTGCTGACGCGGCGCTACGCCCGGCTGGACGAACTTGCGAGCGAGTGCGGAGAACCCGAGGCCCCCCCGGCGGCCACGGCCGCCCCCGACCCGGCCGCGCCCGCGCCCCGCCCGCGCGGTGGCGCGCAGGCCCGCCTGCCCGACCTGGTGCTGGTGGACGGCGGCCGCGGCCAGGTGAGCATGGCGCGCGAGGTGTTCGAGTCGCTGGGCCTGGACATCGGCCTCATCGTCGGCGTCGAGAAGGGCGAGGGCCGCAAGGTGGGTCTGGAGGAGCTGGTGTTCGCCGACGGCCGGCCCAAGGTGCAACTCGGGCATGATTCGGCGGCGCTGATGCTGGTGGCGCAGATCCGCGACGAGGCGCACCGCTTCGCGATCACCGGCATGCGCGCGAAGCGGGCCAGCGTGCGCACCGGCGGCAGCCGGCTCGAGGACATCCCCGGCATCGGGCCGCGCAAGCGGGCCCGGCTGCTGCAGCGCTTCGGCGGGCTGCGGGGGGTGGCTGCGGCCGCGGTGGACGAACTGGCAAGTGTCGAAGGCATCGGCGCCGACCTGGCGGAGGAGATCTACCGTGCACTGCACTGACCCGACGATGGGCCGTCGCGGCGCCCTGGGGGTGCTGGCGGCGCTGGCGGCTGCCGCTGCAGGCTGTGCCGGCCGGGCGGGGCGCGCCCCGGCCCCGGCGCCTGCGGCACCGGGCCCAGCCGTACCCCCGGTGCCCGCGCCGGCCGCGGTGGCGCCGCCGCCGTCGCCGTCGCCGGCCGTGCCGCCGCCCCGTCTGGCGCCGCTGGGGCCGGCAGTCGCGCTGGGCCCCGCCGCGCCGGCGCGCGACTGGAACGAGTTCAAGCGCGCCGCGGCCACGCGCATGGTGCGCGCCAGCCCGCAGGGCAGCTACCTCGGCCCGGTGCCGTCGCTGCTGTTCGGCATCCCCGTCCTCGAGATCGAGCTCAACGCCGACGGCGGCCTGCGCGACGTCAGGGTGATGCGGCGGCCCGTCAACGAAGAGGCGGCCGACACGGTGGCCCTGGCGGTCGAGGCCATCCGACGGGGCGCGCCCTACGGCGACGTCTCCCGCCTGCCCCGTCCCTGGAAGTGGACGGAGGTGTTCCTGTTCGACGACCGGCGCCGGTTCAAGCCCCGTACGCTGGACTGACCTTCGCCCGAGTGACTGCGCCTGCCATGTTCTTCACCGTCCCCACGCTGCTCACCTGGGCCCGCATCGCGGCCATCCCGCTGATCATCGGCGTGTACTGGCTGTCGTGGCCCATGGCGACGAAGAACCTGGCCGCCACCTCGCTGTTCGTGCTGTTCGCCCTGACCGACTGGCTCGATGGCTACCTCGCGCGCCGCCTCAACCAGACCTCGGCCTTCGGCGCCTTCCTCGACCCCGTGGCCGACAAGTTCCTGATCTGCGCCGCGCTGCTGGTGCTGCTGGACCTGGGCCGCGTCGACGCCATCGTGGCGCTGATCATCATCGGCCGGGAGATCGCCATCAGTGCCCTGCGCGAGTGGATGGCGCAGATCGGCGCCACGCGCAGCGTGGCGGTGCACATGCTGGGCAAGGTCAAGACCACCGTCCAGATGGTGGCGATCCCCTTCCTGCTCTACGACGGCGGACTGTTCGGCGTCATCGACACGCGGCTGTGGGGCACCGGCCTGATCTGGCTGGCGACGGTGCTGACCGTGTGGTCGATGGTGTACTACCTGCGCAAGGCGCTGCCCGAGATCCGGGCCAAGGTGAAGTGACCTTCGTGCCCGCGCCCGCGCATCAACCGGGGTCGCGTTGACCATTCCTGCCGCGGCTGGTCCGGCAGCCCACGACTCCCGCCGGGACGCACTCATCGCGTCCATGCCCTGGGTCTTTGTCGGCATCTGGAGCACGGGCTTCGTCGTGGCGCGCTTTGGCATGCCGCACGCCCCGCCGATGACCTTCCTGGCTTGGCGGTTTGCCCTGTCGGTGGCCTTGTTTGCGGTGTGGATCGGCGTGAGCGGCGGGCGCTGGCCGCGCGGGCGTGATCAGTGGGTGCACCTGGGCGTGGTGGGGGTGGTGCTGCGCAGCCGCTGCCTCGGGGGCGG
>JBKDQY010000296.1:0-9676 GCA_046341655.1 Betaproteobacteria bacterium | reverse complement strand
ACCGAATACAAGGACAGGGTCTTCTCGACGTTCCTGGCCGAGTACCAGGCGGGTCGCACGCCTAACCCGGACGTGCTGTGCAATGCCGAGATCAAGTTCCGCGCGTTCCTCGACCACGCGATCGGGCTCGGTGCGGACATGATCGCCACCGGCCACTATGCGCAGGTGCGCGAACGCGACGGACTGTTCCAGCTGCTGAAGGCCGAGGACGGCACCAAGGACCAGAGCTATTTCCTGCACCGGCTGAACCAGTCGCAGCTGTCGCGTACGCTGTTCCCGCTGGGCCAGCTGCCCAAGCGGGAAGTGCGCGAGATCGCGCGGCGCGAAGGGCTGCCGGTCGCCGAAAAGAAGGACAGCACCGGCATCTGCTTCATCGGCGAGCGGCCGTTCCGCGAGTTCCTGGACCGCTACCTGAGCCGCGCGCCCGGCCCCATCGTCGACGACACCGGCGCCGAGGTGGGCCGCCACGTGGGCCTGAGCTTCTACACGCGCGGCCAGCGCCAGGGGCTGGGCGTCGGCGGCGTGGCCGGGCACGACGCAGCCGGCATCCACCGGCCCTGGTACGTGGCGCACAAGAGCCTGGCCGCCAACACGCTGCACGTGGTGCAGGGCCACGACCACCCCTGGCTGCTGAGCCCCTGGCTGGAGGCCGGCGACTGCAGCTGGGTGGCCGGCACGCCGCCCGCGCCGGGCGCCCTGGCGGCCAAGACGCGCTACCGGCAGGCCGACGCGCCGTGCACCCTGGCGCCCACGGCCGCCGGCTTCCGCCTCGAATTCGCCGAGCCGCAGTGGGCGGTGACGCCGGGCCAGAGCGCCGTGCTCTACGACGGCGAGGTCTGCCTGGGCGGCGGCGTCATCGCCGCGGCCGAGGTGCCCCCCGTGGTGGCCGCGCTTGTGCCGGCGCGGGCCGTGCGTAGCATGCGGCGACCCCGTCGCAACGCCCCGCACGCCGCATGAACGCACCCACCGACCGCATCGCCCCCGCCGCCAGCTCGCTGGCCAGCCTGATCGAGCAGAACGCGCCCGCGCTGGAGGCCGCCGTCATAGCGTGGCGGCGCGACCTGCACGAACACCCCGAGCTCGGCAACCGCGAGTTCCGCACCGCCGGCGTCGTGGCCGATCTCCTGCGCAGCCTGGGCTTCGACGAGGTGCGCACCGGCGTGGCTCACACCGGCGTCGTGGGCATGCTGGTGGGCGGCAGACCAGGCCCCGTGGTGGCACTGCGCGCCGACATGGACGCGCTGCCCGTGACCGAGTTCAACGAGCTGCCCTTCCGCAGCCGCGCGCGCACGCAGTGGAATGGCGAGGAGGTGGGCGTGATGCACGCCTGCGGCCACGACTGCCACGTCGCCATCCTGATGGGGGTGGCCAGCCTGCTGGCCGGGCTGCGCGGGCAGCTGGCCGGCAGCGTGAAGTTCATCTTCCAGCCGGCCGAAGAGATGCCGCCCGAGGGCGAGGACGGCGGCGCGAAGATGATGATCGCCGAGGGCGCGCTCGAGAACCCGCGTCCCGGCGCCATCTTCGGCCTGCACGTGACGAGCCGGCAGAACACCGGACGCGTGGGCTGGCGCAGCGGGCCTGTGATGGCCAGCTCCGACTACTTCCGCATCGACGTGCAGGGCCGCCAGACGCACGGCGCCGCGCCCTGGCTGGGCGTGGACCCCATCGTCACCTCGGCGCAGATCGTGCTGGGGCTGCAGACCATCGTCAGCCGCACGCAGGAGATCACCAAGGAGCCGGCGGTCGTCACCGTGGGCGTCATCAAGGGCGGCGTGCGCGAGAACATCATCCCCGACGCCGTGCAGCTGCGCGGCACCATCCGCAGCTTCGACGAGCGCATGCGCGACGACATCCACGAGCGCGTGACGACGCTGGCCGAGGCCATCGCGCGCGGCAACCGCGCGGGCTGCCGGGTTTGCGTGCAGAAGAACTACCCGGTCACCGTCAACGACCCGCAACTCACCCAGGCCATGCTGCCGACGCTGGCGCGCGTGGCCGGCGCCGGGCTGGAGCAGGTCGACAAGGTCACCGGCGCCGAGGACTTCAGCTTCTTCCAGCGCGAGATGCCGGGCCTGTTCGTGTTCCTGGGCGTCACGCCGCCGGGGCAGGACGCGCGCAGCGCCGCGCCCAACCACTCGCCGCTGTTCCAGGCCGACGAGGCCGCCCTGCTGCTGGGCGTGCGCGTGCTGGCGCACCTGGCCTGCGACTGGCTGGAGGGCGCGCCCAGGGCGTAGGCAAGCCGGCGGGCCCCGGCGGCGGTTGACAGGCTCCCGCAGTGCGTGGGATATTATCCCACGCACTGGAGGTCCCCATGTCCATCCGCATCCCGATGATCCGAGGCCCGGCGGCCCGCGCCGCCGCGCTGGCGTCATGCCTGATGGCCTGCCTGGCGCTGGCGTCCTGCGGGGGCGGCGGGGACGACGCGGGGCCCCGGCCCGTTGCGCTGACCTTCGATTTCTCGGCCGGCATCGCCGGCTGGTCGGGCGCGTCTGCGGACTACGGCACTGCGACGGCGCCGATCGACGTCGTGTGGGCCCACGCGGCCTTGCCGGCGCCGCTGGCCGGCAGCGGCTTCAGGCTGTCGGGCACCAATCGCAGCGACGATCTCTTCATCTACGTGAAGCGGCCGGTCGACGGGCTGCAGCCCGGCCGCACCTACGGCGTGGCGATGCAGGTGCGCCTGGCCACGGCCGCGCCCAGCGGTTGCGCGGGCGTGGGCGGGCCCCCGGGCGAGGGCGTCTGGGTTCATGCCGGCGCCACCGCGAGCGAGCCGCGCACCGTGCTGCAGGGCGTGGACGACTACCGGGTGAACATCGACCGCGGCAACCAGTCGGTCGGGGGCAGCCAGGGCGTCGTGCTGGGGACGATCGCCAACGGCAGCACCGACTGCCTGCAGCGCCGCTTCGAGACCAAGCTGCTGTCGAGCCACGCGCCGCACGCGGTGACTGCCGATGGCACGGGGCGCGTCTGGCTGCACGCCGGCATCGACTCGGGCTTCGAGGCCTACAGCGAGGTCTACCTGCAGTCGCTGGCGGTGGTGTTCACGCCGCGCTGACGCGCAGGGCGCGCGGGAAGGCCCCCTCGGCCGAGGCCGGGCCGGGGCCGGTCAGCCGAGCTCGGCCAGCGCCCGCTGGCGTGCCGCGGCGGGCAGGAAGCTCGCGGCCGCGGCCTGGCGCGTCATGGCGCGCAGGTCGGCCTCGGTGAGCGGGGTCTCGCGCAGCAGCGCCGCGGCCTCCGACGTGGGCGTGACGCCGCTCATCAGCCGGTTGTCGGTGTGCACGCTCAGCGACACCCCCGCCCGCCACAGCGCCGTGATGGGGTGCGTCGCGATGCTGGCGGCCGCGCCCGTGTGCACGTTGCTCGTGGGGCAGACCTCCAGGTGCAGCCCCAGGGCCCTGGCCTCGGCCAGCAGCGCGGCCGGCGCGGCGCCGGTGAGCGCATCCACCAGCTGCACGCCGTGGCCGATGCGGCGCGCGCCCAGGCGGCCGGCCTCGAGCACGCGTTCGGCGCTGTCGGCCTCACCGGCGTGCAGCGTCATCGGCAGGCCGGCCTCGCGCACGGCGGCCAGCGTGCGCGCGTGCTTGCCCGGCGGGTGGCCGCGCTCGGCGCCGGCGAGGTCGAAGCCGACGACGCCGCGGCCCATCCAGCGCAGCGCCAGCTCGGCGGCGCGCATCGTCGCCGCCTCGTCCTCGTGGCGCATCGCGCAGACGATGAGGCCGCTGTGCGTGAGCAGCGGCAGGCGGCTGGCGGCCAGGCCGTCGAGCAGGGCCTCGACGGCGTCGTCGCCGCCGGTGCCGTGCGGCTCGAACAGCAGCGGCGCGATGCGGAACTCGGCCAGCACCACGCCGTGGTCGGCCGCGTCGTCGGAGGCTTCGCGGGCCACGCGCCGCAGGGCCTCGGGCGTGGCCATGGCAGCCACGGTCAGGGCAAAGCCCTCGAGGTACTTCTCGAGGCTGCCGGCGTGCGCGTTGGCGTCGAACCAGGCCGCCAGCCCGGCCTCGTCGGCCGCGGGCAGCGGCAGGCCGCGGGCCAGCGCCAGCTCGCGCAGCGTGGCCACGCGCAGGCCGCCGTCGAGGTGCTCGTGCAGCAGCACCTTGGGGCTGCGCCGCGCCAGGGCCTCGGCTTCGGTGGGGTTCATGCGGCGCATGCTAGCGAGCGCCGTGCCCGCACCGCCGCCGCAGGGCTTCAGCAGCCGGCCAGCGGCGGCAGCGCGGACACCGCGGCCAGCGGCAGCGGGCCCAGCAGCACGGCGCCGGTGCCGTCGCGCAGCGTGAGCGTGAGCGTGGTGCCCGAGACCAGCGCCTCGGCCGTGGCGCTGCGCGTGGCGTCGAGCTGGCCGTCGAAGCGCAGCGGGCCGGCAGAGAGGCCGTCCCAGGTGCCCTCGAAGCGCAGGCGCGGGCAGGCGGCGTCCACGCGCAGCCGGCTGCCCTCGAGCACGGCCTGCACCTGCCGCCCGTCGGCGCCGTCGGCGTGCAGGGACGGTGTCGGCAGCGAGGCCGTGCCCGGGGGCGCGCCGGGCTCCAGGCCGGTGCCCGAGCCGCCCACGCCGGGGCCGCAGGCGGCGAGAGCAAGAACGGCGGCCAGCAGCAGGGCGGCCGGTGCGCGCGACGGCAGTGTCATGGCGTTTCCCGGTCACTGAAGAAGTAAACACCGAAGCGCGCGCGGTGCTGCCGCGCCCCGGGCGGGGCGGCGGCGGCGTCGGCGTCGAAGCGCGCCTGCGCCTCGGCCATCACGAGCGCGAAGGCGCGGCGCCAGGCCTCGACCGAGACGTCGTGCAGCCGCTCGGCGGACTCGGCGGTGATCTCGTCGACGAACACCGCCTGCTCCAGGAACCCGCCCGGCCGCGTGCGCGGGCCGCTGAGGTTGGCGACCGCGGCCGCGGCGTGGTCGTGCAGGTTCTGCGCGCTGAGCCACAGCGCCTCGTCGAAGCCGGCGCGCGGCGCGAAGCCGCTGCGCGACAGCGCCAGGCCGTCGTCCGTCTCGTCGACCACGCCCAGGCGCAGCAGCTCGTCGAGCACGGCCTTGGGGCGCACGTCGCGGCTGACGCCCGCGACCAGCGCCCCGAAGCCGCCCGGGCCCTCGCGCGGCAGCACGCGCAGCCGCCCGTCGGGGTGCTGGAAGACGGGGTCGTGCAGCCAGCGCGCCACGACCTGCGCCGCCAGGCCCAGCGTGGGCGGCGGTGCGCTGGCCGGCTCGGCGGCCTCGCCGCGCGTGAGCGTGCGCACGTCGCGCCGGTGCACGCCCGACAGCAGCGAGACGGCGCTGTCGGTGTCGGCCATGCCGCGGCAGGCGAGCTCGGCCTGCGCCTGGCGCAGGAAGACGCGCTTGAGCGCCGCCGCGAACACCGGGTAGGTGACGCCGTGGCGCAGCAGCAGCCGCACCAGCGGGCCCAGCAGCGCGAGCACGCGGTCGAGCACCAGCGTGGGGGCGGGGGTGGGTGGCGGCGGGGCTGGCATGGCGATTCGGGCGTTGCAGCGGAAGTTGACAGCCAGCAGCACAGTGTGGGAAATTATCCCACATCTGAGTATGCCTGGCAAGCCGCCGGGTGCGGTCGAACCCGAGGAGTGTATTGATGAGCCACCGAGTCCATGCCGTCCTGCCCGTTGCCCTGGCACTGCTGCTGGCGGCCTGCGGGGGCGCCCGCGACGCTGCACCGCCGAGCGGAGAGCAGGGTCGCGCCGGCGCGCTAGCCGCCGCCGCGCCGGGCGAGCTGGCCACCTGGGCGCGCAGCCGCCTGCAGGGGCTTGACGCGCAGGGCCGGCTGGCCGGAAGCGCCCAGGTGGGCGTGGTGGGCATGCCGGTGCCGGTGGCCGCGCCCGCCGGGGCCGCGAACGCCGCGGCGCAGGCCCGGAGCCGCACGCTGGTGCAGGAAGACGGCGTCGACGAGGCCGACCTGCTGCTCGCGCAGGGCCGCACCCTGCATGCCCTGGTGCTCGCGAGCGAGGGCCCCGGCGGCAGGCTGGAGCTGCTGTCGCAGGATCTGGGCGGCGACGGTCGCCTGGGCGCCGCGCGCCGCGTGCCGCTGGCCGCTGGCGGCGACTGGCTGTAGCCCGAGGGCCTGCTGCAGCTGGCCTCAGGCCACGCGCTGGCCGCGGTGTCGCGGCTATGGGAGGTGGTGGTGCCGGCGCAGGTGTGCGCCGACTGCATCACGATCGCACCGATGTGGGCGAAGGACCGCGTGCAGGTGCAGCGAGTGGACACCCGCGACCCCGACCGCGCGGTGCCTGGCGACTGGCTCTCCATCGAGGGCACGCTGGTCGACACGCGCCGCATCGGCGACACCCTGGTCGTGGTGGCTGTGCACCGGCCGCTGCTTCCGGTGCAGGCGCTGCCGACGACGGCCACGGCGGCGCAGCGCGCCGCCGGCATCGCCGCCGTCACCGCGGCCCAGCTGCTGCCCACCCTGCGCCGCAACGGCGGCGCGCCCGAGCCGCTGCTGCGCGACACCGACTGCTGGTTGCAACCCGACAACGGCTCGCTGGCGGTGCAACTGACCACCGTGACGCTGGTGAACCTGGCCGATGCGCGGCTGCCGCAGACCACGCGCTGCTTTGCCGGGGGCACCGAGGCCGTCTACCTGACGACGCAGAACCTGTGGCTGGCCACCACGCGCGACGTGCCCCTGGCCGAGCGCGGCAGCAGCGCGGTGCCGCCGCCGCCGCGCACGCTGGTGCATCAGTTCGCGCTCGACCTCGCCGGCACTGCCGGCCTCGCATGGCGCGGCTCGGCGGTCGTGGAAGGCCACCTCGGCTGGGACCGCGAGCGCACGAGCTACCGCTTCAGCGAACACGCCGGCCACCTGCGCGTGCTCACCTACACCGGCACGAGCGGCTGGGCCTCGCCCGAAGACGCGGCCACGCGGGCGGCCAGCCCGGCCCGGCTGACGGTGCTGCGCGCCGACAGCGCCGCGGCCAGCGCCGACGGCCGCACCCTGGCCACCGTGGGCGTGTTGCCCAACGAGCGGCGGCCTTCCGCCATCGGCAAGCCGGACGAGCAGGTGTACGCGGTGCGCTTTGCCGGGAGCCGCGGCTACGTCGTCACCTTCCGTCAGGTCGACCCGCTGTACGTGATGGACCTGTCCGACCCCGCCGACCCGCGCCTGGCCGGCGAGGTGCAGCTGCCCGGCTTCTCGCAGGTGCTGCTGCCGCTGGACGGAGGGCTGTTGCTGGGCCTGGGCCGCGACGCCGATGCGGAAGGCCAGCTGCGCGGCCTGCAGCTCGCGCTGTTCGACGTGGCCGACGCGGCTGCGCCGCGCCTGTTGCAGGCGCTGACGCTGGGCCAGGCCGGCAGCGCCAGCGCGCTGGAGTTCGCGCGCCATGGGCTGGCCATGCACATCGACGGCAGCGTGGCGCGGCTGGCGCTGCCCGTGATCCTGACCGATGCGCCCTGGGGCGGCCAGCGCCGCGGCCTGCAGACCTTCGCGGTGGACACCGCGGCACGCACGCTGGCGCTGCGCAGCCTGCATGGCGCGGTCGACGGCGGCGCCAGCGTCGGCTGGCTGGGCGACGAGCGCGCCGCCCTGGTCGACGAGCAGGTGCTGCACCTGCGCGACGGCGGGCTGGCGGCCTACGGCTGGTGAGGCCCCGGCCCGCGGCCCGGTGTCAGCGGGCCGGCGCCCCCGCCAGCTCCCAGCCCGGCATCCCGGTCTGCCAGAGCACGAAGGCGAAGGTGTCGGCGCGTTCGTCGAGCACCTGGGCCTTGGTGTCGCCGATGCCGTGGCCGCTGGCGTAGTCCAGCCGCATCAGCACCGGCCGGCCGCTGGCGCTGGCGGCCATCAGGCGCGCCGCCACCTTGGTGCTGTTCCACACCTCCACGCGCGGGTCGTTCACGCCGTGCGTCAGCAGCACGGCGGGGTACTTCACGCCGTCCCGGATGGCGTGGTAGGTGCTCATGGCCAGCAGCGCCCGGAAGCCGGGCTCGGTGCGGCGGCTGCCGAACTCCGGGATGTTGGGCACGCCGTTGGGCGTGGTCTCTGCGCGCACCATGTCCATGCAGCCCACGCCCGGCATCACCACCGCGAACAGGTCGGGCCGCTCGGCCATGGCCATGCCCACCAGGATGCCGCCGGCGCTGCCGCCCCAGATGGCCAGCCGCGAGGGCCGCGTCCACTTCTCGGCCACCAGGTGCTCGGCGCAGGCGATGAAGTCGCGCCAGGTGTTGGGCTTGGTGGCCTGCTTGCCGGCCTCGTGCCAGTCCTTGCCGAACACGCCGCTGCCGCGCGGGTTGGCCACGGCGAACACGCCGCCGGCGTCCATCCAGGCCAGGCGGCTGGGGCTGAAGAAGGGCTCCTCGGTGAAGCCGTAGCTGGCGTAGCCGTACAGGATGGTGGGATTGCTGCCGTCCAGCGGCGTGCCGTTGCGGTGGATGATGCTCATCGGCACCATCGCGCCGTCGTGGCTCTTCACCATCACCTCGGTGGCGGTGACGTTGCCCGGCGCGTCGAACGGGCCCGAGGGCTGCAGGCCGGTGTTGGCCACGCGGCCGTCGGTGCCGACGGCGAAGATCTGGCGTGCGCGCGTCCAGCTCTGCAGATCGACCAGCACGCCCGGCAGCGTGGGGTCGACGCCGGCCAGCGAGAACGAGCCGAGCACCGGCAGCGCCAGTTCCTGCGGCGCCGCGCCGTCGGCCGGCGCGAGCTTGAACAGCCGCTTGACGTTGCCGTCGCGCACGTCGAAGTACACCGCGTCGGCGGCGGCGGCCAGGCTGCCGAGCACGCGCGCGCTCTCGGGCACCAGCGTCGCCGCGGTGGCGGGGTCGAAGCCGGCCAGGCGCCCGCCCACCAGCCTGTAGCGCGGCGCGCCGCGGTGCGTCATCGCGTAGACGCGGTCGCCCATCAGCGCCATCGAGGTCACGGCGTCTTCCTTGCCGCACAGCCGGGTCCACGCCGGCTGCCCGGCGCGGATGGCGGCCTCGGTGCTGTGCCAGGCCGCGAACTCGGGCGACACGCCATCCATGACACTGGCGATGGCGCGGCCGTCGGGCAGGATCTCGATGAACGGGAACTCGGTCGCCGGGATGTCGATCGGTGCCTTGTCGCCGGCCCGCAGCAGCACGCGGATGCTGGCTTCGTTGCCGCCGACCGGCATCACGCAGGCCATGCTGCGCTGGTACTTGTCGGTCGGCGGCGCGCCCTTCTTGAGCGCCTGCATGCGGTGGAAGTAGATCTGCCGGCCGTCGCGCGACCAGCTGATGCCGCCGAACTGCGTGCGCTCGATGACGGGCCCGAGCCGGCGGCCGGTCTTCACGTCGAGCACGCGCATCGAAGCGTCTTCGTTGCCGCCGGCGGACACGCCCAGCGCCACGCGGCGGCCGTCGGGCGAGGCCGAGTACCAGTTGATGGCGTGCGGGGTGCCGGTGGCCTTCTTCAGCGCCTCGGGGTCGAACAGCACGCGCTCGGCCCCCTGCAGGCCCTGGCGCACGCAGAGCTTGAACTGGTCGTCCTTGGCGCCGCGGCGCTGGTAGAACAGCCACTCGCCGGGGCGGCGCTGCACCTGGGCCACGCGCGCCGAGGCGCTGGCGTCGATCTCCTCCAGCCGGCGGCGCAACGCGTCGCGGCCGCCGATGCGCTTGAGCGTGGCCAGCGCATGGTCGCTGTGCGCCTTCATCCAGGCCGCCACCTCGGGTGCCTTGGTGTCCTCGAAGTAGCGGTAGGGGTCGTCGACCGTGGTGCCGAAGA
>JBKDQY010000295.1:0-17325 GCA_046341655.1 Betaproteobacteria bacterium | reverse complement strand
AGCGGCGCCAGCGCGTGGCCGTCGACCATGCCCTCGTGCTGCTGTCGCCGGCGATGGCCGAGCGCCTCGCACGCGCCGATGCCCTGTTCGATCCTGCCGCGGGTCCTGCGCGGGGGGCTGCCGCGGAGCGCGCACAAGCTTTGCTGGGGGCCTTGCAGGGCCTCGAAGCCGCGGCGGCGCCCGCCACGGACGATGCCGCCATCGACGCCGATGCGCAGCGCGTGCTGCTGCTCCAGGCGTTGGGGTTGGGGGCGGAGGCGACCGACCTGGCCCGCACCGTGATCGCGCGTTGCCCCATCGGACCCGCCGCCGCAGTGAGCCTGGAGTCGGCTTGCGCACTGGCCGGTGTCGAGCCGGCGGTGCTGCGCCAGTCCCTGCTGGAGTTCGTGCTGCACGGCACGCCGCAGTCCTCGCCCGGCGATTGGACCGCGGCGCTCGCCGATCCCGCGCATTCGGCCTGCGCCGAGCGCGCTGCACTGGTGGCCTACATGGCGGCGGACACGCCGCCCACCGCGACGCTGCTGGCGCGCCTGCGCCAGGTGCCGGCCGCCTGTGCCAACGGCACGCTGTGGTCGGCACTGCTCGACAGTGCGCGCGAGTTGGCGACTCGGCCGCCGGGCCTGCTGCGGGCAGCGCCGGACGGGCCGGAGCAACTGCTGGCGGAGCTGGGTGATCCCTTCGTGCAGGTGGTGGACGTCGGCGCCAGTTCGCTGGCCGGCGGCACCGAACCCTATGCAGGGCTGGCGAACTTCTGCCGCGTCCGCGTGACCGGTTTCGAGCCAGACAGTCAGGCGCTGGCCGAGTTGCAGCGCGCGCATCAGGGCATCGAGGAGCGCCGCTACCTGCCGCACTTCGTCGGCGACGGTGCCGACGCCGTGTTCCACGAGACCAACTGGTCGCGGACCGGGTCCTTGCTGGCACCCCACCGGTCCGTGCTCGATCGCTACGCGGACCTGGGATCGGTCGTGCAGGAGCGCGCGCGTCACCCGGTGCGCACGGTGCGGCTGGACGACGTCATCCCCGCCGGAGGCATGGACCTGCTGAAGATCGACGTGCAGGGCGGCGAAGGCCGGGTGTTCGACGGCGCGGGGCAGCGCCTGGACGAGTGCCTGCTGGTGTGGACCGAGGTCGAGTTCCTGGAGCTGTACGAGGGACAGCCGCTGTTCGGCGACATCGACCGAAAGCTTCGCGAGCATGGGCTGCGCTTCTTCGGCTTCGACGGCGTGGGCCAGCGCCCGCTGGCGGACTGGGCAGCCCTGGCGGCCTCGGGCGCAGCCCTGCCGGCACCCCGCCGCTTCCAGCAGGTCTGGGCCGACGCGATCTACCTGCCCGCGCCCGAGCGGATCGCCACCCTCGATGCCGACCGGGCGCTGCGCCTGGCGCTCATCACCCACCATGTGCTGGGTGCCTGGGACCTTTGCCACGAGGCGCTGCTGCGCCACGAGGCCGCCGGCGGCACGCGCGGTGCCGCGCAAGCCTACCGGGAGCGCATGCGCAGCCGGGCGGTCGTGCCGGCCTGAACCACGCCCGCTCCGTCCAGCACCGCGCTCAGCGACCAGCCGGCCGCCCGGCCCCCAGCCGCCCTTCCGACCGCGCCACCAGGTAGGCGTACAGATCCATCACGTGCGCGTCGACCACCGGCTCGCCCTGCCACGCGGGCATGGCGAGCGCGCCGCGGCGGCGCTCGACGACGTCGTCGACCAGCGTCTCGCGCGGCGAGCCCTGGCCGGGCGGCAGCAGGTCGGCCTCGTAGCGGCGCAGCACCAGGTCGACGAAGCGCTGCGGCCCCAGCCCCTGCAGGCGCAGCAGCAGGTTCGGCGCGCCGCCGGCGCCGTCGGCGGCCGTTCCGTGGCAGGCTGCGCAGCGTTGCTGGTACACGCGCCAGCCGCCGTAGGCCGAGCCGGGCGGCTCGGCGGCCCTGGCGGCGTCGCGCGCGGGCTCGGTGTTGCGCCACTGCACGGCACAGCCGGCCAGTGCCGTGGCGAGCAGGGCGAGGGCGATGCGGGTCGGGGTGTTCATGCCGCGATCGTGGCGCGGTCGCGGGCGGCGGTTCTTGACCTGGCGCAGAGCCGTGCGGCCCGGGCGCCGCGCGATACTTGCCGGCACCGGAGGAATCCCGCCATGCGTTCGCCCCTCGATCCCTGCTTCGTGCTGCCCTGGTACCAGTTCCGAGAACTGCAGGCCCTGGAGCCGCGCGACAAGGCCCGCCTGGTGGAAGACGCCGCCGAGCGCGTCACCACGCAGCCGCCCATGCTGTGGACCTGGGGCGTGACGCTGGGCGTGCTGGCGGTGGTGGCCGGCGTGTTCCTGGAGCCGCTGCGCGACGCGCCCTTCCTGCTGGTGCTGGGCGGTGCGCTGGTGGCCTTCGTGCCGATGCTGGTGGTGCGGCGCGCGCTGGTGCGCCGCACGGCGCTGCAGCTGCTGGCGGCGCGCTGAGCGCGGCGATTCAGCCGCGCTCGCGGAACTCCGGCGCGGCTGCGATGCCGCCCAGGAAGGCCTCGGCCCGCGCCAGCTGCTCCAGGCTCACGTACTCGTCGGCCTGGTGGGCCTGCCCGATGCTGCCGGGCCCGCACACCACCGTGCTCATGCCCGCGCGCTGGAACAGGCCGGCCTCGGTGCCGAAGGCCACCAGCGTGGTCTGCCGGCTGGCGGCCAGGCGCTGCGCCAGGCGCACGGCCGGCTCGTCCGGCGCCGAGCTGAAGGCCGGCATCGACGCGAAGCGCTCGAAGCGGAAGCCGCTGGCCGGGTCCACGGCCTGCATCGCCGGCTCCAGCGCCCGGGCGCGCTGCTCGACGCGGGCCTGCAGCGCCTCGGCGTCGGCGCCGGGGGGCAGGCCGGGCAGGTCGCGGAACTCGTAGTGCACCCGCGCCAGCTCGGGCACGATGTTGTCGGCCACGCCGCCTTCGAGGCGGCAGACGGCGGCGGTGGTGTAGGGCACGTCGAAGCCCTCGTGGCGCGCACCGTGGTCGCGCAGCTCGTCGGCGAGGTCGGCGATCGTGGCCACCAGGCGCGCCGCGGCCTCCACCGCGTTCACCGACTGCGGCGTCAGCGACGAGTGCGCAGCCTTGCCGTGCACGCGGCAGCGCCAGCGGTGCACGCCCTTGTGCGCCAGCGCCGGCACCATCAGCGTGGGTTCGCCCACCACGCACATCGCCGGCGCGATGCCGGCCTCGCGCAGGTCGGCCACCAGGTTGAGCGCGCCGAAGCCGCCGGTCTCCTCGTCGTAGCTGAAGGCGAAGTGGATGGGGTGCGGCAGGTCGGCCTCCAGCCAGCCGCGGGCCTGCGCCACCACCAGGCCGATCCAGCCCTTCATGTCGGCGCTGCCGCGGCCGTACAGGCGGCCGTCGCGCAGCTCCGCGCCCAGCGGGTCCAGCGACCAGTCCTGGCCATCCCAGGGCACGGTGTCGGTGTGGCCGGACAGCACCAGCCCGCCGGCCGTGGCCGGGCCCAGCGTGGCGAAGAGGTTGGCCTTGCGGCGCTGGTCGTCGTAGGTCAGGCGCAGCGGCACCTGCAGCGCGCGCAGGTGGTCGGCGATGCACTCGATGAGCGGCAGGTTGCTCTGGTCGCTGCGGGTGTCCATGCGCACCAGGCGCTGGGCCCAGGCGAGGCCGTCAGCGGAAGGCAGGCTGGTCGTCATGGCCGCGACTCTATCGCCGATGAGGCATCGGTCATGGCCTGCTCTGGATGCGGCCCCTGGAAGTCGTTCGCGGTGATCCGTTCGGGCTGAGCCTGTCGAAGCCTCGCGCGCTGGCGGCACCGCGCGTCGCGGCAGGCGGTGCCCCTGATCCCTTCGGGCTGAGCCTGTCGAAGTCGCGCGCGCTTGCGGCACCGCGCGTCGCGGCAGGCGGTGCCCCTGATCCGTTCGGGCTGAGCCTGTCGAAGCCGCGCGCGCTGGCGGCACCGCGCGTCGCGGCAGGCGGAGCCCCTTGCCCGCCCTGGCCTTGCAGGCCGCGTCGGGCCCGGAGGTCCGACCGCTCGCCTCAAGGGCGCACGGCAAGACTCGCTCCGTTCGCTGGGCGAACTACTCTCGAACAGTTGCCGTGAGTCAGTCCACGAAGCGCGCTGCCACCGAGGTGCTCGGTCGGAGAGCCAACCCCGGTGATCGCAAAGGGCTGTGCGGGCGGGGGCTGTGGCGTGAGCTTTGAAGCGCCGAGAAGCGCAGGGTTCATGGCCGCGCGCGCAGCGCGCTTCGAGGACTGACTCGCCGCAACTGTTCGAGCGCAGCGGGCGCAGCCCGCGCAGCGAGTTTTGCGGCGGGCCATGAACCCGAGCATCGCAGGGGAGTCGGCCCGCAGGGCCGACCGCTTCAATTCACGCCACGGCCCCCGCCCGCACAGCCCTTTGCCGCGCGGTGCCGCGAGCGCGCGAGGCTTCGACAGGCTCAGCCCGAACGGATCAGGGGCACCGCCTGTCGCGACGCGCGATGCCGCAGGGGCGCGAGGCTTCGACAGGCTCAGCCCGAACGGGTCAGGGGCACCGCTGGCCGCGACGCGCGATGCCGCGAGCGCGCGAGGCTTCGACAGGCTCAGCCCGAACGGGTCAGGGGCACCGCCTGCCGCGACGCGCGGTGCCGCAAGCGCGCGCGGCTTCGACGGGCTCAGCCCGAACGGATCACCGCGAACGACCGCCAAGGGTCGCCAGCAACCGCTCAATGCGCCAGGATCTTCGACAGGAAGTCCTTGGCCCTGGGCGTGCGCGCGTCGGCGTTGTCGAAGAAGTCTTCCTTGGTGCAGTCCTCGACGATCCTGCCCGCGTCCATGAAGATCACGCGGTGGCTGACCTTGCGCGCGAAGCCCATCTCGTGCGTGACGACCATCATCGTCATGCCCTCCTTGGCCAGCAGCACCATCACGTCGAGCACCTCGCCCACCATCTCGGGGTCCAGTGCGCTGGTGGGCTCGTCGAACAGCATCACGATCGGGTCCATGCTCAGCGCGCGCGCGATGGCCACGCGCTGCTGCTGCCCGCCCGAGAGCTGGCCCGGGAACTTGTCCTTGTGCGCCATCAGGCCCACGCGGTCGAGCATCTTCAGGCCGCGCGTCTTGGCGTCGTCGGGCGAGCGACCCAGCACCTTGATCTGCGCCAGCGTGAGGTTCTCCGTCACGCTCAGGTGCGGGAACAGCTCGAAGTGCTGGAACACCATGCCCACGCGGCTGCGCAGCTTGGGCAGGTTGGTCTTGGGGTCGGCGACGCTGATGCCGTCGACGACGATGTCGCCCTTCTGGAACGGCTCCAGCGCGTTCACCGTCTTGATCAGGGTGCTCTTGCCGCTGCCCGAGGGCCCGCAGACGACCACGACCTCGCCCTTGCGGATGCTGGTGGTGCAGTCGGTCAGCACCTGGAAGCTGCCGTACCACTTGCTGACGTTCTTGATCTCGATCATGGCGGGCCCTGGCGGACGAGCTATCGGATGATGGCGATGCGGTTCTGCAATCGCTTCACCAGCAGGCTCAGCGAGAAGCAGATGACGAAATAGACGACCGCCGCCACCAGGTAGGTCTCCACGGGGCGGTTGAAGTTCTTGCCGGCGATCTCGAAGCCCTTGAGCATGTCGTAGGCGCCGATGGCGTACACGAGGCTGGTGTCCTGGAACAGGATGATGGTCTGCGTCAGCAGCACCGGCAGCATGTTGCGGAAGGCCTGCGGCAGCACGATCAGCTGCATGGTCTGGCCGTAGGTCATGCCCACCGCGTAGCCGGCGTGCACCTGGCCCTTGGGCACGCTCTGGATGCCGGCGCGCATGATCTCGGAGTAGTAGGCGGCCTCGAACAGCGTGAAGGTGATCATCGCGCTCAGCTCGGCGCCCATCGGCCGCCCCGTCATCAACGGGATCAGCAGGAAGAACCACAGGATCACCATCACCAGCGGGATGCTGCGCATGGTGTTCACGTAGGCCGCGGCCGGCACCTCGAGCCACTTGATGCCCGACAGCCGCATCAGCGCCAGCGCCGTGCCCAGCACGATGCCGCCGACCATGGCGATGAGGGTGAGCTGGAACGAGAACACCAGGCCCTTCAGCACGAAGCTGGAGAGCACGTCCCAGGTGAGGAATGAGAAGTCGAGGTTCATCCCGGGAACCTCACTTCGAGCCGATCATGCCGGGGACGCGCACGCGGCCCTCCACGAACAGCATGATGCGGTTGACGGCAAAGGCGCTGACGAAGTACAGCCCCGTGACGGCGAGGTACATCTCGACGTTGCGCGAGGTCTCCTCGCCGGCCTGCAGAGCGAACATCGTCAGCTCGGCAATGCTCACCGCGAAGGCCACCGAGGAGTTCTTGATGATGTTCATGCCCTCGCTGGTCAGCGGCGGGATGACGATGCGGAACGCCATCGGGAGCAGCACGAAGCGGTAGGTCTGCGGCAACGTCAGGCCCATCGCCAGGCCGGCGTAGCGCTGGCCCCGCGGCAGGCTCTGGATGCCCGCGCGCACCTGCTCCGAGATGCGCGCACTGGTGAAGAAACCCAGCGCGAACACCACGAGCACGAAGCTGGGAAAGGCCTGCAGCGGCTTGAAGATCGCCGGCAGCACGTGGTACCAGAGGAAGATCTGCACCAGCAACGGGATGTTGCGGAACAGCTCCGTCCAGGCATTGCCCAGCAACACCAGCCTCTTGTCGGGCGTGGTGCGCAGGATGCCCATCAGCGAGCCGACCGCCAGCGCCACCACCAGAGCCAGCAACGCCACGCTCAGCGTCCAGCCCCAGGCGGACAGCAGCCAGTCCAGGTAGGAGGTGTCTCCGCCCTTGCCGAAGCAGCCAGCCACCTGCTCACCGGACACGGTCTCCTTGCAGAAGACCTGCCAATCCCATGTCGCCACGCGGCGCTCCCCTCCCATGCGAGGCGGCCCCGATGCCAGGGCCGCCGTCGGGCGCAGCCCCGCGACGGGGGCTGCGGACAGCCGTCACTTCTTGAGGTAGTCCTCGAGCGGCTTGTCGTTGGGGTTGGCCCAGGCGGCCTTGGTGGCCTCGCTGGCGGCCAGGCCCACCCGCGTGTTGGTGGGCGGGATGGGCTGCATGAACCACTTGTCGTAGAGCCTGGCGATCTCGCCGCTCTTCATCATCGCGGAAATGCTGTCGTCGACGGCCTTCTTGAACGGCGGGTCGTCCTTGCGCATCATGATCGCGATGGGCTCCACGCTCAGCACCTCGCCGACGATGCGGAAGTCGGCCGGGTTCTTGGAACGGGCGATGTTGCCGGCCAGGATCTGGCCGTCCATCACGAAGGCGTCGGCGCGGCCGGTCTCCAGCAGCAGGAAGCTGTCGGCGTGGTCCTTGCCGAAGACCTCGTTGAAGTTGACGTTGGTGGCGCGCTCGTGCCGGCGCAGGTGCTGCACGGACGTGGTGCCCGTGGTGGTGGCCACGTTGCGGTTGGCCAGCTGCGCGATGCTGGTGATGCCGGAGTTGGCCTTCACGGCGATGCGCACCTCTTCCACGTAGGTCGTCACGGCGAAGGCGACGTCCGTCTGGCTCGTGGCGTTGTTGGTGGTGCTGCCGCACTCGAGGTCGACGGTGCCGTTCTGCACCAGCGGGATGCGGTTCTGCGAGGTGACCGGCACGTACTTGACGTCGAGCTTGGCCAGGGCGAGCTGCTTGCGCACGTCTTCCAGCACGCGCTGGCAGACCTCGACGTGGAAACCTGCATAGCGACCGTCGCCCAGGGTGTACGACAGCGCGCCCGAGGACTCGCGCACACCCATGGACACGGCGCCGGACTGCTTGATCTTGGCCAGGGTGTCGGCCTGGGCGGCACCGACGGCGAGCAGCGCCAGCGCCGCGGCGGTGATGAAGGACTTCGTCATGGAGGCTCCTGGAAAGCGGGATCGGGGAAGGGTCAATATCGACCGGCGCGATTCTAGGAATCGGCCCGCACGGCAGACCCGGGTGTAAGCCCGTGCATGCACGGCCTGTGCCACGTCGGCACTGCCCCTGGGCAGCACCGCGCGCACTCTAGCGGCAGCGGCGCGCCGGCCGCCAATGCCGATGACAGGCGGAGCCATGCCGCCTCGGCATGTGGCCCTAGGGTTGACCCTGAGCGCCGAGGTGGTCCCAGAGCGACTGCACCGCGGGCTTCACGTGCCGCGCCACCGCGGGGCGCTCGCGGTAGATGCGCACCTCCATCGTCAGCTGCAGCGCAGGGTCGGCCGAAGCCGGTACGAGTCGCCGCGCCTTGAGCTCGCGGCGCACCGAGCTGTGGGGCAGGAACGCCAGGCCGTGGCCTTCCAGGGCCATGGCCTTCAGCCCCTCGGCCATGTCGGTCTCGTACACCGGCTCCAGGGCCAGCGGCTCGCCCGCCTGGCGCCGGATGGCCTCCACCAGGCCGGCCATGTAGGCGCCCGGCGCGTAGCTCAGGAACGGCAGCCGCTCGCCGGGCTGGCCGGGCAGGCTGAACAGGGGCCGGCCGTCGGCGCCCGCCTTGGCGTAGGGGGCGAGCGTCTCGGTGGACAGCGGCAGCATCTCGTAGCGGTCGTCGCTCAGGCGCAGCGGCTGGCTCGGGTGGTGGTAGGCGATGAGCAGGTCGCAGCCGCCCTCGGCCAGGCGCAGCGCGGCGTCGTGCACGTTCAGCGCGGTCAGGCGGCTCTTGACGGCGCCGAAGGCCGCCCGCAGCTCGGTCAGCCAGTGCGGCAAGAACGTGAAGGCCAGCGTGTGCGGCACCGCGAACTCGATCATGTCCTGGCCCGCGGCCTGGTGGCTGCGCATCATGTTGCGCGTGGCCTGCAGCGCCTCGAGCACCTCGAGCGCCTGCGCGTGCAGCGTCTCGCCGGCGGGCGTCAGGCGCGTCGGATAGGCCGAGCGGTCCACGAGGTCGATGCCGGCCCAGGCCTCCAGGGCCTGGATGCGGCGCGAGAACGCGGGCTGCGTCACGTGGCGCAGCTGCGCCGACCGGGAGAAGCTGCGCGTCTCGGCCAGGCTCACGAAGTCTTCCAGCCACTTTGTTTCCATGCACCGTCTCCAGGCATGGACAGTGTAGTCAGCGCGCAGCCTGCACCCGATCGGGGCGGCCCCGGGCGTGCAGCCTGTGGCACGCACGCCGCGTGCCGGCCACCACGGCGGCAGCGAGCCGCCTTAGCATCGACCCTGGTTCTCTCAACCCCAGGAGCCCGTCCATGCCTCGCCGCACCTCCGTCCTCCCGCCGCTCGCCGCCGCCCTCGTCGGCCTGGCACTGACCGCCTCGATGCCGGCGCTGGCCGCCAGCTCGGCCTCATCGGCCTCGTCGCAGGGCTCGTCGGCCTCGTCGGGCAGCGTGTCCGACTCGTTCGAGACCAGCAGCGACTCGTCGTCCAAGGGCAACAAGGTCGCCGACGGCGACTACCGGCTGATCCACGTGGCCACCGCGGCGCAGCCGGGCCGGCTGCGCCTCACGTTCGAGGGCACGGGTGGCATCACCGGCACCTTCGTGCTGGTTGTGCCCGAGGCCACGCTGCAGCAGGCGGCGCTGGCGCTGGGCGACACCATCACCGCGCGCACACGCAACTACGGCTGGGAGTTCACCGCCCGCGCCACGCAGCAGCCGTTCTTCCTGGTGGTGCACGACGAGCAGCAGCGCGAGTTCGCCACGCGCAAGATCACGCTCTGAGCGCGTGAAGCTGCTGGACGCGGCCCGGGCCGGCGCCCTGGTGGCCGCGCTGGCCGCGACGGTGCCGCTGGCCGGCGCGGCGTCGCTCCAGTCCTGCACCGAGGACCCCCCGGTCACCGCCGCGCAGCGCAGCGTGATGCTGCAGGTGAGCCTGCGCGTGAAAGCCGAGCTCGAACGGCGCGGCGCCGACGTGGCCCTGGTCGCACGCAGCGGCCTGGCGCTGGGCTGGTTCGGCCAGCGCTACTCGCACGGCGGCGTGGCGCTGCGCGCCAGCCCCGAGACGCCCTGGGCCGTGCGCCAGCTCTACTTCGCCTGCGACGAGCAGCAGCCGCGCCTGTTCGACCAGGGCCTCACGGCCTTCCTGATGGGCACGCTGGCACCCGACCTGGGCTTCCTGTCGGTGGTGGTGCTGCCGCGCGCAGCGGCGCAGTCGCTCGAGGCCACGGCGCTGGACACGCCCACGGCGCTGTCGCTGGTGGGCCGGCGCTACAGCGCCAACGCCTGGTCGCACGGCCTCGTCTACCAGAACTGCAACCAGTGGCTGGCCGAGCTGCTGGCCGTGGCCTGGGGCGCGCCGCGCAGCGAGCAGCCGCGCGTGCCGGCGCAGCAGTGGCTGCGCGGGCAGGGCTTCCGCGGCAGCGACTTCAGGCTGCCGGCGCGGCCATTCACGTGGCTCACGGCCTTCAGCCCCTGGCTCAACCGCGACGACCACCCGCCCGAGCACCTGGCGCAGGCGCGCTTCGAGGTCAGCATGCCCGCCTCCATCGAGGCCTTCGTGAAGCGCCTTCACCCCGGGGCCGAGCGCTTCGAGGTCTGCCACACCGACCGCCGCATGGTGCTGCGGCGCGGCTGGACGCCTATCGCCGACGGCTGCGCGCCCGCACCGGGGGACGAGGTCACGGAGCTGCGCTGAGCAGGCCCTGCAGCCTGGACAGCGTGTCGGCCTCGTGCAGCGGCTTGTCGGGCCGCAGCCGCAGCATGCGCGGGAAGCGCACCGCCACCCCGCTCTTGTGGCGCGGGCTGGCGCCGATGCCCTCGAAGCCGATCTCGAACACCAGCGTGGGGCGCACGCTGCGCACGGGGCCGAACTTGTCGATGGTGGTGGCTCGGATCACGCGGTCCACGGCCTTGAACTCGGCGTCGCTCAGGCCCGAGTAGGCCTTGGCGAAGGGCAGCAGCTGCAGCGCGCCGCTGCCCGCCGCGGGTGGAGGCTCGCGCCGCGCGATGGCCTCGACCACGGCCGCGGCCTCTTCGGCACTCTCCGGCGCGCGGCTCCACACGGCGAATGTGTAGTCGGTGTAGACACCGGCGCGGCGGCCGTGGCCGGCCTGCGCGTAGACGAGCACGGCGTCCACCACCAGCGGCTCGACCTTCCACTTCCACCAGGTGCCGCCGTCCTTGGTGCGGCCGCTACCGTAGCGGGCCTCGCGGTGCTTGAGCATGAGGCCCTCGACGCCGCGCTCGCGCGAGGTGGCGCGCGCGGCGGCCAGCGCGGGCCAGCTGCCGGCGGGCACCCGGGGCGACACGCGCAGCGCCGGCTGGCCCTGCTGCAGCGCCTCGAGCCGCAGGCGGCGCGCGGCCTGCGGCTCGGCGCGGCGGTCCTCGCCCCCGCTCTCGAGCAGGTCGTAGGCCAGGAAGACCACCGGCGCCTCGGCCAGCAGCTTCTTCGGCAGCGTCTTGCGGTTGATGCGGGGCTGCAGCTGCTGGAACGAGCCCGGCACCGCCGCGCCTTCGGGCCACACGAGCAGCTCGCCGTCGAGCACCGTGCCCTCGGGCCAGGCGGCGGCGGCAGCCACCACCTCCGGAAAGCGCTCGGTGACGAGCTCTTCGCCGCGCGACCAGATCCAGCACCCGCCACCCCGCCGCACGACCTGCGCGCGGATGCCGTCGTACTTCCACTCGGCCAGCCATTCGCCGACCGCGCCCAGCGTGTCCGGCCCGGCCTGCAGCGCGTGGGCCAGAAAGTACGGATAGGGCCGGCCCTCGGCCGCGAGGCCCTGCCCCGGCGGCGCCACCAGGGCCTCCCAGCGCGCGGCATCGGGCAGCGCGCGCGCGTCCGTCCAGCCCACCAGGCGCTGGGCCAGCAGCTGCGCGTCCAGGCCGGTGTGGCGGGCCAGGGCCCGCTGCACCAGCAGCCGGCTCACGCCGACGCGGAAGCCGCCGCCGATGAGCTTGACGAGCAGGAAGCGCCCTGCCGAGTCCAGCTCGCGCCAGGCCTCCACCAGCCGCACCCGCTGCCCGGCCGGCGACAGCCCGCGCAGCGGCAGCACGCGCTCGCGCATCCACGCCGCCAGCCCCTGGCGCGGGCCCGGCGTGCCGGGCGGCAGCACGTGGGCGATGGTCTCGGCCAGGTCGCCGACGGCCTGGTAACACTCCTCGAACAGCCAGGGGTCGATGCCGGCCTCGGCGCAGGCGGCCTCGCGCAGCACGGCCGCGGGCACGCGCTGGCTGGGCTTGCCGCCGGCCAGGAAGTACACCGCCCAGGCGGCGTCGTCGGGCGCGGCGCGGCCGAAGTGGCGCACCAGCGCGTCCACCTTGTCGCCGGTGGCGGTGCTGGCGTCGAGCTCGGCGTACAGCGCGGCGAAGTCCTGCATGCGCCCGGATGATGCCCGGGCAGCCGGACGGCGCCGCTACACCTGCCGCACCGTCACGCGCGCGCCGTCGCGCAGCGCCGCAGGCGGGTAGACGATCACGGTGGCGCCCTCGGGCAGCTCGGGCCCCACCCAGGCGCTGGCCGCACCGCGCGCCCGGACGGTGACGGGCGTGAGCACCGCGCGCCCGTCTCTCACCACGAACACCGCCGGCCCGCCGCCCTCGGCCACCGGCCGCGGGAACAGCGCGGCCAGCGGCACCGTGGGCACGCGCGACTGGCGTTCCACCACGAAGGCCAGGCCGACGCGGAAGCCGTCGCCCAGCGCCTGCCAGCGCTCGCGCGGCGAGGCGATGGCCACGCGCACGCGCACGCGCTGCTCCTCCACCCCCAGCGCCGAGACCTTGGTGAAGGCCGCCGGCTCCACGCGCTCGACGCGGCCGTCCAGCACCTCCGGGCCGCCCCAGCGCTCGATGCGCACCGGCGTGCCCGGGCGCGCCTGCAGCGCGTCGGTGCTCAGCAGCTCGGCCACGATCTCCAGGCGCGACAGGTCGCCCAGCTCCAGCAGCGGCGAACCCAGCGCCACCATGCCCTCGCTTTCCTGCAGCACGCGCAGCACCTGGCCGGCCACGGGCGCGCTGACCACGAAGCCTGAGCCGCCCGGCCCCGACTGCGCCGTGGCCAGCGCGGCGCGGGCCTGCGCCAGGTCGTGCCCGGCCACGTCCTCGCCGGCGCGCGCGGTGGCCAGCGCCTGCTCGGCGGCGCGGGTGGCCAGGCGGTCGTTCTCGACCTGCGTGGGCGAGACGAAGCCCTGCTGCGCCAGCGACTCGCTGCGCCGGCGCGCGGCCTCGGCCTGCTCCAGCGCGATGCGCGCCGCGGCCGTGCGCGTGGCCGCCTGTGCCGCGCCGGCCTGCGCCGCGGCCACGCGTTCGCGCAGCTGCGCGCTGCTGCGCGCGTCGAGCATGGGCGCCAGGCCGGGTGCCAGCCGCGCCACCGGTGCGCCCGCCGCCACCGCGTCGCCCGGCTGCAGCGTGATGCGCTCCAGCCGCCCGGCCAGCGGCGCCGAGACGACGTAGCGCTCCAGCAGCCGCGTGCGGCCGTCCTCCTGCACCCCGCGCTCGAAGGCGGCCAGGGCCACCGGCGCGGTCTCCACGGCCAGCGGCCGCGGCGCGAAGGCCCAGGCCAGCAGGGCGACGGCGGCCGCCGCGACGGCGGCGCTGATCCAGCGGGTGCGGGGGGTCATGGGGCGGGTTCCTGCGGTCGTTCGAGGAGGAGGGACGGGTGGCGGCTCACTCGCGCGTCTTCAGCGCCGAGACCATGTCGAGCCGGTCGACGTGGCGGCGCACCACGGCGGCGCTGGCCAGCGCCGCCGCCACCACGGCCAGCGCCGCCCAGGCATAGGTGCGCGGGCGGATCACCACCGGGAAGGCGAACTGGTCGCTCTGCAGCGCGCCGGCCAGCCCGTGCACCAGGGCCCAGCCCGCGACCATGCCCAGCGGCAGCGCCACCGCCACCACCAGCGCCAACTCGCCCAGCAGCAGCGCCGAGACCTCGCCGCGCGTGAAGCCCAGCACGCGCAGGCTGGCCAGCTCCCAGGCCCGTTCGGCCAGCGCGATGCGCGCGTTGTTGTAGACCACGCCCACGGCGATGACCACCGCGAAGGCCGTGAGCACCGTGCTCATGATGCGCACGTTGCGCGCCGACAGTTCCTGCATGTTGGCCAGCATCGTGGCCTTGCTGAAGGCGCCGGCCACCATGGGCAGCCCCCGCGTGGCCTCGAGGAACGCCGCCTCGTGGCCGCGCTCCAGCGTGACGACGAAGCCGTTGGCGAGGTCGCCGTCGCCGAGCGCGCGGTTCAGCGCCTCGCGGCCCATGTAGGCGTTCAGGCCCATCATCTCGCGCACCAGCGCGTCCACCGGCAGCGTCAGCACGGGGCGGCGGCCTTCGAGCACCTCCACGCGCACGCGGTCGCCCACGCGCAGGCCCAGCTTGCGCGCCAGGCGGTCGGTCAGCACCAGTCCCGGGCCGTCGGGCGCCACCGCGCGGCCGTCCATGCCGACGATGCGGTACAGGCTGGGCACGGTGGCGTAGCCGCGGATCTGCCCGCGCTCGGCACGGTGGCCGTTGACCAGCCGCACCGGCACGAAGCGCGTGGCCTCGAGCTCGCGCGCGCCCGGCAGCCGCAGCAGCGCCTGCCCGGCGGCGGCGTCCAGGGGCTGCAGGGTCCACACGGCGACGTCGCTGCGCATGCCCAGGCTGAAGTTGCTGTCGACGATGAACTCGATGGCGTCGCGGAAGAAGTTGCCCATCACGACGATGGCGATGCTCGCGGCCACGCCGGCCACGGCCAGGCCGCTGCGCCAGGGGCGGCGCTCCACCTGGCGCAGGATCATGCGCAGCGACAGCGCCAGCCGCGTCGCGCCCAGCCGCTCGGCCAGCGTGCGCCGGTAGCGGCCGGGCGCGGGCGGCCGCATGGCCTCGGCCGGGGCCAGGCGCACGCTGGCGGCGATGGCGCCCAGCGTGCCGGCCACCGCGGTGGCCGCCACCAGGGCCGCCGCGCCCAGCGCGAGGTCGGGCGACAGCCGGTGCTCCAGCACCGGGAAGCGGAAGAAGTCGGCGTACAGCGCCATCAGGCCCAGCCCCAGCGCCTTGCCCAGGGCCAGGCCCAGCAGCAGGCCCAGCGCGACGATGGCGCCCACCAGCTGCAGGTAGTGCGCGGCGATGGCGCGGTTGTCGTAGCCCAGGGCCTTGAGGGCCGCGATCTGCTCGCGCTGCGTCGTCACCAGGCGCGACACCACCACGTTCAGCAGGAAGGCCGCCACGGCCAGGAAGATCAGCGGCAGCACGCTGCCGAGCACGCGCTGCTCGTTGATCTCGGCGTCGAGCATGGCGTGCGAGGTCTGGTGCTCGCGGCCGATGGCCGGCTGCGCGCCGTAGGGCGCGAGCGTCTCGTCGAGCGCGGCCAGCACCTCGCGCAGCTCGGCCCCGGGGGCCAGGCGCACGGCCAGGCGGTTGAAGGCGCCGGTCATGTCCACGGCGGCGGCCAGGGCCTCGGCGTCGACCCAGAAGACGCCGAAGCCGCGCTGGTCGGGCATGCCCCACAGGCCGGCGAACACGTATTCGGGCGCCAGCGCCACGCCGCGCAGCACCAGCGTGCGCTGGCGGCCGTTCACCAGCGCCTGCAGCCGCGCACCCGGGCCCAGGCCGTGGGCACGCGCGAAGGCCTCCGACACCCAGGCCGGCAGCTCGCCGCCCGCGCCCTCGCCGCCCGGCGACGGCGCCGCCTGGCCGGACTGCGTGAGCACGCGGTTCAGGCGCGGCGCGTGGCGCGCGTCCAGGCCCACGAGGTGGCCCACCACGGGGTCGGAACGGCCCGGCAGGCTCACGCGCACGCCGATCTCCACCGTGGCCTGCAGGTCGGCCACGCCGGGCAGCGCCAGCAGCGGCTCCTGCAGCGCCAGCGGCGCGCGCTTGAGCGCCACGAATGCGTCGGCGAAGCGGCCCTCGGCGTAGAAGCGCTCGCGCGCCGCGTCCAGCGAGTCGACGGCCGACAGCGTGGTCACGAAGCCGGCCACGCCGCTGGCCACCACCAGCGCGATGGTCAGCGCCTGGCTCCACAGAGTGCGCAGGTCGCGCAGCAGCTTCCGGTGCAGGGCCTTCATGGCGCGGCGGGCCTCACCAGCGCAGCTCGGACGGCGTCAGCCGCGTGCCGTTGCGCTCGTCCTGCGCGATGCGGCCGTCGGCGATGCGGATCACGCGGTCGGCCATGCCCGCGATGGCGGCGTTGTGCGTGATGACGATGGCCGTGGTGCCGAGCTCGCGGTTGGCTTCGGCGATCACCTCGAGCACGCGCTTGCCGGTCTCGTAGTCGAGCGCGCCGGTGGGCTCGTCGCACAGCAGCAGTTCGGGCCGCTTGACGATGGCCCGCGCGATGGCCACGCGCTGCTGCTCGCCGCCCGACAGCTGCGCCGGGAAGTGGTCGCGCCGCGCGGCCAGGCCCACGCGCGCCACGGCCTCGTCGGCGTCCATCGCGTCGGGCGCGATGTCGGTGACCAGGGCCACGTTCTCGTGCACCGTCAGGCTCGGGATCAGGTTGTAGAACTGGAACACGAAGCCCACGTGCTCGCGCCGGTAGCGCGTGAGCGCGGCCTCGCCGGCATCCGACAGGCGCTGGCCGCGGAACCACAGCTCGCCCGCGCTGGGCACGTCGAGCCCGCCGAGGATGTTGAGCAGCGTGCTCTTGCCCGAGCCCGAGGCGCCGAGCAGCACCACGAACTCGCCGGCGGCCACGTCGAGCGAGACGCCGGCCAGCGCCACCACCTCGGCCGCCTCGGCGCTGGTGCGGTAGACCTTGCGCAGGCCGCGGGCCGAGAGCAGGGGCTCGGCGGGCAAGGGCTCAGTCCTCGGCCGGGCCAGGCTCGGCGTCGTGCACCACCGCCACCGGCACCGGCGCGTGCTGCAGCAGCGCCATCGCCACCGTGCCCGGCGTGGCGTGGCGCTCGCCGGACTCGCCAGCGCCACGCGCGCCGAGGATCACCCAGTCCGCGCCGGCGGTCTCGATGCGGTCCAGCAGCATCGGCGCGGGCTCGCCGCCGAGCACCTCGCTGTCGAAGGCGACGCCGGCCTCGCGCAGCAGCGCCTCGGCCGGCGCGAGCAGGTCGGCCCCGGCGGCGGCACGCACGGCGTCCAGGCGCTTGGCGTCGTGCGCCACGACCACCTCGTACAGGGTGGGCGGCGGCTGCACGTTCACCAGCAGCACGCGCAGCGCCAGCCCGCGGTCGCGCAACGCGACGGCGTGCTGCACCGCGCGCAACGAGGTCGGCGAGCCGTCGACGGGCAGCAGCACCAGCAGTGGATCGGTCGGGGTCATGGGCGGGGCTCCAGGCGGGCGCGCAGCGGGCGCAATGCGGCAAGACTAGCGCCCGGGCCGGCTGCCACCCTTGATCCGCCTCATGCCCGCTCGATCGCCACCGGGAGGGCGTCTGCCGTCGAGTACGCGCCGGCGGCGTCCACCGCGTCGGCATCCAGCCGCTCGTCACCGTACTCGGTGCGGAAGCTGCCCGCCTGCAGCCCCTGCTGCTGCAGCCAGCGCACCATCACGGCCTCGTAGCCGTGCGTCACGATCACGCGGCAGGCGCCCGTGGCCGCGATGGCGCGC
>JBKDQY010000294.1:0-4966 GCA_046341655.1 Betaproteobacteria bacterium | reverse complement strand
GGGCTCGGCCAGCGCCAGCACCTTCACGGCATGCAGTCGTGCCAGGCGCTCGGCGGTGGTGGCGGGCATCACGGCCACGCCCAGGCCGGCCTCGACCAGCTGCGCGATGGCGTCGAAGCCGCGCACCGACAACCGCGCCTTCAGCGGGCGGCCGGCGCCCTCGGCCTCGGCCCGCATCAGCTCCTGCGCGGCGGCGCCGTGGTGCAGGCCGACGATGTCGTGGTCCAGCAGCGCCTCGAAGCGCACCGACTTGCGGCGCGCCAGCACGTGCCGGGCCGGCACCATCACGGCCAGTTCGCCCTGGCGCCACGGCAGCGTGTCGAGGCGGCTGTCCAGCAACGGCGGCACGAACACGCCCACGTCGGCTCGGCCTTCGGCCACCGCGGCCTGCACCTCGGCGCTGGACTCCTCCTCCAGGCTGATGCGGATCTGCGGGTGGGCCTGCGAGAAGGCCGCCAGCGCCGGCGGCAGGCACTCGCTGATGGCGCTGGCGTTGGCCACGATGCGCAGATGGCCCTTGATGCCACGGCTGAACTCCACGACCTCGCTCTCCAGCGCGTGCAGGTTGGCGTGCAGCGAGCGCACGTGGCGCACCAGCGCGCGGCCGGCCTCGGTGGGCTCCACGCCGCGCGCGCGACGCTCGAACAACTGCACGCCGAAGCGCGACTCCAGGTCGGAAAGCCGCTTGCTCGCCGCGGCCAGCGCCAGGTGCTCGCGCTCGGCGCCGCGCGTGATGCTGCGGGTGTCGGCGATGGCCAGCACGAGGTTCAGGGTGGTGAGGTCCAGACGCAAAGGAGCAACCTTAAGCCTTCGCCGGAGGCGGCGGATGCCGTGGATTGTCAATCCAGCCTTCGCCGCTGGCGAACGCCAGTGCCATCGGCCGCCAAGTCGGCCGCCCTCTCCGCTGCGGCAGGGCGCCGCGCCGTCAGACCTGCGCGGCGCGCGCCTCGAGGTCGGCCTTGAGGCCTGGGTCCAGCCGCAGCCGGCGCGCCAGCTCGTCGAGGTAGGCGCGCTCCATCGTGGTGGTCTCGTCCACCACCAGCAGGCTGGCCAGGTAGACCTCGGCCGCCATCTCGGGCGAGGTGACCGCGGCCGCCACCTCGGCCGGCTCCACCGGCTTGGCCAGCTCGGCCTCGAACCAGGCGCGACTCTCGGCATCGGCGTTCAGCCGCGCCATCTCGCCCTGCAGCAGCTCGCGTTCGCGGGCATCGAGGTGACCGTCGCTCTTGGCGGCGGCGATCATGGCCTTGAGCATGGCCTGGGCGTGCAGCTCCATCTGCGGCGCCGGCAGCGCGGCAAAGCCGGTCTGCGCCGGCGGCACGTAGCCGGGCACAGGCACGCTGCCGGTCATCGGGCGGGCCTGGGGCATGGCCTGCTGCGCTTGCTGCCTGGCCTGGTGCTCCTGGTAGAGCTTCCAGGCCAGCGCGCCGACGGCCGCGACGCTGCCGTACTTGAGCGCCTTGCCACCCACGCTGCGGCCACGCTTGCTGCCCAGCAGCAGGCCCAGGGCGCCGCCGGCGGCGCCGCCGACGAGGTACTTGCCGAGGTCGCTGCCGCCGCGCGCCGGCTGGCCGCCGTGCTGCGTGGGCAGGCCGCCGTGCGAGGCGCCGCCGCCGAGCAGCTGGTTCAGGAGGGACTGGATGTTCATGGTGGGCACTCCGCAACGGGCCTGTTCCGGCCTTGGGGAAGCACTGTAGCCAGCACACCCATCGCACCGCACCGCGTGAGGCTTAGGCCCACCGGGTGGGCCCCGCGCGAGGCTTCAGCGCAGCGCGGCCACCACCGCCGGCGGCGCCTGCACCAGCTCGATCAGCACGCCCTCCCCGCCCAGCGGGAATTCCTCGTTGCCCTTGGGGTGGATGAAGCAGATGTCGTGGCCAGCCGCGCCCTTGCGGATGCCGCCGGGCGCGAAGCGCACGCCGTGCGCCGTCATCCAGGCCACGGCGGCCGGCAGGTCGTCGACCCACAGGCCCACGTGGTTGAGCGGCGTGGCGTGCACGGCGGGCTTGCGGTCGGGATCCAGCGGCTGCATCAGGTCGACCTCGACGGCCGTGGGGCCGCGGCCGAGTTCGCAGATGTCCTCGTCGACGTTCTCGCGCTCGCTGACGAACGTGCTCTTGACCTGCAGGCCCAGCACGTCGACCCACAGCGACTTCAGGCGCTGCTTGTCGGGGCCGCCGATGGCGATCTGCTGGATGCCGAGGATGCGGAAGGGCTTGGTGTCGCTCATGGTGGACTCAGGCAGCTTGCAGGCTGGTCAGCGCCACGGTGTGCTGGTGCAGCACCTGGTTGGCGAGGCCGCGCAGCGACAGCGTCAGCGACGCGGCGGCGAAGTCGTAGACGACCAGGCCCCAGTGCGGCTCGCGCACCAGCGGGCCCAGGCGGTTCGGGCCGGCCTCGTCGGCCGACGTCCAGGGGTGGGTGACGCCGCTGGAGGTCATCTCCCACAGCGGGCGGCCGGCCTCGGGGCCGAGGTGGTGATACAGCCCGCCGATGTGGCGGTCGCCCGAGACCAGCACCACGCCGCGCGCGCGGCTGCCCTGCACCGTGCGGAAGAAGCGCTCCCGCTCCAGCGGCAGGTTGCCCCAGCGCTCGAAGCCGTGGCCCTCGGCCAGCAGCTGGATGCTGCTGACCACCACATGGCCGTCGGCCGGCTCGCGAAGGCGCTGCGCCAGCCAGGCCCACTGCGCAGCGCCGAGCATCGTCTTCGCCGGGTCGGCGTCGGGCAGGTAGCGCTCCTTGCCGGGGGCGCCGCGCTGGTCGGTGGGCTTCAGCGGGCTGCGCCACCAGCGCGTGTCCAGCACGATCAGCTGCACGCGCCGCCCGCCCTGGCGCACCCAGGCGGCGTGGTGCAGGCCCCCGCGCGCGCGGCGCTCGTCGGCGGCCGGCACGGCCCAGAAGTCGCAGAAGGCGTCCTTGCTGGCCTGCTTGTGCGGGAACTCGGCTCCGCCGTCGTTGAGGCCGTAGTCGTGGTCGTCCCAGATGGCGCTGTGAGGGATGCGCTCGCGCACGCGGCGGAAGTTCTCCACCCGGCCCTGCTGCGCGTAGGCCGCGCGCAGCAGGGCGATGTCGAAGGGTTGCCGGCTGGCATAGACGTTGTCGCCGGCGAACACCACGTGCTCGGGCGACTCGGCCAGCACGGCGTCCCACAGCGGCTGGGGCTTGGTCTGGTCGCAGCACGAAGCCACCGCGATGCGCAGGCGGCCCGGCGCCGCGTCACCCGCGGCCGGCGGCGCGGGCTGCGCTCAGCCGCCCAGCGCCGCGCCGGCGGCCAGCCCGCCGAGCAGCGCGCGCCGGCGCGTCGGCCCGCTCACTGGAAGCTCAGGATGGGCTGGTCCACGGCCAGGCTCTCGCCCTTGTTCGCGAGCAGCTCGGCCACGGTGCCGTCCTGCGCGGCCACGAGGATGTTCTCCATCTTCATGGCCTCGATGACGGCCAGTCGCTCGCCGGCCAGCACCTTCTGGCCCGGCTGCACGGCCAGGTCCACCAGCAGCCCCGGCATGGGCGAGAGCAGGAAGCGGCTCAGGTCGGGCGGCGCCTTGTGCGGCATCAGCCTGAACAGCTCGGCCGCGCGCGGCAGCAGCACCAGGGTGTCGATCTGCGTGCCGTCGTGCATCACGCGGATGGCCAGCGGGTTCTTCGCACCCCCGCGCTCCACCTGCGCCGTGAACGGCTGCCCGTTGCAGCGGCCCTGCATCAGCAGGCTGCCCAGCGGGCTGGTGCTGTCGATGGCGTAGCGGCGCGCCTCGCCGTCCGTGCCCACCATCACCTCGGCGTGGCCCGAGCCGGCATCGAAGCCGTCGATGCGCACCGGGTGGTGGCGGTGCACGCCGTCACGCCCGAGCACCACGACCACCAGATCGGGCAGGTTCTTCACGCCGTGGCCGGCGAGCTGCCCGCTGATGCCGGCCGAGCGCTCGCGCGCCTTGCGCCGCACGAAGCCGGCCAGCGCCACCAGGAACAGCGGGTCGGCGTGCGGCACGTCGGCGCTGGAGAAGCCCTTGCCGTAGTGCTCGGCGATGAAGCCGGTGGTGAAGTCGCCGGCGACGAAGCGCGGGTGCGCCAGCAGCGCCGCCTGGAAGGGGATGTTGCTGCCGATGCCGCGGATGACGAAGCCGTTGAGGGCCTCGCGCATCTTCGCGATGGCGTCGAGCCGGTCCGCGCCGTGCACGATGAGCTTGGCGATCATCGAGTCGTAGAACATCGGGATCTCGCCGCCTTCGGCCACGCCGGTGTCCACGCGCACGCCGCCAAAGCCCCGTTCGGGCTGAGCTTGTGGAAGCCCTTCCCCCCGCTCGGGCAGAACTTGTCGAAGCCCTTCCCCCCGCTCGGGCAGAACTTGTCGAAGCCCTTCCCCCCGCTCGGGCTGAGCCTGTCGAAGCCCTTCCCCCCGTTCGGGCTGAGCCTGTCGAAGCCCTTCCCCCCGTTCGGGCTGAGCTTGTCGAAGCCCGCTGTCCGGAGCAGGCGCTTCGACAGGCTCGGCGCGAACGGTGGTGGAGGTGCAATAGTCACCCGCCTCCATCGTGGTGGCCGGCGGCACGAAGCGCACCAGCCGCCCGGTGCTGGGAAGGAAGTTGCGGAACGGGTCCTCGGCGTTGATGCGGCACTCGATGGCCCAGCCGTCGCGCCGGATCTCGCCCTGGGTGAAGGGCAGCTTCTCCCCGGCGGCGACGCGGATCATCAGCTCCACCAGGTCCAGGCCCGTGATGCACTCGGTGACCGGGTGCTCCACCTGCAGCCGCGTGTTCATCTCCAGGAAGTAGAAGCCCTGGTCCTTGCCGACCACGAACTCCACAGTGCCGGCACTCTGGTACTTCACCGCCTTGGCCAGCGCCACGGCCTGCTCGCCCATGGCCTTGCGGGTGGCGTCGCTGATGAAGGGCGAGGGGGCCTCCTCGATGACCTTCTGGTGGCGACGCTGGATGCTGCACTCGCGCTCGTGCAGGTAGACGACGTTGCCGTGCGC
>JBKDQY010000293.1:0-16436 GCA_046341655.1 Betaproteobacteria bacterium | reverse complement strand
GCCCGCGTGACCGAGCTGCTCAAGCAGCCGCAGTACTCGCCGCTGCCCATCAGCCTGATGGCGGCCTCGATCTACGCCGTGAACAAGGGCTACCTCGACGACATCGACGTCAAGAAGGTGCTCGCGTTCGAGAGCGGCCTGCACCAGCACCTGAAGGCGAGCCACGCCGCGCTGCTGGCCAAGCTTGAGAACGACAAGGCGATGGACAAGGCCGCGGAAGAAGAACTCGCGGGCGCCATCGCGGCGTTCAAGAAGAGCTTCGCCTGACGGCCTGACAGCCAAGGAGCACGGCCATGGCGGTCGGTAAAGAGATACGCGGCAAGATCAAGTCGGTGGAGAACACCAAGAAGATCACCAAGGCCATGGAGATGGTCGCCGCCAGCAAGATGCGCAAGGCGCAGGAGCGCATGCGCTCCGCGCGGCCCTACGCCGACAAGATCCGCAACATCACGGCGCACCTCTCGGAGGCGAACCCCGAGTACAAGAGCCCGTACATGCGCAGCACCGACAAGCCCAAGGCGGTCGGCTTCATCGTGGTCACCACCGACAAGGGCCTGTGCGGCGGCCTCAACACCAACGTGTTGCGCGCGGTGACGACGAAGATGAAGGAGGTGCAGTCCGCCGGCGGCACCATCCACACGGTGGCCATCGGCAACAAGGGCTTCGGCTTCCTCAACCGCATCGGCGCCAGCGTGGTGAGCCACGCCACGCAGCTCGGCGACGCCCCGCAGCTGGAAAGGCTCATCGGCCCGGTCAAGGTGATGCTCGACGCCTTCGTCGAGGGCAAGCTCGACGCGGTCTACCTCTGCTACACGAAGTTCATCAACACGATGAAGCAGGAGCCGATGGTCGAGCCGCTGCTGCCGCTGAGCGCCTCGCGCCTGGAGCAGAGCGCGGCCGAGAAGAAGCAGTACGGCTGGGACTACATCTACGAGCCCGATGCGCCCACCGTCATCGACGACCTGCTCACCCGCTACATCGAGGCGCTGGTTTACCAGGCCGTGGCCGAGAACATGGCCAGCGAGCAGAGTGCCCGCATGGTGGCCATGAAGGCCGCCACCGACAACGCCGGCACGCTGATCGGCGAGCTCAAGCTCATCTACAACAAGACGCGCCAGGCCGCGATCACGAAGGAACTGTCCGAGATCGTGGGCGGCGCGGCCGCCATCGCCGGCTGACGCTTCACCACGCAATTTCGATTCAGAAGGACACATCACATGTCGCAAGGAAAGATCGTCCAGTGCATCGGCGCCGTGGTCGACGTCGAGTTCCCCCGCAACCAGATGCCGCACGTGTACGACGCGCTCAAGATGGAAGGCAGCGCGCTGACGCTCGAGGTGCAGCAGCAACTCGGCGACGGCGTGGTGCGCACCATCGCGCTGGGCTCGTCCGACGGCCTCAAGCGCGGCCTCGTGGTCACGAACACCGGAGCGCCGATCACGGTGCCCGTGGGCAAGGCCACGCTGGGCCGCATCATGGACGTGCTGGGCAACCCCATCGACGAGCGCGGCCCGGTCAGCCACGAGCTGACGGCCTCGATCCACCGCAAGGCCCCGGCCTACGACGAGCTGAGCCCCAGCCAGGAGCTGCTGGAGACCGGCATCAAGGTGATCGACCTGATCTGCCCGTTCGCCAAGGGCGGCAAGGTGGGCCTGTTCGGCGGCGCCGGCGTCGGCAAGACCGTGAACATGATGGAGCTCATCAACAACATCGCCAAGGCGCACAGCGGCCTGTCGGTGTTCGCCGGCGTGGGTGAGCGCACCCGCGAGGGCAACGACTTCTATCACGAGATGTCCGACTCCAAGGTCGTCGTGCAGGAGAACCTGTCCGAGTCCAAGGTGGCCATGGTCTACGGCCAGATGAACGAGCCGCCGGGCAACCGCCTGCGCGTGGCGCTGACGGGCCTGACCATCGCCGAGTCGTTCCGCGACGAGGGCCGCGACGTGCTGTTCTTCGTGGACAACATCTACCGCTACACGCTGGCCGGCACCGAGGTGTCCGCGCTGCTGGGCCGCATGCCCTCGGCCGTGGGCTACCAGCCGACGCTGGCCGAGGAGATGGGCCGCCTGCAGGAGCGCATCACCTCCACCAAGGTGGGCTCGATCACCTCGATCCAGGCCGTGTACGTGCCCGCGGACGACCTGACCGACCCCTCGCCGGCCACGACCTTCGCCCACCTGGACGCCACCGTGGTGCTGAGCCGCGACATCGCCGCGCTGGGCATCTACCCCGCGGTGGACCCGCTGGACAGCACCTCGCGCCAGATCGACCCCAACGTGGTCGGCGAGGAGCACTACGGCGTCACGCGCGCCGTGCAGGCCACGCTGCAGCGCTACAAGGAGCTGCGCGACATCATCGCCATCCTGGGCATGGACGAGCTCAGCCCCGAGGACAAGCTGGCCGTGGCGCGCGCGCGCAAGATCCAGCGCTTCCTGAGCCAGCCCTTCCACGTCGCCGAGGTGTTCACCGGCAGCCCGGGCAAGTACGTGCCGCTGAAGGAAACCATCCGCGGCTTCAAGATGATCGTGGCCGGCGAGTGCGACCACCTGCCCGAGCAGGCCTTCTACATGGTCGGCACCATCGACGAGGCCTTCGAGAAGGCCAAGAAGATCAACTGATCACCACCCGGTCGGGCTGAGCCTGTCAAAGCCCGGCCAGCAACCGTCCGGGCTGAGCGTGTCGAAGCCCGGCCAACAACCGTTCGGGCTGAGCCTGTCGAAGCCCGGTTGACCACGGGCGCTTCGACAGGCTCAGCGCGAACGGATCACTGGAGTCCCGATGGCTACTACCCTGCACGTGGATGTCGTCTCGGCTGAAGAGAGCATCTTCAGCGGCGAGGCCAGGTTCGTCGCCCTGCCGGGCGAGAACGGCGAGCTCGGCATCCTGCCGCGCCACACGCCGCTGATCACGCGCATCAAGCCCGGTGCCGTGCGCATCGAGCGCGCCGACAACGGCGAGGAGGAGTTCGTCTTCGTCGCCGGTGGCATCCTCGAGGTGCAGCCGGGCGTGGTGACGGTGCTGGCCGACACCGCCATCCGCGGCCACGACCTCGACGAGGCCAAGGCCGCCGAGGCCAAGAAGCGCGCCGAAGAGGCGATGAAGAACGCCAAGAGCGACATCGACCTGGCCGCCGCCACCAGCGAGTTCGCCACCATGGCGGCGCAGCTGGCCGCGATCCAGAAGCTGCGCAAGAAGTAAGGCCGCGCGCCCCACGCGCCGAAGCCGCCGCCCCGCCAGGGCCGGCGGCTTCTTTCATGGCCGGCTCAGGTCACAACGGGGCGGGGATGGTGTCGCCGCTGCGGGCCGGCAGCACGATCTCGAAGACCGAGCCGCCGCCCTCGCGGTTGCGGGCCCCGATGTGGCCGCCGTGGGCCTGCATGATGGTGCGGCTGATGGCCAGGCCCAGTCCCGTGCCGCCCGAGCCGTCCTTGGTGCGGCTGCTCTGCACGAAGGCCTCGAAGATGGCCTCCAGCTCGCCCTCGGGAATGCCGGGGCCGCGGTCGCCGATGGACAGGCGCCACTGCCCGGCGTCGGTGACGTCGGCCTCGATGTCGATGCGCCCGCCTTCGGGCGAGAAGCGGATGGCGTTGGCCAGCACGTTGCGCACCACCTGCCCGAAGCGCAGCGGGTCGAGCTTGGCCAGCATCGGCGTGGCGGGCAGCGACTCGGCCAGCGTCACGCCGCGCTGCGCGGCCAGCGGCTGCAGTTCGCGCAGCACCTCGCGCACGGGCAGCCGCAGGTCGCCGCGCTCCAGGTGCAGCGTGCCGGCGCTGCTCTCGATGCGCGCCACGTCCAGCAGGTCGTTCACCAGCGCCAGCATGCGCTGGCCCGAGGCGTGGATGTCGCCGAACATGGCCGCCAGCCGGGCGTGCTCGCCGGCCCGGCGGACGCCCAGCTCCGAGAAGCCGATGATGGACTGCAGCGGCGTGCGCAGCTCGTGGCTGATGTTGGCGATGAACTCGCTCTTCGCGCGCGACGCGTCCTCGGCGGCGTCGCGGGCCTCGCGGGTGGCGCGCTCGACGGCCCGGTACTCGGTCACGTCGATGATCACCGCCAGGATGCCCGAGGGCGCCCCGCCGTCGCGGCCCGGCAGGGCCCGCTTCTCGATCACCACGTCGCGCATCGTGCCGTCGGCGTGCAGCACGCGGGCCTCGTAGCGCTGCGGCTCGCCGGTGGCGTACACCGCGGCGTCGCGGGCCTCGTGCTCCTGCTGCTCCCGCGGCGACAGGTGGGCCCCGACGGGGCCGCCGATCGCGTCCTCGCGCGGCCGGCCGCTGAACACCTCCCAGGCGCGGTTGACGATGCGGTAGCGGCGGTCCCGCCCCACCACCGACATCGGCAGCGGGCTGCTCTCCAGCAGCATCTCGGTGAAGCTGAGCTGCGACTGCAGCCGGCCGCGGACCTGCAGCCGCTCGGTCACGTCGACCGCGCTGCCGACGAAGCCTGAACCGTCCGGCAGCGGCGTGGCGATGCAGTCGTGGGGCACGGCCTCGCCGCGGGCCGAGCGGAACGCCAGCGACACGCTGCGCGTCTTGCCGTCGGCCGGCACGGGCAGCAGCAGGCGGCGGGCATCGTTGCGCTGGTCGGAGGCGACGGCATCGGCGAACGGCCGGCCGATCCAGTCCGAGGCGGGCAGCCCCGTCAGGCGCTCCCAGGCCGGGTTCACGAAGCTCAGCCGGCCATCGGCGTCGCAGCGGAAGACCAGCTCCTGCAGCCCCGACAGGATGAGGCTCATCTCGCGCTCGCGCGCGACCACGCGGTCCTGCATCGCGGCGCGGGCGCGCAGGCTGCGCAGGGGCGGCAGCGTCTTCGCGAAGGATGTCAGCAGCCCGCCGAACAGCGCCGCGATGCGATCGGGCGCCAGGCGGCGCCGGTCGGGCCGCTTCACTTCAGCCGCACGATGGATGAGAGGCCGTGCCGGCGGGCCGCGGCCTCGAGCCGGCCGTCGCGCCGGATGCGTTCCACGAACCCGTCGACCTCCGCCAGCCAGGCGGCGTCACCCGGCTTGACGGCGTAGGCGTAGGGCAGCACGTGAAAGGGCCGCGGCGGGGCGATCAGCGCGGCCCAGTCGGCGTTGTCGAGCAGCCGGCGGCTGTAGGGGTAGTCGGTCATGAACACGTCGACGCGGCCGGCCTCCAGCTCGCGCTCGCGCGTGGCGGGCGGGCTCACGCGCACCAGCCGGGCGTGCCGCAGCGTGGCGGCCATCACCGGCTCCATGAAGGTGCCGGACTGCACGGCCACGGCGACGCCGGGCTGGTCGATGTCCTCCCAGCGCCGCACGACCCGGTTGCCGCGGGTCGTGATGCCGTAGATGTCGCTCTGCAGGTACGGGCGCGAGAAGCGCAGCCGCTCCATGCGCTGCGGCAGCATGGCGACGGCGAACATCGCGACGTCGCAGCGGTCGCCTTCCAGGTCGGCGATCAGGCTCGCGAACGACGAGTCGACGTACTGCAGCTTCAGGCCGAGGTCGCGGGCGAACTCGGCCGACAGGTCGATGTCGATGCCCACGAACTGCTGCGTGCGCGGGTTGCGCCAGCTCACGCCGTAGTAGTCGGGCCAGACGCACACGCGCACCGTGCCGGCCGCCCGCACGCGCTCGAGCACGCCCTGGGCCTGCGCCGGGCCCGGCTGGGCCAGCGTGGCCGCCACCAGGGCCAGGCCGCTGGCGGCGGCCAGCAGGCGGTGGCGCGGCGATCGCAGGCGCGTCGGCGGCACGGTGCGACGGGTGCCCGGGCCCGCTTCAGGCCATGCCGGCATCGGTGCCGGGTGCCCGCCAGGTCCGCTCGGCGGGCGGCTCGTCGAAATCCGGGCCGCGGCGGTTGAGGTCGTCGCGCAGGGCGATCAGCTCGTCGGCGTGGGCCAGGAAGGCGTCGACGACCCGCGGGTCGAAGGCCTTGCCGCGCTGTCGGGCCAGCATCCGCAGCGCCTGCGCGTCGGGCAGCGCGCGGCGGTAGCAGCGGTCCATGGTCAGGGCATCGAAGAAGTCGACCACCGCGACGATGCGACCCGACAGCGGGATCGCCTCGCCCGCCAGCCGCGACGGGTAGCCGCGGCCGTCCCAGCGCTCGTGGTGCGTGAGCGCCACCTCGGCGGCAAGCTGGAACAGCGGGATGCGCGAGCGGCCGAGGATCTCGGCGCCGATCAGCGGGTGGCGGTTCATCTCCGCACGCTCCTCGCCGGTGAAGGAACCGGGCTTCTTGAGCACGGCGTCGCGGATGCCGATCTTGCCGACGTCGTGCATCGGCGCGGCGTGGCGCAGCAGCTGCGCCCACTCGGGCCGCTGGCCGAGCCGCAGCGCCAGCGCCCGCGCCAGGCAGCCGATGCGCACGATGTGCACGCCGGTCTCGTCGTCGCGGAGCTCGGCCGCGCGCGCCAGCCGCATCAGGGCTTCGTGGTGCGCCTGGGCCACCTCGCGCAGCGCCTCGTTGCGCTCGCGGTACATGCGGCCGAAGTCGGCCACCAGGCGCTCCATCTGCGCGCCGGCGTCGTCGCTGAAGCAGCGGTCCGGCGGCGTCCACGACGTCGCTGGGGGTGCGGGCAACGGCATCGGGGCGGTGTGCATGGCGCTTCGGCAGGGCCGTCGTCAGGCCGCGGTGCCGAGCAGCGAGCCCGTGAGCTCCAGCAGCTGCATCGGGCTGAAGGGCTTCACCAGGTGGGCGTCGGCGCCGGCTTCGTGCGTGGCCTGGCGGTCGCTGGCATGGCCGCGTGCCGACAGCACCACCACCGGCACCCGCGCCAGCGCCGGGTCGGCCCGCAGCGCCCGGCACAGGGCCAGGCCGTCCATGGCGCCCGGCATCATCAGGTCGAGCAGCACGAGGTCGGGCTGCAGCGCCTGCGCCAGGGCCAGGCCGGTGGCGCCATCGGCGGCCTCGTGGATCTCCACCGGCTCGAACTCCAGCGTCATGCGGATGAGGCGGCGGATGTCGGCGTGGTCTTCGACGAGCAGGATCTTGTGCAAGGCCATTCGGAATGTGCTGACTGCGCTCTACTATGCTAGAAATGCTACGGCCATTTCGGTCGATTTGCCGGGAGTCGGGCCCAAACGGCAGAATTGCGCGGATGATCACGGACCCTTTGCCGCCCGCACGCGACGACTGCACCACCGTCGAGGTGGCCCGCCGGCTCGGGCTGGCCGTGCGGTCGGTGCAGCTGATGGTCGACCGCGGCGAGCTCGAGGCCTGGAAGACGCCCGGGGGCCACCGCCGCATCCGCCGCCAGTCGGTGGAACGCTGGCTGGCCGGACGCCAGGCCGGGCCCTCGCGACCCGCGCCCCTGGGGCCCGCCGTGGGGCCGTCGCCGGCCGCGCCGGGCGAAGCTGCGGAGCCCGGCGCCGCGCCGCGCGTGCTGCTGATCGAGGACTCCCGCCACTTCCAGACGCTGGTGCAGCTGCTGCTGAAGAGCCGATTCCCCCAGGTCGAGCTGCACCTGGCCGACGACGGCATCGCCGGGCTGGCGATGGCCGGCAAGCTCGAGCCCGAGGTCCTGCTGGTCGACATCCTGCTGCCCGGCATCGACGGCGCCACGCTGATCACGGGCCTGCGCTCGCACCCGGCTTTCGCCCGCAGCCGCCTGATCGTCATCACCTCGCTGGAGGGCGAGGCGCTCGAGCCCTACGCGTTCGCGCTGGGTGGGCTGCCCGTCGTCCACAAGACGCGGCTGGCCGCCGAGCTGCCCGGGCTGCTGGCGCAGGCGCTGGCCGCCACCGGCTCCGGCGCCGCGCTGCCGGCGTGAGCACGCCACCGCCCGCGCCGCCCCGGCCGCGCGTGGTGTTCGTGGACGACGACGCGACGATCCGCCGCTTCGTCGCCATGGCGCTCGAGGACCTGCCGGTCGACGTCGTGACCTGCGCCGACGCCGGCACGGCGCGCACCGCCCTGCGCGAGGCCCCCGCGGCGCTGCTGCTGACCGACCTGATGATGCCCGGCGAGGACGGCTTCTCGCTGCTGGCCTCGGTGGTGGCCGACCCGGCGCTGCGCGCGGGTGCGCGGCTGGCGGTGTTCAGCGCCGGGCTGAACGCCACCACGCGGGCGCGGCTGCAGCCGCTGGACGTGTGGCGTGAGCTCGGCAAGCCGGTGTCGACCGGCGAGCTGCTGGACTGCGTGGCCGCGGCCACGGGGCTGCTGCCGGGTACGCGGGCGCCGGTGGCGGCCGCGCTGGGCACGGCCGAGCAGCTCGTGGTCGACCGGCAGTTCGGCGGCGACGCCGCGCTGTCCCTGGCTTTCCGCGAGGAGGCACACCGGCAGTTCGCGGCCGACGGCCGCGCGCTGGCCAGGGCCGTGGAGGCGGCCGACTGGCCGGCGCTGCGCCGACAGGCGCACAGCCTGAAGGGCGCGCTGGCCACGCTGGGCGACGACGACGGCGCCGCGCTCGCGCGGCAGCTCGAGTCCTCCGCCGCGCGCGCCGACGGCGACGCCTGCCGGGCCGCCTGGCCGGCGCTGCGCGGCCACCTCGAGTGCCTGCCGGGCGGCCGGGGATCCGGGCAGGCCGCTTGACGCCCTGGCGTCGTCGCGCCCAGACTGCGCCGAACACCACCCCGAGGGCCAGCGGCATGAGCAAGGCGGACAAGCAGCGCGGCGGCAAGGCCCGGTCCAACGGCAAGGGCATGGGCAAGGCCGAGTACCTGGAAAAGCTCGCGCCGCTGGAGCTGGAACTCGACACCGTGGCACGCTGGCTGCAGCACACGGGCAAGCGGCTGGTGGTGCTGATCGAGGGCCGCGACACCGCCGGCAAGGGCGGCGTCATCAGCGCCATCAGCCACCCGCTGAACCCGCGCATGTGCCGTGTCGTGGCCTTGCCCAAGCCCACGGAGCGCGAACGCACGCAGTGGTATCTCCAGCGCTACGTGGCGCACCTGCCCAGCGCCGGCGAGATCGTGCTGTTCGATCGCAGCTGGTACAACCGCGCCGGCGTCGAGGCCGTGATGGGCTGGTGCACGCCCGAGCAGACCGCGGCCTTCCTCAAGCAGGCCCCGGTGTTCGAACGGATGCTGGTCGACGACGGCATCCTGCTGCTCAAGTACTGGCTCACGGTCGACCAGGCGCGGCAGGAGGAGCGCTTCGCCGAGCGCCTGGCCGACCCGCTCAAGCGCTGGAAGCTCAGCCCCGTGGACCTGGAGTCGCGCAGTCGCTACGCCGCCTACACCGAGGCCCGCCACCGCATGCTCGATGCCACGCACACCCGGCACGCGCCCTGGACGCTGGTGGACTTCAACGACCAGCGCCGCGGCCGCCTGGCGCTGATCCGCCACCTCATCGACGCGCTGCCCGAGCACGAGGTGCCCGGCCAGCCGGTCGACTTCCCGCCGCTGCCGGGCGAGCCGCTGAAGGAGCGCTTCAAGCGGCCGCTCAAGCCCATCTGATCAGGCCTTGCCCGAGCTTTCGAGCGCGCTCCGGGCGCCGTCGAACTGCGCCAGTGCCTGGGCCAGCCAGGGCAGCACCGGCTGCAGCGTGGCGAACAGCGTGTGCGGCGGGTTGGCCACGAGGACGCTGCTGCCCAGCAGGCCGAAGCCGCGCTCCAGCGGCGGCGCCACCGTCAGCCGCGCGTGCAGCCAGCCCTTGCGGGCGCCGGCCTCGGCCGCCGCCTTCAGGCGCTGCGGCAGCTGGGCTGCCTCCAGCAGCTGCAGCTGCGGCAGCCAGACGATCACGATGGTCTCGGGCATGCGCTCCAGCGCCTCGCGCACGGCAGCCAGCGTGCGCGCGTAGTCGGTCTTCAGCTCGTAGGGCGGGTCGATCAGCAGCACCGCGCGCCGCGTGGCGTGCGGCAGCTGCGCCTTGATGGCGCCGAAGCCGTCGCCCAGGTGGACCTGCACGCCGGGCTCGCTGCCGAGGTAGGAGTGCAGGATCTTGTGCTCGGTGGGGTGCATCTCGACCAGCCGCAGCTGGTCCTGCTCGCGCTGGCAGGCGCGCGCCAGGGCGGGCGAGCCGGGGTACTGCCGCAGGCCCTTGCCGTCGTTGAAGGCCTGCACCTGCCGCACCAGCGCCGCCACCGGCCCGGGCAGGTCGTCGCGGCCCACGAGGCGGCCGATGCCGTCGGCGTATTCGGCCTTCTTCTGCGCGTAGGCGCCCTCGAGCGAGTAGCCGCCGGCACCGGCATGGGTGTCGATGAAGCGCCAGCCCGCGGGCTTGGTGCCCAGGTACTCGAGCACGGACAGCAGCACCACGTGCTTGAGCACGTCGGCGTGGTTGCCGGCGTGGAACGCATGGCGGTAGGCAAGCATGGGGGCGGACTGTGCCACGGCCGGCGGCGGGGCCCGGCGGCGCCAATCCGACTGCCGGCACCGGTTCGCGCGCCGCGCCAGACTCTCGGCCATGAGCACACCCTCCCTGTTCGACCCCATCCGCCTCGGCGACATCCCGCTGGCCACGCGCATCGCGATGGCGCCGCTGACACGCAACCGCTCGCCGGGCCAGGTGCCCACGCCGCTGGTGGCCGAGTACTACGCGCAACGCGCCGACCCCGCCACCGGCGCCGGCCTGCTCATCACCGAGGCCACGCCCGTGTGCCCCATGGGCCACGGCTACATCGACACGCCCGGCATCCACAGCGCCGAGCAGGTGCGCGCCTGGCGGCAGGTCACCGACGCGGTGCACGCCCGCGGCGGCCGCATCGTCTGCCAGCTGTGGCACGTGGGCCGCATCTCGCACACCAGCCTGCTGCCCGGCGGCGCCGCTCCCGAGAGCAGCACCCACCGCGCCAGCGGCAGCCGCACGCTCGTGGCCACCGGCATGGCCGAGTGCTCGCCGCCCCGCGCCCTGGCCACCGACGAGGTGCCGCGCGTGGTGGCCGATTTCCGCTGCGGCGCCGAGCTGGCCCTGGAGGCCGGCTTCGACGGCGTGGAGGTGCACGGCGCCAACGGCTACCTGATCGACCAGTTCCTGCGCGACACCATCAACGACCGCACGGACCGCTACGGCGGCCCGATCGAAAACCGCATCCGCTTCCTCGTGGAGGTGATGCAGGCCGTGGCCGGGGCAGTGGGCGGCGGGCGCACGGGGCTGCGCATCTCGCCGGTCACGCCGTCCAACGGCGCCGCGGCCGACAGCGACCCGCTGGCGCTGTTCACCGCCGCGCTGCAGGCGCTGGCGCCGCTGGGCCTGGCCTTCGTGGAGGTGGTGGAAGGCGCCACCGGGGGCGCGCGCGACGTGCCCGTGCATGGCCAGCCCTTCGACTACGCCGCGCTGCGCCGCGCCTTCGCGGGCCCGTGGATGGTGAACAACGGCTACACGCGCGAGATGGCGCTGGCGGCCGTGGCCTCGGGGCACGCCGACCTGGTGAGCTTCGGCCGGCCCTTCATCGCCAACCCCGACCTCGGCCGCCGGCTGCGCGAGAACGCGCCCTGGAACGAGCCCGACCGCAGCACCTTCTACCGCGGCGGCGCGCCGGGCTACACCGACTACCCGATGCTGCCTGCCGCGGCCTGAGACGGGCCGTTCAGCCGCGCCCCGTGCGGGCGCGGAACAGCTCGCGCAGGTTCACCTCGCGCGGGCCCGGCTCCAGGCGCAGCACGTCGCCCGCGGCCACGCTGCCCGGGTGCAGCACGGCGAGGTAGGCGCCGCTGAAGCCGCTGTCGGCCATCAGGCGGCCGGCCTGCGCGAAGCCCATCGCGGCCTCGAACTTGAAGCAGGGCGTGCGCGGCTCGCTCACCACGAAGGTGGCGTGGGGGCCGGCGAGGCGGTCGCCGATCCACAGGTCCTGCTCGCGCACGCCGGCCAGCAGCAGGTTCTCGCCGAACAGGCCTGGGGGCACGGGTTCGTCCCACAGCGCCTGGCGGGCCTGCGCGCGCACGGTCTGCCAGAAGGCCAGGTGGGCTTGCGGGTAGGCGTAGACCGCCTTCGAAAGGCCGCCGTGGCGTGCCGGGTCGGCCTGCTCGTCGCCGGCCAGGCCCAGCGGGCCCACGGCCACGCGGCCGGCCACCGGCTGCTTGGCGATGGCGGTGGCCACCCGGCGGCCCGCCATGGCCACCGGGCGAGCCCGCCCGACGCAGACGTGGACGACCGTGGCGGCGCTTGTCGAGTCCCGCCACGCGCCGAACTCGCTTCCTCCGGGGGTCGATGGCTTGCCCATGCGAAGTTCGGTTGCCTCCGACGCGCCGCCTCACTCAGGACTGAACCGCCCGGGACAGGCGCACCGGTATCGACTTGGACGTCGGCGTGCCGGCGCCCACCGCCACGCTGTGCAGCGGCACCAGGGGGTTGGTTTCCGGATAGTAGCTGGCCACGCAGCCCGCCGGGATGTCGTAGGGCACGAGCAGGAACCCTTGCGCCGTGCGCTGCTCCTGTGTCGCGCCCTGGGCGTGATGGCTGGTGATGTCCACCCATTCACCGGCCGCCAGGCCCAGACGGCGCAGGTCGGCCTCGTTGATGAAGACCACGCGCCGGTGGCCCTTCACGCCACGGTAGCGGTCGTCCAGCCCGTAGATGGTGGTGTTGTACTGGTCGTGCGAGCGGATCGTCGAGAGCATCAGCTCGTCGTCCGCAGCCGGCATCGGCACGGCCAGCGGGTGCACGCGGAATCCGGCCCGGCCCGACGACGTGGCCCACAGCCGCTCGGCCGCCAGGTTGCGAAGGCGGAACCCTCCCGGCTGGGCGACGCGGGCGTTGAAGTCGTCGAAGCCTTCGACGACGGTGGCGATGCGGTCGCGGATCCGGCCGTAGTCCTCCACCAGCCAGGCCCAGGGCACGCGGCTGGCCGGCAAGGTGGCCTGCGCGATGCGCGCCACGATCACCGGCTCGGAGAGCAGGTGTGGCGAGGCGGGCTCGTTGCGACCGGCCGACAGGTGCACCATGCTCATCGAGTCTTCCACCGTCACCGACTGCGGGCCAGCCGCCTGGACGTCGACCTCGGTGCGGCCCAGGCAGGGCAGCAGCAGCGCCTTGCGGCCGTGCACCACGTGGCTGCGGTTGAACTTGGTGCTGACGTGCACCGTCAGCTCGCATTGCCGCAGTGCCCGGTGGGTGGCTTCGGTGTCGGGTGCCGCGGCGGCGAAGTTGCCGCCCATGCCGACGAAGACCCGGGCACGGCCGCCGAGCATGGCGTCGATGGCTCCCACCGTGTCCAGGCCCGGCGCACGCGGCGGCTCGAAGCCGAAGGCATCGCGCAGGCGGTCGAGAAAGGCCGCCGCGGGCTTCTCGTCGATGCCCATCGTGCGGTCGCCCTGCACGTTGCTGTGGCCCCGGATCGGGCACACGCCGGCCCCCGCGCGGCCGACGTTGCCGCGCAGCAGCAGCAGCGCCACGATCATCTCGACGTTGGCCACCGCGTGGCGGTGCTGCGTGATGCCCATGCCCCAGCACACGATGACGCTGCGCGCCGTGGCGTATGTTGGCGCCGACTGAAATTTGACCCACTTCCGAGGATCGTGCCGACCGAAAACTGACCCGGGTGTTCAACCTACCCTGCCCGACTTATCCACAGCGGCGCGGGGTGTGAGGAGTGATCACCATGGCCATGATTGGCAAGGTCTTGCGGATGCGTCACCGCGAGAACAAGTCGGTGCGAGAGATCGTCAAGGCGACGAGCCTGGCGAGGAACACGGTTCGCAAGTACTTGCGCATCGGCAAGGCCGAGGCGCCGAAGTACAGGCGGCCGGAGGTGCCGAGCAAGCTGGCGCCGTTTGTCGAGGCGGTGCAGCAGGCGCTGCTGGCCGACGCAAGGCGGCCGAAGAAGGAGCGGCGCACGGCCAAGGCGCTGCACGCGCAGCTGACCGCGGCGGGCTATGACGGCGGCTACAGCCGTCTGACCGACTACATCCGTGCGTGGCGTGCTGAGCGCGGTGGCGTGCAGTCGGGCGATGCCTACGTGCCGCTGAGCTTCGAACTTGGTGAGGCCTTCCAGTTCGACTGGAGCGAGGAGCCGCTGGTGATCGGTGGCGTGTACCAGCGGCTGCAGGTGGCGCACACGAAGCTGTGCGCGAGCCGGGCGTTCTGGTTGGTGGCCTACCCCAGCCAGGGCCACGAGATGCTGTTCGATGCCCACACCCGCGCGTTTACGGCGCTGGGCGGCGTGCCACGCCGGGGCATCTACGACTTGCATGTTGACCGCCGTGGACCGCGTGGGCAAGGGCAAGGCGCGTGAGGTCAATCTGCGCTTCACGATCATGTGCGCGCACTACCTGTTCGATGCGGACTTCTGCAACGTTGCCAGCGGCTGGGAGAAGGGCGTCGTCGAGAAGAACGTGCAGGACAGCCGCCGACGGATCTGGCTGGACGCCCGGGACCAGCGCTTCAGCACGCTGGACGAGCTCAACGCCTGGCTGGCCGAGCGCTGCCGTGCGCTGTGGGCGGAGTTGCGCCACCCCGAGCACAAGGCGTTCAGCGTGCTGGAGATGCTGGAGTTGGAGCGGCAGCACCTGATGCCGATGCCGACGCCGTTCGACGGTTACGTGCAGGAGTTCAGCCGCGTCAGCAGCACGTGCCTGGTGACGGTGGCGCGCAACCGCTACTCGGTGCCGTGCGAGTGGGCGCGGCACACGGTGAGCACCCGGCTGTACCCGAGCCGGGTGGTGATCGTGGCGGAGGATCGCGTGGTGGCCGAGCACGAGCGGCAGCCAGGCAAGGGCAAGACGGTGTACGACTGGATGCACTACGTGCCGCTGCTGCAGAGGAAGCCTGGCGCGTTGCGCAACGGGGCGCCGTTCAAGGACCTGCCCGAGCCGCTGGCCAGGCTGCGCCAGGCGCTGCTCAAGCACGACGGGGGTGACCGGCTGATGGCGCAGGTGCTGGACCTGGTGAAGGTGGCCGGGCTGGATGCCGTGCTGGTGGCGGCCGAACTGGCCATGGAGCGTGCCGGGCCCGGCGGGCGGGTCAGCCCGGAGCACGTGGGCAATGTGCTGGCGAGGCTGACCGCGCCGCCGCGACCGCAGAACGTGGCCACGGCACTGGGGGCGCTGACCAAGCCCGTGGCCGACACGGCACGCTACGACCGGCTGCGGCGCATCGAGGCTGAACAAGGAGCCGAAGATGCGTGACGTCATCAGTGAACTGAAGGCGCTGCGGCTGCACGGCATGGCCGCCACCTGGGCCGAACTGGGCGAGCAGAACAGCGGCGAACTGGAGCGCTCGCGCTGGCTCATCGAGTACATGCTCAAGGCCGAAGCCAGCGACCGTGCCACGCGCTCGGTGAGCCACCAGATGGCCGCGGCCAGGTTCCCCGTGCACCGCGACCTGGCGGGCTTCGACTTCGAGGTCTCGCTGGTGGACCGCAAGCTCGTCACGCAGCTGGCCAGCTGCGAGTTCACCGCCGCCGCGCACAACGCGGTGCTGGTGGGCGGCCCGGGCACCGGCAAGAGCCACCTGGCCACGGCCATCGGCGTGGCCGGCATCACCGAGCACGGCAAGCGCGTGCGGTTCTACTCGACGGTGGACCTGGTCAACGCGCTGGAGCGCGAGAAGGCTGAAGGGCGCGCCGGGCGCATCGCAGCGAGCCTGTTGCGCCTGGACTTGGTGATCCTGGACGAGCTGGGCTACCTGCCGTTCAGCCAGGCCGGCGGTGCGCTGCTGTTCCACCTGCTGAGCAAGCTGTACGAGCACACCAGCGTGGTGATCACCACCAACCTGGACTTCGCCGAATGGTCCACCGTGTTCGTCGACGCGAAGATGACCACAGCGCTGCTGGACCGGCTCACGCATCACTGCCACATCGTGGAGACCGGCAACGAGAGCTACCGCGTCACGCAGGCCACAGCCAGCACGAAGCGGCGCATCAAGGCCCGGGAGCAGGAACGCCGGGCCCGGCCTGCAGAGCCGGGCTGATCGCGCGGTCGCGGGGCGGCAAGCCTCTACGGGCTACGCCCTCCGCGGCTTGCCGCCCCGCGAAGGGCATCCAAACACAAACCGAAAGGAGCCAGCAGCTACAGTTGTCCACACCCGGGATCAAGCGATCCCGGTCACCAGCCCTGGGTCACAGTTCAGTCGGCAGGGTGGGTCAAAGTTCGATCGGCGCGGACAATCGGGCACGCCGAGTGTCGTGCGCACCCGTGCCGCCATCGACAAGACGGCGTGGCCGTCGGCCGCATCGCAACGCTCCACGTGCGCCCGCGCGCCCATCGACTTGGCCACCCCCTGCAGCCGCGACGCATCGCGAGCAACCAGGACGACTTCCCACCCTTCGGACGCCATGAGCCGCGCCGTCTCGGCGCCGATGCCGCTGGACGCGCCGGTGATAAGTACGAGCTTGGACATCGAAAGACCTCTGCCTGAGATCCGAGAGGGCTATGCAACTCACGCCGACGACGACGTGGAACTGCAACCACGCCGGGAGCCGGGTCGCTGCCGTATTTCAACCCGGGGCCGAACCGGCAGTCAACGCGCAGAGGAACTCCGACGGTCAGAAAAGCGCCGATATGCAGCCCTGGGGCAAGCTCCGCCGAGCGGTGGCTCATGGCCGAGAGTTGAGACTCAACGTCGGCTATCGGGCCCCTGGACCCAGTGCCTACGGCT
>JBKDQY010000292.1:0-14258 GCA_046341655.1 Betaproteobacteria bacterium | reverse complement strand
GGAGAGCGACCATGTCCTTGCACCAGCAACTGCTCGAGCGGCAGGCCCAGGGCCGGCCGATCCGCGTCGGCGTGATCGGCGCCGGCAAGTTCGGCAGCATGTTCCTGGCCCAGGTGCCGCGCACGCCGGGCGTGCACGTCGTGGGCATCGCCGATCTCGACCCCGCCGCGGCGCGCCGCAACCTGGCGCGCGTGGGCTGGGCGGCGGAGCGTGCCGCCGCGCCCAGCCTGGACGCCGCGCTGGCCGATGGCCGCACGCACGTGGGCGACGACTGGCGCGCCCTGGTGCGCCACCCGGCGGTGGACGTCGTCGTCGAGAGCACTGGGGCGCCGGTGCACGCGGTCGAGCACGTGCTCGAGGCCTTCGCGCACGGCAAGCACGTCGTCAACGTCACGGTGGAGGCCGACGCCTTCTGCGGCCCCATGCTGGCGCGCCGCGCCGCCGCCGCTGGCGTGCTCTACAGCCTGGCCTTCGGCGACCAGCCGGCGCTGATCTGCGACCTCGTGGACTGGGCCCGCACCTGCGGCTTCCCGGTGGTGGCGGCCGGGCGCGGCCACAAGTGGCTGCCCCACTTCGCGCAGAGCACGCCCGACACGGTGTGGGGCCACTACGGACTGACGCCCGAGCAGGCCGCGCGCGGCGGCCTGAACCCGAAGATGTTCAACAGCTTCCTCGACGGCAGCAAGCCCGCCATCGAGAGCACCGCGGTGGCCAATGCCACCGGCCTGGACGTGCCCTCGGGCGGCCTGAGCTACCCGCCCGCCAGCGTGGCCGACATCCCGTTCGTGACGCGGCCGCGCAGCGAAGGCGGCGTGCTCGAGCGCAAGGGCATGGTCGAGGTCATCAGCAGCCTCGAGCCCGACGGCCGCGCCATTCCCTACGACATCCGCATGGGCGTGTGGGTGACGGTGGAGGGCGAGACCGACTACGTGCGCCACTGCTTCGAGGAGTACAACGCCCACACCGACCCCAGCGGCCGCTACTTCACGCTGTACAAGCGCTGGCACCTGATCGGCCTGGAGGTCGGCTACAGCGTGGCCAGCGTGGTGCTGCGGCGCGAAGCCACCGGCGTGGCCCGGCACTGGAAGGCCGACGTCGTGGCCACCGCCAAGCGTGACCTGCGCGCCGGCGAACTGCTCGACGGCGAGGGCGGCTACACGGTGGTCGGCACGCTGCAGCCGGCCGCCGCGTCGCTGGGGCTGCGCGGCGAAGGCGGCCTGCCGCTGGGCCTGGCGCACGGCGTGAAGCTGCTGCGGCCTGTGGCCCGGGGCCAGCTGCTCACCTGGCGCGACGTCGAGGTCGACGAGCGCAGCGCCGCGGCAGGCCTGCGGCGCGAGATGGAACGCACGCTACCGGCCGAGGGCTGACCCCGCCGGGGCCCTGGGGTCAGATGAACTCGCGCTCGCGCAGCCACTTCGTCGCCACCCACTTCTCGCCGGCCAGCACCGGCGCGCCGCCGTGCAGCGTCTTGGTGCTGGGGTGGGCGCGGGTGTAGCTGAAGAACACCGCGTTGCCGCGCACCGGCGCGACCTCCAGGCCCACGTCGGGGAAGGTGGTGGCGCCGCCGCCCTCGGGCGTGTTCAGGTACATCACCAGCGTGCCCACGCGCTGGCCGCCGCGCGCCAGGATGGTGGCGCTGCCGGCGTGCACGGGGTCGAAGTAGTCGTGGTGCGGCTTGTACTCGGCGCCCGGGCGGTAGCGCAGGATCTGCAGACCTTCGCCGTTCTCGACCGGCCAGCCCAGCAGCGCCCCGATGCGGCGCTCGATTCGCGCAATCAGCGCGTGCTCGCCGCGCTCGAAGAACATGCCGTCGCTGGTGCGCGAGGGGTTGACCTCGCTGCCGCCGGTGGCGTTGTCCACCGTCTCGCTGCGCTCCAGGCGGGCCTCGGCCAGCTTCATGAGGCCCTCGCACTCCTCGTCGGTGAGCAGCCCGCCGAACACCACCACGCGCGGGTGCTTCAGCGTCGTCAGCACCCTCACCATGTGCCCATCGGCCAGCAGCTCGCTGGGCGAGCCGGCGAGCGCCGGCTCCGGCACGGGCACGGGGGGCGGCAGGTCGCTCTCGTCGGCCGGCAGGGTGGCCAGGTGCTCGCGCAGCGTGCTCTCCATGGCCCGGATGGCCACGTCCTCCTGCCAGCCGCTGGTGATCATGGCCTGGATCACGTCCTGCGGTCGGCAGCCGGCCTCGGCCTGCTCGATGATCCAGCGACGCAGCTCGGGCGTCACCGACTGGGGCTTGGCGACGGTGTTCATGCCCCGGATTTTGCCGCCGGCCGCGGGCGCCGGAAGACCAGACGATCGTCGGTGCTGTCGCCGGCATCGAAGGCGTAGCCCTCGGCGGCGAAGCCGCGCAGCGCCGCCACCGAGCGCGCCCGGCGCTCGATGGCGTGGCGCAGCATCAGCCCGCGCGCCTTCTTGGCGAAGAAGCTGATCACCTGCGGCCGCCCGTCGGGGTTGATCTCCTCGAATACGCAGTCCACCACGCGCGCGCGCAGCGCCGGGCGCAGCGCGGCGCGCGCGTACTCCTGCGAGGCCAGGTTGACGACGACCGGCGCGCGCTCGTCGGCCAGCCGCTCGTTCAGGTGGCCGGCGACGGTGTCGCCCCAGAAGGCATACAGGTCCTTGCCGCGCGGCGTGGCCAGCGCCGTGCCCATCTCCAGCCGGTAGGGCTGCAGCCGGTCCAGCGGGCGCAGCGCACCGTACAGGCCCGAGAGGATCACGACGTGCTGCTGCGCCCAGGCCAGGTCGGCAGACTTCAGCGTCTTCGCCTGCAGGCCGTCGTAGACGTCGCCGTCGAAGGCCAGCACCGCGGGCCGGCTGTTGGCCGGCGTGGCCGCCGGCTGCCAGGCGGCATAGCGGGCCGCGTTGAGCGTGGCCAGAGCGTCCGACAGCTCCATCAACGCCGCCACCTGGCGCGGCGACTTCTGCTTCAGCACGCCGATGAGCTCGGCGGCCTGCGCGGTGAACAGCGGCTCGGTGGCCTTCTTCGCCACCGTGGCGGGCACGGGCGTGTCGTAGTCCAGCGTCTTGGCCGGGGAGATCAGGAAGAGCATGGGTGGTGGTGGTCGAGGGCTTCGACAGGCTCAGCCCGAACGGAGGTGGGGCGCGGCGCCGAGGGCCTCGCGCCAGGTGCGTTGCGGGATGTGATGGGTCAGCTGCCACAGGGCGCGCTCGATGAGCGCCGGGTGCAGCTCGTGGCCGACGCCCTCGGCCACGTCGAGCGTGGCGTCGCCCTCGAGTTCGGCCATCCAGGCCAGGGCCTGGCGCGAGCCGTCGGCGTCGATCACCGGATCGGCGCCGCCGTGGAACAGGTGCAGCGTGGTCAGCCGAGGCGCGGCCTCGGGACGCGCGGTCAGGCAGCCGCCGAAGCTGAGGACGCGGCCCACCAGGCCGTCGTGCAGCAGCGCCAGCGCCAGCGCCAGGATGCCGCCCTGCGAGAAGCCGCCCAGCGCCGTGGCCGCCGCGCCCACGCCCAGCCGGCGCTGCTGCGCGCGCACCCACTGCAGCAGCGGCGGCAGGCACTCCGCCACGCGTGCGGGCCAGTTGTCGGGCGTGAGGCCCTCGATGCCGTACCACAGCCGCTGCGTGGGATGCCCGGCCCAGCGCGCGGGCGCGTCGGGCGCCACGATGGCCGCCTGCGGGAACTGGCCGCGCAGCGCCTGCGCCAGCGGCAGCAGCGCGGTGGCGTCGGAGCGCCAACCGTGCAGCAGCAGGATCAGCTGAGCCGGCTCGCCGGCGGTCGGCAGCCACTCGATGGGATGGTCCATGCCGCGATTGTGGGCGGGGGCTGACAACGGCGCCACAGCGCTTGGGCCTGGGCCTGGCTCTGCTTGGGGCCTGCGGCAAGTCCAGCAAACCGCAGCCCGCGCAAGGGGACTTGACCGGAACCTGAAGAGATCTTAGAGTGATATCACTCTTAGATCATCCTGGAGAACACCATGAGCACCGACACCAACCGCCTCCACGAACGGCCCGCCTTCGCGCGATCGGGCTACCCGATGGTGGCGCTGGGCGTGGCACTCGTCCTCGGCTCCCTGGCCCTGGGCTCTGCCGCCGGGCGCGGTGGCGGCCTCGGGCTGGGGCTTCTGGCAGCCGCAGCGCTCAGCGCCGGCGTGCTGGTGCTCCGGGGCCTGTTCGTGCTGCAGCCGAACGAGGCCGCCAACCTGACGCTGTTCGGCCACTACACCGGCACGGACCGCGCCGAGGGTCTGCGCTGGGCCAATCCGCTGGCGGTGAAAGGCAAGCTCTCGCTGCGCGCGCGCAACCTCAACGTGTCGCCGCTGAAGGTGAACGACCTGCGCGGCAACCCGGTGGAGATCGGCGCCGTCGTCGTGTGGGCCGTGCGCGACACCGCGCAGGCCGCCTTCGACGTCGACGACTACGAGACCTACGTGACGGTGCAGGCCGAGGCTGCCATCCGCCACCTCGCCAGCCAGTACGCCTACGACGACGGTGAAGACCTGGCCGCCGGCCAGCCCACGCTGCGCGGCGGCCTGGACGCCATCTCGCTGGCGCTGCGCAACGAGCTGCAGGCCCGCTTCGACGCCGCCGGCGTGGTGGTGCAGGACGCAAAGCTCAGCCATCTGGCCTACGCACCGGAAATCGCGCAGGTGATGCTGCGGCGCCAGCAGGCCGAGGCCATCGTCAGCGCACGCCACAAGATCGTGCAGGGCGCGGTGGGCATGGTCGAGGCCGCGCTGCAGGGCTTGTCGGAACGCAACGTCGTGCAACTCGACGACGAACGCAAGGCCAGCATGGTGAGCAACCTGCTGGTGGTGCTGTGCAGCGACCGCGAGACCCAGCCCGTGGTCAACGCCGGCACCCTGTACAGCTGAGCGGCCTCCGCCGCACGCTCCATGGCCAGCCCCGGCAAGAAGCAGTTTCCGCTGCGCATCGACCCAGCGGTCTGGGTCGAGGTCGAGCGGCTGGCCGCCCAGGAGCTGCGCAGCGTCAACGCCCAGGTGGAGTACCTGCTGCGCGAAGCGCTGGCGCGGCGCGGCCGGCGGCCAGCGGTGCCCGGCGAGGCGGACGACGCGCCCGGGCCCGAGGAGCCGGCCGGACCGGCGTAGCAGCCAATGGGCAGAATCGGCCAGCCCGCCCGCGCGGGATCGCGGTCGGTCCCTCGTCAGGCCGGCACTGGATTGCGGCGGTTCGCGTGCGGACTCAACCCCAGGCCGGAGGACGCTTCTCGATGAAGGCCTGCACGCCCTCCAGCGCCGCGGCGTCCATCATGTTGCAGGCCATCGTGCGGCCGGCGTCGTCGTAGGCGGCCTCGATGCCGGTTTCCAGCTGGCGGTAGAACAGCTGCTTGCCCAGGGCCAGCGCCACCTTCGGCTTGGCCACGATGCGCGCGACCAGCCGCTCGACCTCGGCGTCGAGTTCGGCCGGCTCCGCCACCCGGTTGACGAGGCCGCGCGCGCGCGCCTCGTCGGCATCGATGTAGTCGCGGGTGACCAGCATCTCGAAGGGCGCCGTGCGCGGGAGGTTGCGGCTGAGCGCTACGCTGGGCGTGCTGCAGAACAGGCCCAGGTTGACGCCGCTGACCGCGAAGCGCGTGCCCCGCGCGGCCACGGCCAGGTCGCACATCGCCACCAACTGGCAGCCCGCGGCCGTGGCGATGCCCTGCACGCGCGCCACCACGGGCACGGGCAGCTTCTGGATCGTCATCATCATGCGGCCGCACTGAGCGAACAGCCGCTCGTAGTAGGCCTGCGAGGGCGCGGCGCGCATCTCCTTCAGGTCGTGCCCGGCGCAGAAGGCGCGGCCGGCCGCGGCGATGACGACCACGCGCGCGCGCTCGTCCGCGGCCACGCGGTCGAGCGCGGCCTGCAGCGCGTCGAGCAGGCCCTCGGACAGCGCGTTGAAGGCCTCGGGGCGGTTGAGCGTGAGCGTGACGACGCCGCGCGAATCGGATTCGTGCAGCACCAGGGGCTGTTCGGAAGTCATGGCGGGGTCTCCTTCACTCGATGGCCGAGCTGCTGCGCGCACGCTGGCGCAGCTCGAACTTCTGGATCTTGCCGGTGCTCGTCTTGGGAATCGCCTCGAAGCGGATCTCGCGCGGCACCTTGTAGCCGGCCAGCAGCGCCTTGCAGTGCGCCACCAGCTCCTCGGCGGTCACCGCGCTGCCGGGCTTGGTCTCGACGTAGGCCAGCGGCGTCTCGCCCCACTTCGGGTCGGGCCTGGCCACCACCGCGCAGGCCAGCACGGCGCCGTGGCGGTAGAGGGCGTCCTCCACCTCGAGCGAGCTGATGTTCTCGCCGCCGCTGATGATGATGTCCTTGCTGCGGTCCTTGATCTTCACGTAGCGGTCGGGCTCGAGCACGGCGAGGTCGCCGGTGTGGAACCAGCCGCCCTCGAAGGACTTCGCCGTCGCCGCGGGGTTCTTCAGGTAGCCCTTCATGGTGATGTTGCCGCGGAACATGATCTCGCCAAGCGTCTGCCCGTCGGCCGGCACCTCGGCCATGGTGGCCGGGTCCATCACGGTCATGCCGTCCTGCAGGGCGTAGCGCACGCCCTGGCGGCCGTTCAGGCGCGTCTGCTCCGACAGGCTCTGGCCGGCCCACGACGGGCGCTTGACGGCCACGCTGGCCGGGCCGTAGACCTCGGTCAGGCCGTACACGTGCGTGATCTCGAAGCCGATGGCCGCCATCCCCTCGATCATGGCCGCCGGCGGCGCGGCGCCGGCCACCATGCCGCGCACCTTCTGCGCGATGCCATCGCGCAGCGCGGGGTCGGCGTTGATGACGAGGTTGTGGACGATGGGTGCGGCGCAGTAGTGGTCGACGCCGTGCTCGCGCATCGCGCCCAGGATGGCGCCGGCCTCGACGCGGCGCAGGCACACGTGCACGCCGCCCTGCAGCGCCACCGTCCACGGGAAGCACCAGCCGTTGCAGTGGAACATGGGCAGCGTCCACAGGTAGGTGGGGAACTGCGGCATGGTCCAGGTGACGGCATTGCCCACGGCGTTGAGGTAGGCGCCGCGGTGGTGGGTGACCACGCCCTTGGGGTCGCCCGTGGTGCCGCTGGTGTAGCTCACGGCGATGGCGTCCCACTCGTCGGCCGGGCCTTCCAGGCGCGGCAGCGGGTCGTGGACGGCGAGCAGCGCCTCGTATTCGTGCGCGCCCAGGCGCTCGCCGGGGCCGGCGTACTCGCTGTCGCAGACGTCGATGACCACCGGCTCGCGGCCGTGCTCGTCGCGCAGGATCTGCAGCGCGCGTGCCATGACCGGCGAGAACTCGCGGTCGGTGATCAGCACCTTGGCCTCGCAATGCGCCAGCTGCCACGCCAGCAGCGGCGCATCGAGCCGCGTGTTCAGCGTGTTGAGCACGGCGTTCAGGGCTGGCACCGCGTAGTGCGCCTCCACCATCTCGGGCGTGTTGGGCAGCATCGCGCTGACGGTGTCCAGCCGGCCCACGCCCAGCGCGCGCAGCGCTGCCGCCAGGCGGGCGCTGCGGTCGCGGCACTGCGCCCAGTTCAGGCGCCTCGCGCCGTGGATCACCGCGGGCAGGTCGCCGAAGACCTCGGCGCTGCGCTCGACGAAGGCCACCGGGCTGAGCGCGGCGTGGTTGGCGGCGTTGCGGCCGAGGCCCTGTTCGTACATGTGCATCGCGGTCTCCCGGGGGGCGGGCGCACCACCGCCCGCACCGTGCAGGATAGCGGCCCGCCCGTCGTCAGGGCGCCACGTCCACGCGCCGCACGTTGTCGTCGCTGTTGCGGTCGATGCGCATGTTGTACGGGTCGACGCCGGCGAACACAGGCTCGCGGTCGAGCAGCAGCGTCAGCCGCTGCTCGCCGCTCTTCAGGCGCTGGCGCTGCATCAGCAGCACGTCGGCGGCCTTGAAGCCCGGGCGGCCCGGCTCGGCGGTGAACACGCCCACGTCGAAGGGCTCGTCCAGCGGCTCCTCGGTCTCGACGCCGCGGCCGTCGGCCACGCGCTTGTGGGCCTGCACCGTCAGCGTCAGGGCCCAGCGGCCGTCGGCCTGGCGGCGGGCCTGCGCGTCGGCCACCCGCACGTCCATCAGCACGATGCGCTCGAACAGGTCGGTGATCAGCGCGTCGTGGGCGGGGCCGGCCTCCTCGCGCAGCAGGCGCAGGAAGTCCAGCGAGCTCGGGTACGGCGCCGGCTTGAAGGCGTGCAGCCCGATCAGGCGCTGCAGCGCGCGGTTGACCGCCGCCTCGCCCACCACCTCGCGCAGCCAATACATCGCCAGCGTGCCCTTCTGGTAGTGGATATAGGGCTGGTTCTCGACGCGCGCCAGCGGCAGTTCCTCCAGCCGCTCGCTGCCGCGGGCGCGCAGGTAGCGGTCGAGCTCGTACTTCAGGAAGCGGCGGATCTGCTCGCGGCCGTAGAGCTTCTCCATCACCAGCAGCGCGCCGTACTGGGCGAAGCTCTCCGACAGGAAGGTCGAGCCCTGGCGGTCGGCGCCGATGACCTGGTGCGCCCACCACTGGTGCGCCATCTCGTGCGCCGTGATGTAGGTGACCATGTCGATCTTGTCCGGGTCCTCGTGCCGCATCAGGAAGCCCACGCCCTCGGAATAGGGCATGGTGGCGGCGAAGGCCTGGGCGAAGTCGGCATAGGCCGGGAACTGCACGATGCGCGCCTGGCGGAACTGGTACGGCGAGAACGCGCGGTTGAAGACGTCCAGCGACGCGGCCATCGCGTCGAGCATGCGCGGCACGTTCCAGGCGTGGCGGGGCAGGTGGTAGACGCTGAGCTCCACGCCCTGGTGCTGGCGGTTGGCGACAGCGTAGCGGCCCGACTGCAGGCTGAAGAAGTGCTGGATCGGCGCCTCGGTGCGCGTGACCAGCGTGCGGCGCCCGCCGGCCGTGGTGTCGCTGACGACCGCGCCCGGCGCCACGGGCACCTGGTCGGCGTCGGTCACCAGCGTGAGCCGGGCCTGCACCCAGTCGCTGTCGCGGCGCAGATAGTGGTGGGCGCTGGCGGCCGGGTCCTCCAGCCGGGGCATGCGCAGCTCGGGCTCCAGGTCCTGCTTGCGACGCCGGTTGGGGTCCTGCAGCAGCGCGCTGCGGTCCATGCCCAGCACCGGCGCGATCTCGAAGTTGTTGAGGAAGCTGCCGTTGTCGACGATGCGCGTGGGCCCGGCGCCATTGCGGAAACCGATGCCGGCCAGCTCGGTGCGGAAGGCCAGCGTGCGCCGCTCGCCGGGCTGCAGGGCCGGCTCCAGCCGCAGCACGCGGTAGCGGTGCTCTGGGTAGTCGCGCGCCAGCGTCGCGCCCGGCAGTTCCAGCGCCTGGATCTCCAGCTCCGGCTCCCAGCGCACGTGCAGCTCGGCCATCGGCTCGCGGGTGTGGTTCTCGACGACGTAGCTGCCCTCGGTGAGCGCGCGGCGCTCGCGCGGGAACAGCTCCACCTTCAGCGTCACCTCGCGCACCTTGGGCACAGGCAGCTTCTCGTAGCCCCGCAGGGCGCGCTCGTAGGCGGCCAGCCGCGCCTCGGCGTCCAGGCGCGGCAGGTACTCGTTGAGCACGTTGGTGTTGTAGAAGATCCAGCCGCCCAGCCCAACCCAGGCCAGCGAGGCGGTGCCCAGCACGGCGCCGGCCGGTCCGCGCAGGCGCTGCGGCATCCGCGCCAGGCGCGGCTTCAGCCGGGCCTCGGCCCCGCGGCGGCGCAGCAGCAGCGCCAGCACCAGCAGCACCACGGCGAAGGCGCCCCAGTAGGCCTGGAACCACGCGCGCGCCACCCAGAAGTGGCCCTGCCCGTTCATGTCCGACAGCGGCACCGGCGGCGTGGCGGCGTACTGGTACAGGTTGTGCTCGAAGCCGGCCGTCGAGAGCGACACGCCGCCCACCACGTACAGCAGCATCACGGCCCAGCCGATCATCTTGTGCGGCACCAGCGTCTGCACGAACACCGCCAGCACGGCCAGCAGGCTCGCGCCCACCGTCTGCGGCAGCACGTACCAGACGGCGTAGTTCAGCCACTCGAACTGCGTGTAGCCGCGCACCAGCTGCACCACCGCCGCGGTGAGCACCGAGACCACGCTGCACGCCAGCAGCACGCCCACGATGGCCGCCACCTTGGGCAGCAGGTGCACGGCGTCGGGCGCCACGGTGGCGTCGACGATCTCGTGCATGCGCTGCTGGCGGTCGCGCCACACCAGCTCGCCGGCGTAGAACACGGCGATGATGATCGGGATGATCGTGAACGAGCCCTCCAGCGCCTGCACCATCAGCCGCGTGGCGGGGTAGACCTCGGTGCCGTAGAGCTCGCTGGCGTACCACAGCCCGCCCCAGGCGTTGAGCACGCCGATGGCCAGCAGCACGAAGAACGCCGGGCTGCGGAACACGAAGCGCGCGTCGAAGCGCGCCATCGCCAGGAACTGCGTGCCGCGCGCGGCCTCGGGGCGCGGCGCCGGCAGCGCCGCCGGCGCCACCGCAGCAGCTTCGGCATCCGCGGGCGCGGCCGCGACCCCGGGCCGCCCGCGGCGGCGCAGCAGCGGCGCGCCGTCCATGCGGAACACCGCGTAGGCCAGCGCCAGCAGTGCCCCCGCGACGCCCAGCCACAGCAGCCGGCTGCCCAGCAGCACGCCCTGCAGCGGCGGCAGCAGCGTGTTGCGCTCCGCCGCCGTCCAGTACTTGGTGGCCAGCGACAGCGCCGACAGGCCGAAGGGGTCGGTCCAGGCGCTGACGCCATCCAGCGCCGGGTCGCGAAGCAGCGCGCGCGAGACGATGAAGCCCACCAGCGCCGCCAGAGCACCGATGTACGTCCACATCAGGCTGCGCGTGGCCGTGGCCAGCGCGAAGAAGGCCGCGCACACCACCAGCATGGTCGGCACCACGAACACCACGTAGGCCGTCAGGTAGTGCAGCGGCTCGTTCGGGCCGATGCGCTGCGGGTCCAGCCAGGGCATCAGCGCGCCCAGCGCCATGCCCACCGGCACCGAGGCCATCACCAGCAGTGCCGCCGCGCTGGCACCGACGAAGCGCCCCAGCACGTAGGCAGGCTTGCCGACGCGCGTGCTGCGCACCAGCGGCGCGAAGCCGGTCTCGTCGTCGCGGATCACGGCGCCGGCCACGAAGGCCACGGCCACGAAGATGCCGAAGACGCACATGATCGCCAGCGTCTGCGCGATGGCGTAGGGCGCATTCAGGCGCACATTGCCGCCGGAACCGATCTGGATGCCGTCGACCGTGATGGAGCCGAAAGCGAGCAGGAAGAAGATGGCGAAGCCGATCCAGAACACCGGGCTGCGCAGCAGCAGGCGCAGCTCGAACGCGGCGACCGAGGCGAACATGGCGCGGCCCCCTCAGTGCGCCACCGCCGGCTGCGGCGAGCGCAGCGCGGCGAGCGTGGCGAAGTAGACGTCCTCCAGCGTGGCGGGCACGGGCTCGAAGCCGGCGCCCGGAGCGGCGTCGGCCAGCACGCGCAGCAGCGTGCGGCCCTCGCGCAGCCGCGTGGCGATGACGGTGGTGCGCGCGCGCCAGCCCTCGAGCTCGTCGCGAGCGACCAGGCGCGCCCAGACGCGTCCCTCCAGGCCGTCCACCAGCGCGCGCGGCTCGCCCTGCGCGACGATGCGCCCGCCGGCCATCACGGCCATGCGCGGGCACAGGTCGGCCACGTCGTCGACGATGTGCGTCGAAAGGATCACCACCACGCTCTGACCGATCTCGGCCAGCAGGTTGTTGAAGCGGTTGCGTTCCTCGGGGTCGAGGCCGGCGGTGGGCTCGTCGACGATGATGAGCTGCGGGTTGCCGATCAGCGCCTGCGCGATGCCGAAGCGCTGCCGCATGCCGCCGGAGAAACCGGCCACCGGGCGCTTGCGCACGTCCCAGAGGTTGACCTGCCGCAGCAGCTGCTCCACCGTGTCGCGCCGCTCGCCGCGGCCGGCCACGCCCTTGAGCACGGCCAGGTGGTCGAGCAGCTCGGCCGCCGAGACGCGCGGGTACACGCCGAAGTCCTGCGGCAGGTAGCCCAGGCAGCGGCGCAGCGCCTCGGGGTCGCGCCGCACGTCGATGGACGCGCCGCCAGCGGCGAAGCTGATCGAGCCCTCGGTGGGAGACTGCAGCGTGGCAATGCAGCGCATCAGCGACGACTTGCCGGCGCCGTTGGGCCCGAGCAGGCCGAACATGCCCGGCGGGATGTCCAGGTCCACGCCGTCGAGGGCGCGGGTGCCCGGGGTGTACTCGTGCGTCAGTCCGCGGATGGAAAGCATCGCGAAGGCTCCTCGCGGCGCGGGGTGCGCCGTCTCCCGGGGCAGGACTCTGGCAGAGCCCGGGGTGCGTCGGCACCGCCCTGCGACGAACCGTCGAATTCCCGGGACGAAACCTGCCGAAGGCCGGCTGGGTGTTGGCGCCGCGATGCCCCCGCGGCCCCAGAATCTCGCTCGCATGGAGCTGATCGCCTGTCCGGGCCACGCCCGGGCGCGCAGATTCGGAGTGCCTTTGCGACTGAACTTCTCTGGAGCCCCGACGCCGTGAACGCCCCCGACGCCGCCCTCGCCGCCGCCCTGCCCCGCATCGACGCCACCCGCCTGTGGGCCAGCCTGATGACCCTGGCCGGCATCGGCGCCACGCCCAAGGGCGGCGTGTGCCGGCTGGCGCTGAGCGAGCTCGACCGCCAGGCGCGCGACCTGTTCGTGCGCTGGGCGCAGGAGGCCGGCTGCACGGTTCGCGTGGACGCCATCGGCAACGTCTTCGCGCGGCGCGAGGGCAGCGAGCCCGGCCTGCCCGCGGTGGCCACCGGCAGCCACATCGACACCCAGCCCACCGGCGGCAAGTTCGACGGCAACTACGGCGTGCTGGCTGGGCTGGAAGTGCTGCACACACTCAACGACCACGGCGTGCGCACGCGCGCGCCGCTGGAGGTGTGCGTGTGGACCAACGAGGAGGGTTCGCGCTTCTTGCCGGTGATGATGGGCTCGGGCGTGTACGCCGGCGCCTTCAGCCTGGCGCACGCGCTGGCCGCGCGCGACACGCAAGGCGTGAGCGTGGGCAAGGCGCTGCAGGCCATCGGCCAGGCTGGCACGGCGCCCGCGGCCATCGCGGATGGCGCACCGCGCTTTGGTGCCTACTTCGAGGCGCACATCGAGCAGGGCCCGGTCTTGGAGGACGCGGGCATCACCATCGGCGTGGTCAGCGGGGCCTTGGGCCAGCGCTGGTTCGATGTGACGGTGCAGGGCATGGAGGCGCACGCCGGCCCCACGCCCATGGGCCTGCGGCGCGACGCCCTGCTGCCCGCGGCCGCGCTGATGCAGCGTGTCAACGCCATCGCCCTGGCCGAACAGCCGCACGCCCGCGGCACCGTGGGCCAGGTGCTGGTGCACCCCAACTCGCGCAACGTCATCCCCGGGCGCGTGAAGTTCACCGTGGACTTTCGCCATGCCGACGCCCAGGGCCTGGCGCGCATGGAGGCCGCGCTGCGCGCCGCCGTGGCCGAGGTGACGGTGCCGGGCATCGAGATCACCGTGGAGCAGGTGGTGGAGTACACGCCCACGCCCTTCGACGCCGACCTGCGCGAGCTGATCCGCGCGGGTGCCGAGCGTGCCGGCCTGTCCTGGATGGCCCTGGCCAGCGGCGCCGGCCACGACGCCGTGTACGTGGCGCGCACCGCGCCCGCGGCCATGATCTTCGTGCCCTGCAAGGACGGCATCTCGCACAACGAGATCGAGGACGCCCGGCCCGAGGACCTGGAGGCCGGCGCCAACGTGCTGCTGCACGCCATGCTGGCGCGGGCGGGAGTGGTCTGACCTCAGCAGCCTCAGGCCATGGAACTTCAGTTGCAGCCCCTGAGCCCCGTGGCCTTTGCCCCGTACGGCGAGGTCATTGGCATCCCGGCAGCCGGCGCGCGCGCCAAGGTCGATGTTGCCCACGCGAGCGGCCTTCCGGTGCGTGTCATCAACGGCGGCACCAGTCAGCGCTTTGACATGCCGGACGGCCTGGACCTGCACGCACGTGGCGGGCAGCCTTGCGTGGCCATATTCCGCGCCGTTGCGCAGGCCCTGACCGGCCCGTGGCGTCTGCTGGAGCGCCACCGACTGGGCTCGCAGACCTTCATCCCGCTGGCCGGAGCGCGCTGCGTGGTGCTGGTGGCACGCGGCCAGGCCGCGCCCGACCCGGCCACGCTGGCCGCTTTTGACGTGCACGGCGCTCAGGGCTTCACGCGGCATGCCGACACCTGGCATCACGGCCTGATCGCGCTGGACGAGGGGGACTTCGTGGTCATCGAGCGCAGGGCTGCGGCGGTGGACTGCGAGTTCGCCGAGCTGGCCCAGCCCGTGACGCTGCGAGCCTGAGGG
>JBKDQY010000291.1:0-2605 GCA_046341655.1 Betaproteobacteria bacterium | reverse complement strand
GGACCTGTCGGCCAGTTGGCGGCTGGCGCCGGGCTGGCAGCTCACGGCCCGGCTCGACAACGCAACCGACGAAGCCCGCGTTCCGGCACGCGACTACCAGGGCCTCGGCCGCCAGGCCTGGCTGGTGCTGCGCTGGAGCCTGGGCCCGGAGGCCGCGCGGTGACCCGTCGGCCCGGCCCGTTGCTGCGCGCCGCGGCGCTGCTGCCGCTGCTGGCCTGCGGCGCCGCAGGCGCGGCCATCACGCTGCACGACGACACGGGCACCGCGCTCACCCTGGCGCGGCCGGCCGAGCGCATCGTCACGCTGATGCCCTCGCTCACCGAGACCGTCTGCGAGCTGCAGGCCTGCGAGCGGCTGGTCGGTGTCGACCGCCATTCCGACTGGCCGGCCGCCGTGCGGGGCCTGCCCAGGCTCGGCGGGCTGGAGGACACGCAGGTCGAGCGCATCGCGGTGCTGCGGCCCGACCTCGTGCTGGCGCCGCGTTCCTCGCGCGCGCTGCCCCGGCTGCGCGCGCTGGGCCTGCCGGTGCTGGCGCTGGAGCCGCAGGACGCCGCCGGCACCGCCCGCGTCATCGACACCGTGGCTGCGGCGCTGGGCCGCGAGGCGGCCGGTGTGCAGTTGCGGCAGCGCCTGCGCGAACGCCTGCTCGCCGCCGCGGCGCGCGTGCCGCCGGGCTGGCGCGGGCGCGCCCTGTACGTGGAGGTCGCGTCCACGCCCTTCGCGGCAGGCGAGGCCTCGTTCATCGGCGAGACGCTGCGCGCCCTGGGCCTGGCCAACATCGTGCCGGCCTCCATGGGCCCCTTCCCGCAGCTCAATCCCGAGTTCGTGCTGCGCGCGCAGCCCGCGCTCGTGGTGCTGCCGCACGCCTGGGCCGCGGGGCTGCCGCAGCGCCCTGGCTGGCAGCGGCTGCAGGCCGTGGCCGCGGGCCGCGTCTGCGCGCTGGCCGAAGACCCCTGGAACGCCCTCGTGCGCCCCGGCCCGCGCGCCGCCGAGGCGGCCGAGGCGCTGGTGGACTGCCTGGCGGCGCTGCCCCCGCCGGCGCCCTGAACCGCCCCGACGCGCCATGAACACCCTGGCCCGCACGCTCACCACGCCCGGCCGCGCCACGCCGCCGCGGCGCGTGGCGCTGGTGCTGCTGGCCGCCCTCACGCTGCTGGCCCTGCTGGGCCTGGCCGCCGGCGCCGAGGGCCTGAGCAGCGCCTGGGCCGCCGAGGCGGCGCTCATCGCCGACATCCGCGCCCCGCGCACGCTGGGCGCGGCGCTGGCCGGGGCGCTGCTGGGGCTGGCCGGGGCGGTGTCGCAGGGCCTGTTCCGCAACCCGCTGGCCGATCCCTACCTGCTGGGCACCGCCGCCGGCTCGGGCCTGGCGGTCACGCTGGCGCTGGCCGCCGGTGGCGTGCTGGGCGCGGGCGACGGCCTGGGTCTGGTGGCCGGCGGCTGGCTGGCGCGCCTGGGCCTGTCGGGCGCGGCCTTCGCGGGGGCCCTGGGCGGGCTGGCGCTGACGCTGCTGATGGCACGCGGCAGTGCGCGGCCGCTCACGCTGCTGCTGGCTGGCGTGGTGGTGGGCGTGCTGCTCACCGCGCTGGCCGACCTGCTGGTGCTGGCCAGTCCCGAGGCGCTGCGCGGCCAGCGCGTGTTCATGATCGGCACCACCAGCTACCTGGGCTGGGACGCGGCGGCGGCGCTGGCCGCCGGACTGCTGCTCACGCTGCCCGCGGCGGTGCTGCTGGCGCGCGTGCTCGATGCACTGGTGCTCGGCGAGGCCAGCGCCGCCAGCCTGGGCCTGGGCCTGCCGAGGCTGCGTCTGGCGCTGGTGGCGCTGCTGGCCCTGGCCACCGGCAGCGCCGTGGCGCAGGTGGGGCTGGTGGCCTTCGTGGGCCTGGTGGCGCCGCATCTGGTGCGGCGGCTGGTGGTGGTGCGCCACGGCGCGCTGCTGGGGCTGTCGGCGCTGGCCGGCGCGGTGCTGCTGCTGGGGGCCGACGTCGCCGCGCGCGTGCTCGTGGCGCCGCAGGAGCTGCCGGTCGGGGTGCTGACGGCCGTGTTCGGTGGCGCCTACCTGCTGCTGCTGTTGTGGCGTCGCGGAGGTGCGGCATGACGGGCGCGCCGCTGCTGCAGGCCCGTGGCGTGGTGGCCAGCCTCGGCGGCCGGCGCGTGGTCGACGACGTGTCGCTCACGCTGCACGCGGGGCTGTGGGGGGCGCGGGTGGGCCCCACCGGCGCCGGCAAGAGCACGCTGCTGCCGGTGCTGGCCGGCCTGCTGCCGGCCGCGGCCGGCGAGGTGGCGCTGCAGGGCCGGCCACTGGCCGCGTGGCCCGCGCGCGAGCGCGCCGCCCGGCTGGCCTGGCTGGCGCAGCAGGGCCAGACCGATGCCGAACTGCCCGCGCGCAGCCTGGTGGAGCTCGGCCGGCTGCCGCGCCACGGCCTGCTGGGGGCACCCGACGCCGCCGACGCCGCCGCCGTGGCCCGCGCCCTGGCCGAGACCGAGACCTTGGCGCTGGGCGACCGCCGCCTGTCGGAACTGTCGGGGGGCGAGCGCCCGCGCGTGCGGCTGGCGCGGGCGCGCGCGGTGGAGGCCGCCGGGCTGCTGCTCGTCGAGCCCGTGGCCC
>JBKDQY010000290.1:0-11411 GCA_046341655.1 Betaproteobacteria bacterium | reverse complement strand
GCTCAGCTTCATGAAGGCGGGGCTGAAGTTCGCCGACCGCATCACCACCGTGAGCCCGAACTACGCGCGCGAGATCGCGACGCACGAGTTCGGCTGCGGCCTGGACGGCGTCATCCGCGGCCGCGGCGCGGCCGTCAGCGGCATCCTGAACGGCATCGACGACGTCGTGTGGAACCCCGCCACCGACCCCGCCATCGCGCAACGCTTCGATGCCGAGCGCCTGGAGGGCAAGGCCGCCTGTCGCCGTGCGCTGCAGGCGGAACTGGGCCTGCAGCCCGACACCGATGCGATGTTGATGGTGGTGGTGAGCCGCTTGACATCGCAGAAGGGCATCGACCTGCTGCTCGCCGCCATGCCCGATCTGATGGCGATGGGCGTGCAGCTGGCCGTGCAGGGCACGGGCGACCCGGCACTGGAGGCCGCGTTCCGCATGGCCGAGCAGGCGCACAAGGGGCGGGTGCAGGTGCACATCGGCTACGACGAAGCACGCGCGCACCGGCTGATTGCCGGGGCCGACATGATCGCCGTGCCGTCGCGCTTCGAGCCCTGCGGAGTGACGCAGCTCTAGGGCCTGCGCTACGGCACGGTGCCGCTGGTGCGCCAGGTGGGCGGCCTCGCCGACACTGTGGTGGACGCCGACGAGGCCGCGCTGCGCGAGGGCCGGGCCACCGGCTTCGGCTTCGACGCGGCCACGGCCCGCGCGCTGGCGCAGACGGCGCAGCGCGCCGTGGCCCTGAAGAGGCAAGCCGAGCTCTGGCGTGGCCTCATGCGCCAAGGCATGGGGCAGGCGCTGGCCTGGGCCCAGCCGGCGCGGGCGTACCTGGCGCTCTACGCCGACGTGCTGGTACAACGCCGGGCTTGAGCGATGCCAGGTTGGTGGGCGGGAAGTTGGGCAGGCATCCGCAACTGGCCGCAAGCGGGCTTCGTTGCTGGTGATCTGGCGGACAGGGCGGGATTCGAACCCGCGGAGGGCTGTTAACCCTCACACGCTTTCCAGGCGTGCGACTTAAACCGCTCATCCACCTGTCCGGGAGCAGCGGATTCTAGGTGCACTGTGCTGGCGCCCCGCTCAGCCAGCCTTGGCGCGCAGCGCATCGTGGTACAGCGCCAGGTACTGCTGCGCCGGCAGCCGCCACGACAGCGGCTGCCCCATGCCCCGGCGCATCATGGCCTGCCAGGTGGGCGGATCTCGCCAGAGGGCCAGGGCGCGCGCCGCGGCCTGCAGCAGCGCGCGCGGCGACGCGGCATCGAAGGCGAAGCCAGTGGCGCGGCCCTGGGCCAGGGCGGACTCGTCGGCGTCGGTCACCGTGTCGGCCAGCCCGCCCACGCGCCGCACCAGCGGCAGGGTGCCGTAGCGAAGACCGTAGAGCTGCGTCAGCCCGCAGGGCTCGAAGCGCGAGGGCACGGCAATCACGTCGGCGCCGGCCACCAGCCGGTGCGCGCGCGCCTCGTCGTAGCCCACGTGCACCTGCACGCGCCCGGGGTGCGCCTTCTCGGCCATGCGGAAGGCGGCCTCCAGGGCGGGATCGCCCGTGCCCTGCACCGCCAGCTGCACGCCCTGCGGCAGCAACTCGGGCAAGGCGGCCAGCAGCAGGTCCATGCCCTTCTGAGCCGTCAGGCGGCTCACCACCACCACCAGCAGCGCGCCCGGGTCGGGCGAGAGGCCCAGTTCGGCCTGCAGCGCCCGCTTGCACGCGGCCTTGCCGGCCGGGCGGTCGGCGTCGTAGCGTTGCGCGATGGCGGGGTCGGTGGCGGGGTTCCAGACCGCGTCGTCGATGCCGTTGAGGATGCCGCTGACGGCGGCGCCGCGGCCGCGGATCACGCCGTCCAGGCCGCAGCCGAACTCGTGCGTGGCGATCTCCTGCGCGTAGTTCGGGCTCACGGTGGTGATGCGGTCGGCGAACTTCAGGCCCGCCTTCATGAAGCTGAGCTGGCCGTGGTACTCCAGCCCGGCCGGCGACATCAGCCGCGACGCCAGCCCGAGCAAGGGCCAGTCGTGCATGGGGAACAGCCCCTGGAACGCCAGGTTGTGCACCGTGAAGACGCTGGCCGCCCGCGTGGGCAGGTGCTCGGCCACGAAGGCGCAGGCCATGGCGGCGTGCCAGTCGTGCGCGTGCACGATCTCGGGCACCCAGGCCGGGTCGGCGTCATCGGCTGCCAGGTGCGCCGCCACCCAGCCCAGCAGCGCGAATCGCTGCAGGTTGTCGGGCCACTCCTCGCCGTCGGCGGCCTGGTACGGCCCGCCAAGGCGCCGGTAGAGGTAGGGCGCATCCACCACGTAGACCGGCAGCGCCGAGCCAGGCATGCGGCCCAGCAGCAGGCGCACGCGCAACGCGCCGAAGCAGGGGCCGATGTCGATGACAGGGCGCGCACCCTGCACGCTCTCGATCACCGCCGGATAGCCCGGCAGCAGAAGGCGCACGTCGGCGCCCTGCTCCACCTGCGCCACCGGCAGCGCGGCCACGACGTCGGCCAGCCCGCCGGTCTTGACCAGCGGGAAGACCTCGGCCGCCACGTGCAGCACGCGCGGCGCGGCGTTCGGCGCGGACGCGGCGGGCCTCATCCGAGCGCGCGCAGCATCTCGCGGGTGATCAGCGTGATGCCGCTGTCGGTGCGGTGAAAGCGCGCGGCGTCGGCCGCGGCGTCTTCGCCGATGACCATGCGGTCGGGGATGATGCAGTCGCGATCGACCACGCAGCGCGTCAGGCGCGCATGGCGGCCCACCTCCACGCCCGGAAGCACCACGCTCCACTGCACCTGGGCGTGGGAATGCACCCGCACCTGCGAGAACAGCACCGAGCGCAGCACGCTGCCGCTGACGATGCAGCCGCCCGACACCAGGCTCTCGATGGCCATGCCGCGGCGGTCGTCGGCGTTGTGCACGAACTTCGCCGGCGGCAGCTGCGGCTGGTAGGTCCAGACGGGCCAGTGCGTGTCGTACAGGTTCAGCAACGGGTCGGTGGCCGTGAGGTCGATGTTGGCGTCCCAGTAGGCGTCGATGGTGCCGACGTCTCGCCAGTAGGGCTCCTGGCCGGGTCGCCCGCCGACGCAGCTCAGGTCGAAGGGGTGGGCCGCGGCCACGCCGGCGCGCACGGCTCGGGGGATGATGTCCTTGCCGAAGTCGTGGCTAGAGTTGGGATCCATCATGTCGCGCTGCAGCTCCTTGTAGAGGTAGCGCGCGTTGAAGATGTAGATGCCCATGCTGGCCAGGCTGCGGCCGGGCTTGCCGGGGATCTCGGGCGGCTCGGGCGGCTTCTCGACGAAGTCGGTGATGCGGCGGTCGGCATCGACCGCCATCACGCCGAAGGCCCGTGCATCATCGCGGTTCACCTCGACGCAGGCGACGGTGCACTCGCTGCCCATCCGCCGGTGCAGCGCCACGTGGTCGGCCAGCATCAGCGCGTAGTTCTGCTTGTAGATGTGGTCGCCGGCGAGCACCACCACGTACTCGGCGCGGTAGGCAGCCAGGATGTCCTGGTTCTGGTAGACGGCGTCGGCGGTGCCGCGATACCAGCTCTCCTCGTCCACGCGTTGCTGCGCGGGCAGCAGGTCGACGAACTCGTTCATCTCGCTCTTCAGGAAAGCCCAGCCGCGCTGGATGTGGCGCAGCAGGCTGTGCGACTTGTACTGGGTGATCACGCCGATGCGGCGGATGCCGCTGTTCAGGCAGTTGCTGAGCGCGAAGTCGACGATGCGGAACTTGCCGCCGAAGTAGACGGCGGGCTTGGCACGCGAGTCGGTCAGGTTCTTCAGGCGGCTGCCCCGGCCGCCGGCCAGGACCAGCGCCACGGCACGACGCGGCAGGTCCAGGCCCGCGGCGACATCGATCGAATCCATGCTGTCTCCTGGTGCGGGGTGGTTCGGGGCCGATGCAGCAAAACTACAGAACCTTGCGATCCCGACCAGTCTTGCAATTCGCCACGCCCACTCCGTCAAAGGTAAAGTTGAAGATCAAAAAGCCGACGTATCGCATTGATTTGATTCTTTTAACTCCAGTTTCTGTCATCGGGAGCATGATCCGCTTGCCCGAAAAAATGTAGCCGAACTACACAAGTCGGCCAGAACAGGCGGTTGACGGTGGGGGCCCTGTTCGGGACACTCCTGGCCATCCACTTCGCACCCTGCCGAGCGCAAGCAAACCTCGCGCCGCCCCTTCCTGCATGAGCGACTCCCACCTGTCCACCTCTGCCCCGTCCGCTGTCGCCAGCACACTGGCCAGCGCCGTCGAGCACCACCTGCTGCACACGGTGGGCGCCGTGCCCGCCCAGGCCACGACCACCGAGATCATGCACGCAGTGGCGCAGGTGGCGCGAGAGCAGTTGTCCCGACGCTGGGTGGCCGCCGAGCAGGCCGACCGCGCCGCCAAGGCACGCCGCGTCTACTACCTGTCGATGGAGTTCCTGATCGGCCGCACGCTGGGCAACGCGCTGGCGGCGCTCGACCTGAAGGGCGAGATGGGCGCCGCCGCCCGCACCCACGCCGCCAGCCTGGAAGACCTGGCCTCCACCGAGGCCGACGCCGCGCTGGGCAACGGCGGCCTGGGCCGGCTGGCCGCCTGTTTCCTCGACAGCATGGCCACCGTGGAGCTGCCCAGCGTGGGCTACGGCATCCGCTACGAGTTCGGCATGTTCAAGCAGCACATCCAGGGCGGCCGGCAGGTGGAGTACCCCGACCCCTGGCTCGAGGACGGCACGCCCTGGGAGTTCCCGCGCAGCCACGTCGGCTACCGCGTGCGCTTCGGCGGCTGGGTCGAGCCCGCCACCGACCCCAGCCTCGTGCCCACCTGGCGCCATGCCGGCGAGGTCAACGCCAAGGCCTACGACATGGTCGTGCCCGGCCACGGCACCGAGCGCGTGAGCACGCTGCGGCTGTGGAAGGCCGTGGCCCCGAGCCAGATCGACCTGCACGCCTTCAACAGCGGCGACTACGCGCGCGCCGCCGAGTTCAAGAACGAGTACGAGAACATCTCGTGGGTGCTGTACCCCAACGACAGCACGCCCGCCGGCCGCGAGCTGCGCCTGCGCCAGGAGTACTTCTTCACCAGCGCCAGCATCCAGGACATCCTGGCGCGGCACCTGGCCGAGCACGGCCGGCTCACGAACCTGTCGGACAAGGTCGCGATCCACCTGAACGACACCCACCCGGCCATCGGCGTGGCCGAGCTGATGCGGCTGCTGGTCGACGAACACGGCTTCGGCTGGATCGCCGCCTGGGCCATCACCCGCAAGGTGTTCAGCTACACCAACCACACACTGATGCCCGAGGCGCTGGAGACCTGGCCGGTGGCGCTGATGCAGCAGGTGCTGCCGCGGCACCTGGAGATCATCTTCCGCATCAACGCAGAGTTCCTGGCCCAGGCCGCGGCGCACCGGCCCGGCGACCACGACTTCCTGCGCGACCTGTCGCTGATCGACGAGCGCGGCGAGCGCCGCGTGCGCATGGCGCACCTGGCGGTGGTGGGCAGCCACAAGATCAACGGCGTGTCGGCGCTGCACAGCGAACTGCTGGTGAAGACCATCTTCTCCGGCTTCGCCGCCATGTGGCCCGACCGCTTCACCAACATGACCAACGGCGTGACGCCGCGCCGCTGGCTGGCTCAGGCCAACGGCGGCCTGGCCTCTCTCGTGGACAGCACCATCGGTCACGGCTGGCGGCTCGACCTGAACCAGCTCGAGCGCCTGAGGCCGCACGCCGAGCGCGCCGAGTTCCGCCAGGCCTTCGCGGCCGTCAAGCAGGGCAACAAGCGGCGGCTGGCGGAGCACATCCGCGCCGCCACCGGCATCGTCGTCGACCCCGCGAGCCTGTTCGACGCGCAGGTCAAGCGCATCCACGAGTACAAGCGGCAGCTGCTCAACGTGCTGCAGGTGGTGGCGCGCTACCAGGCCATGCTGGCCGACCCGAACGCGCACTGGACGCCGCGCACGGTGATCTTCGCCGGCAAGGCCGCGAGCTCGTACCACGCGGCCAAGAGCATCATCCGGCTCATCCACGACGTGGGCCGGGTGGTCAACGACGACCCGGTGGTCGCCGGCCGGCTGAAAGTGGTGTTCGTGCCGAACTACGGCGTCTCGGTGGCCGAGCTCATCATGCCGGCGGCCGACCTCTCCGAGCAGATCTCCACCGCCGGCACCGAGGCCTCGGGCACCGGCAACATGAAGCTGGCGCTCAACGGCGCGCTCTCCATCGGCACCGACGACGGCGCCAACATTGAGATCCGCCAGAACGTTGGCGACGACAACATCTTCATCTTCGGCCTGTCCACGGCCGAGGTGGCGCAGCACAAGGCGCAGGGCTACCAGCCCTTGCGCCTGTACGAGGCCCATCCGCGCCTGAAGGCCGTGCTGGACGCCATCGCCGGCGGCGCCTTCAGCGACGACGAGCCCGGCCGCTATCGCGCCCTGGTGGACTCGCTGCTGTGGGGCGGCGACCCCTACATGCTGCTGGCCGACTTCGACAGCTACGTCGCCGCGCAGGCCCGCGTGGACGCGCTGTACGAGCAGCCCGAGGCCTGGGCGAGGAAGGCGATCCTGAACGTGGCCGGCATGGGATTCTTCTCGTCGGATCGCACGATCCGCGAGTACGCTCGCGAGGTCTGGGGCCTGCAGGCCAAGGGATGACCGCCGACCACACCCGATGAGACTCGACAAGGCCGAGGCGCGCGCCCTCTGCGAGGGCCGCCACGGCGACCCGTTTGCCGTGCTCGGCCCGCACCCGCGGGGCGACGGCGCCACCTGGGTGCGCGTGTTCGCGCCCCACGCCTCGGCCGTGACCGTGATCGCCGGCCCGCGCGCGTGGCCGCTGCAGCGCCGCGATGCCGACGGCCTGCCCGACCTTTTCGAGGGCGAGACCGCCGCACGCGGCGCCTACCAACTGCGCCTGCGCTGGCCCGGCGGCGGCGAGACCGTGGCCGAGGACCCCTACCGCTTCGGCATCGTGCTCGGCGAGATGGACGTCTGGCTGCTCGGCGAGGGCACCCACCTGCGGCCCTTCGAGGTGCTGGGCGCGCACCCGCGCACGATGGACGGCGTGGCCGGCACGGCCTTCTCGGTGTGGGCGCCCAACGCCAGCCGCGTGAGCGTGGTCGGCGACTTCAACCACTGGGACGGCCGCCGCCACCCCATGCGCTTGCGCCGGGAGTGCGGCGTGTGGGAGCTGTTCCTGCCCGGCGTGGGAGTGGGCGCCGCGTACAAGTTCGAGCTGCTCGACCGCCAGGGCCAGTTGCTGCCGCAGAAGGCCGACCCCTACGCCCGCGCGGCCGAGCTGCGCCCTGCCACCGCCAGCGTCGTGGCGCCGCTGCCGCCGGTGCAGGCTCCCTCGGCCACGCGCCGCGCCGCCAACGCGCTGGACGCGCCGCTCAGCATCTACGAGGTGCACCTGGGATCGTGGCGCCGCAGGCCCGAGGAGGGCAACCGCTGGCTGAGCTGGATCGAACTGGCCGACGAGCTGGTGCCCTATGCCGCCGAGATGGGATTCACCCACCTCGAGCTGCTGCCGGTGAGCGAGCACCCCTTCGACGGCAGCTGGGGCTACCAGACGTTGGGCCTGTACGCGCCCACCGCCCGCTTCGGCCCGCCCGAGGGGCTGCATCGCTTCATCGAGCGGGCGCACGCGGCCGGGCTGGGCGTGATCCTCGACTGGGTGCCGGCGCACTTCCCGACCGACGCGCACGGCCTGGCGCGCTTCGACGGCACGGCGCTGTTCGAGTACGCCGACCCGCGCGAGGGCTACCACAACGACTGGAACACCCTCATCTACAACTTCGGCCGCACCGAGGTGCGCAACTTCCTGGTCGGTAACGCGCTGTACTGGATCGAGCGCTTCGGCGTCGACGGCCTGCGCGTCGATGCCGTGGCCTCCATGCTCTACCGCGACTACAGCCGCAAGCCCGGCGAGTGGGTGCCCAACGTGCACGGCGGGCGCGAGAACCTCGAGGCCATCGGGTTGCTCAGGCGCGTCAACGAGGTGGTCGGCAGCGAATGCCCGCAGGCCGTGACGCTGGCCGAGGAGAGCACCGCCTTTCCCGCCGTCAGCCGCCCCACCTGGGCCGGCGGCCTGGGCTTCCACTACAAGTGGAACATGGGCTGGATGCACGACACGCTGCAGTACATGGGCCGCGACCCCATCCACCGTCCCTATCACCACGGCGAGACGACCTTCGGCCTGGTCTACGCCTTCACCGAGAACTTCGTGCTGCCGCTCAGCCACGACGAGGTGGTGCATGGCAAGGGCAGCCTGCTGGCGCGGATGCCGGGTGATGCCTGGCAGCAGTTCGCCAACCTGCGCGCGTACTACGGCTTCATGTGGGCGCACCCGGGCAAGAAGCTGCTGTTCATGGGCGGCGAGTTCGCCCAGGGCCGCGAGTGGAACCACGATGCCAGCCTCGACTGGCACCAGTTGCAGGACGACCGCCACGCCGGCGTTCAGCGCCTGGTGCGCGACCTCAACCGCCTGCTCCGCGCGAGCCCCGCCCTGCACACGCAGGACTTCACCCCGGCCGGCTTCGAGTGGATAGACCACGACGACGCGCGGCGCAGCCTGCTGGCCTTCGTGCGGCACGGTCGCGGCGGTGAGCAGATGCTGGTGGTGTGCAACTTCGCGCCGGTGGTGCACCAGGGCCTGCGCTTCGGCGTGCCGTCGGCCGGCCGCTGGGTCGAGCGACTCAACACCGACAGCCGGCACTACGGCGGCAGCGACGTCGGCACGCCGCTGGGCGAATGCTCGGCCGAGCCGGTGGCCAGCCACGGCCGCGCGCAGAGCGTGGTGCTGAGCGTGCCGCCGCTGGCCACCGTGTTCCTGGAGCTCGTACGCTGAGATGGACATGGCGCTGCGCGAAGTCGCCGCAGTGACGGCGCTGCAGCCGGGCCGTGCCTGGCCGCTGGGCGCCACGGCGTGCGACGACGGCGTGAACTTCGCGGTGTTCTCGCAGCACGCCGCGCGTGTCGAGCTGTGCCTGTTCGACGCCGAGGGCCGCACCGAGCTGCAGCGCCTGCCGCTGCCCGGCCGCAGCGGCGACGTCTTCCACGGCCACCTGCCCGGCGCCGGGGCCGGCCTCGTCTACGGCCTGCGGGTCTACGGCCCCTGGCGACCCGATCGCGGCCACCGCTTCAACCCCCAGAAGCTGCTGCTCGACCCCTGGGCGCGCGAGATCGTCGCGCCGCCAGGCGGCTTCGACTGGAAGGGCCCGCACCAGGGCGCCGACCGCGAGCACCCGCAGGACCTGGACACGCGCGACAACGGCGCCGGGGCCTTCAAGGCCCGCGTCGTGGGGCCCGAGCCCGCGGTCGCGCGCCTGGGCGCGCCGCCGGGCGCCGACACCGTGATCTACGAGCTGCACGTGCGCGGCTTCACGAAGCAGATGCCCGGGGTGCCCGAGCCGCTGCGCGGCACCTACGCGGGCCTGGCCCACGAGGCCGCCATCGGCCACCTGCAGCGCCTGGGCGTCACCACGGTGTGCCTGCTGCCCGTGCAGCAGCACCTCGACGAGGCCCACCTCGCGGCGCGCGGGCTCGTCAACTACTGGGGCTACAACACCCTGGGCTTCTTCTGCCCCGAGCCGCGCTACGCCGCGGCCACCACCGGACCCGGCGTGCGCGAGGAGTTCCGGGCCCTGGTGCGGCGCCTGCACGAGGCGGGCATCGAGGTGCTGCTCGACGTCGTCTACAACCACACGCCCGAGGGTGACGAGCGCGGCCCGACGCTCGCCTGGCGCGGCCTGGACAACGCCAGCTACTACCGCCTGCCCGGGCACGCGAAGCAGCAGCACGAGAACTGGACGGGCTGCGGCAACACGCTCGACATCCGCCACCCGCGCGTGCTGCAGATGGTGATGGACAGCCTGCGCCACTGGGTGCAGCACTACGGCGTCGACGGCTTCCGCTTCGACCTCGCACCCGTCCTGGGCCGCAGCGACGCCGGCTTCGACCGCGACGGCCCCTTCTTCAAGGCCGTGCTGCAGGACCCCGTTCTGCAGGGCGTGAGGCTGGTCGCCGAACCCTGGGACCTGGGCCCGGGCGGCTACCAGCTCGGGCAGTTCCCGCGCGGCTGGCACGAGTGGAACGACCGCTTCCGCGACACCGTGCGCGCCTTCTGGCTGGGCGGCGACTGCACGCGCGGCGAGTTCGCGCTTCGCCTGGCCGGCAGTTCCGACCTCTATCAGCCGCGCCAGCGCCCGCCGCTGGACAGCGTGAACTACGTCGTCAGCCACGACGGCTTCACGCTGGCCGACCTCGTCAGCTACGACCTGCGCCACAACGAGGCCAATGGCGAGGGCAACCGCGACGGCCACGGCCACAACCTGAGCTGGAACTGCGGCTGGGAGGGCGCCACCACCGACCCCGAGGTGCTGCATCTGCGCGCGCGGCTGCAGCGCGCGCTGCTGGCCAGCCTGCTGCTGAGCCAGGGAACGCCCATGCTCGCCGCCGGCGACGAGCTGGGCCACACCCAGGGCGGCAACAACAACCCGTACTGCCAGGACAACCCCGTCACCTGGATCGACTGGGCCGCGGCGGACACCACCCTGCTGGCCTACACCAGGCACCTGATCGCGCTGCGACGCCGCCTGCTGCCGCTGGCGCCGCGCTGGTACACCGGCCTGCCCGATGCCAAGGGCCGCGCCGATCTGGCCTGGCTGCGCCGCACCGGTGAAGCCATGACGCCCGAGCAGTGGAACAACCGCACCTCTCGCATCCTGGCGGCCTGGATCGGCGCACCCGGGCGTGGCGGCGCGCCGCTGCTGCTGCTGATCAACGGGCGCGACCGGGACTCCGGATTCCGGCTGCCGCCGGGCCACTGGGTGTGCGAGCTCGACAGCACCAGCCCCGACGGCCGCAGCGACCGGACGCACGGCCCGGGCGACGGCGCCCCCATCGACTTCGACTTGCCGGCACGCAGCGTGGTGCTGCTGCGTGACTCGGCGCCCTGACCGACGGAGACTGTCCCGATGCGATTCCCCCGTGCCAGCGGCGTGCTGCTGCACCCCACCTCCTTGCCCGGCCCGCACGGCAGCGGTGACCTCGGCCGCGAGGCCTACCACTTCGTCGACTGGCTGGTGGCCGGCGGCCAGAAGCTCTGGCAGGTGCTGCCGCTGGCCGGCATCGGCCCGGGCAACTCGCCCTACATGAGCAACTCGGCCTTCGCCGGCAACGTGCTGCTGGTGGACCTGGCCGAACTGCACGAGCAGGGCTGGCTCGACGCCGCCGACCTCGAGCCCGTGCCGGGGCTGGCCGACGACGCGGTGGACTACGCCGTCGTTCACCCCTTCCGCATGGAGCGGCTGCACAAGGCGGCGCTGCGCTTCGCCGCCGTCGGCACCGCGGCGCAGCGCGGGGAGTTCGCGCGCTTCCGCGCCGGCCACGCCGACTGGCTGCCCGATTTCAGCCTGTTCATGAGCCTGTGCGAGCAGCTGCACTGGG
>JBKDQY010000289.1:0-3272 GCA_046341655.1 Betaproteobacteria bacterium | reverse complement strand
GTTGCGGAAGTCCTTGGGGTTGGCGATGCCGGCGGGCTTCTCGATCTTCTCGAGCTCGGCGTTGAGCGACGCGCGGTCGAAGACCTCGCCGGTGTCGGTGTCGCGGTACTCGTGGTCCTGGATCCAGTAGTCGGCGTAGGTGACGTAGCGGTCGAAGATGTTCTGCCCGTACTCGGAGTAGCTCTCGAGGTAGGCGGTCTGGATCTCCTTGCCGATGAACTCGGCGTAGCGCGGCGCCAGCAGCTCCTTGATGAAGCCGACGTACTTGTCCTCGAGCTCCTTCGGGAACTGCTCGCGCTCGATCTGCTGCTCCAGCACGTACATCAGGTGCACCGGGTTGGCGGCGACCTCGGTGCTGTCGAAGTTGAACACCTTGGACAGGATCTTGTAGGCGAAGCGCGTGCTGATGCCGCTCATGCCCTCGTCGACGCCGGCGTAGTCGCGGTACTCCTGGTAGCTCTTGGCGCGCGGGTCGGTGTCCTTGAGGTTCTCGCCGTCGTAGATCAGCATCTTGGAGTACAGCGAGCTGTTCTCGGGCTCCTTCAGGCGCGTCAGGATGGCGAACTGGCTCATCATCTTCAGCGTGCCCGGCGCGCAGGTGGCCGCGCTCAGCGAAGAGTTGCGCAGCAGCTTCTCGTAGATCCGGACCTCCTCGCTCACGCGCAGGCAGTACGGCACCTTGACGATGTAGATGCGGTCGAGGAAGGCCTCGTTGTTCTTGTTGTTGCGGAAGGCCTTCCACTCGCTCTCGTTGCTGTGCGCGAGCACGATGCCGTCGAAGGGGATGGCGCCGAAGCCCTCGGTGCCCTTGAAGTTGCCCTCCTGCGTGGCGGTCAGCAGCGGGTGCAGCACCTTGATCGGCGCCTTGAACATCTCGACGAACTCCAGCAGCCCCTGGTTGGCCAGGCACAGGCCGCCGCTGTAGCTGTAGGCGTCGGGATCGTCCTGGCTGTAGGCCTCGAGCTTGCGGATGTCGACCTTGCCCACCAGCGAGCTGATGTCCTGGTTGTTCTCGTCGCCGGGCTCCGTCTTGGCGATGCCCACCTGCTTGAGCACGCTCGGGAAGCGCTTGACCACCTTGAACTGCCGGATGTCGCCGCCGAACTCCTCCAGCCGCTTCACGGCCCAGGGGCTCAGGATGCGGTTGAGGTAGCGCCGCGGGATGCCGTACTCGCTCTCCAGGATGGGGCCGTCCTCCGCGGGGTCGAACAGGCCCAGCGGCGATTCGTTCACCGGGCTGCCCTTGATGGCGTAGAAGGGCACCTCCTGCATCAGCTGCTTCAGCCGCTCGGCGATCGAGCTCTTGCCGCCGCCCACCGGGCCCAGCAGGTAGAGGATCTGCTTCTTCTCCTCCAGCCCCTGCGCGGCGTGGCGGAAGTAGCTCACCACCTGCTCGATCGAGTCCTCCATGCCGTAGAACTCGGCGAAGGCCGGGTAGATCTTGATCACCTTGTTGGCGAACAGGCGCGACAGCCGCGGGTCGTTGCGCGTGTCCACGCTCTGCGGCTCGCCGATGGCCCTGAGCATGCGCTCGGCGGCGGTGGCGTAGGCCAGCGGGTTGCGCTTGCACTCGGCGAGGTAGTCCTCGAGGGACATCTCTTCCTCGCGCGTGCGCTCGAAGCGGGCGGCGAAGTGCTTGATCACGTCCATGGGCGGGCTCCCGGGCCAGCGCACGGCGGGGCGGAGGATCCGCTTCCTTCACCGTGTCTGGGAAGTTCTGATGGAGTCCGGGTTTCACGGACCCTGGCTCCATCAGAGCTTTCCGGCCACCCCGCCGGCCCGGTGCCCCGTTCGGGGGCGGGCGACGACGACGCTGGGGTACAGCTTAGCAACTCCGCCGCATCCGAAGCGTCGAATTGGGGTATTCGTGCCGCTCAAACCGGCTTCGTGGCCCGGGTTGCCGACGGCCCCAGCGTGTCGCAGTCGCTTGCAAGCGGCGTGCCGCCCGGCCGATGATGCGCCCATGCCCGCCGCCCGCCGCCCGACCGATGCCATCGACCTGAGCCCGCTGCTGAGGGCCTGCCCGCGCTGCCGCGGGCGGATGGCGCCGCTGACGCTGTCCTCGCACACCGGCCGCCCCGTCACGGTGGACCACTGCGGCCCCTGCCGGCAGATCTGGTTCGACCACCTCGAGTCGGTGGCGCTCGACGCCCGGGGCTGGATCCGGCTGCTGCGCGAGCTGCAGGCCGGCGCCGCGCAGCCGGCCCGCGCCCCCGATCCGGCCGGCGGCCGCCTGTCCTGCCCCACCTGCCGGGCGGAGCTCTCGCAGGTGTTCAACCGCTCGCGCTTCGGGCGCTTCACGTCGCTGGAGTGCCCGCGCCGCCACGGGCACCTGCACGGCCAGGCCGGCGTGCTGGCCGAGCGCGGCCTGGTGCGGCCGCTGCTGGGCCCGGAGCGCACGGCGCTGCTCGGACAGCGCCAGCGCATCGACTGCTTCAACTGCGGCGCCCCCGCCAGCGGCGAGAGCCCGCGCTGTGGCTACTGCGAAGCCCCGCTGGTGGTGCTGGACGTCGCCCGGCTGGCGCAGTCGCTGCGCGCGCGTGTGGTCGACGAGGGCGCCGCGCCTGCCGTGCCCGGACGCCCTCTGCCGTGGCGCTGCCGCAGTTGCGGCGCCTCGCTGGACCCGGCGGCCGACGCGAAGTGCGGGCAATGCGGCCACCTGGTGATCGCGCTCGACCTGCCCGAGCTCTGCGCCCTGCTCGATGCCGCCGAGGCCGAGCTCGACGCCGCCGACGCCGCCAGGGCCTCGCGGCGGGACACCGACGCGCCCCGCGAGCGCGCAGCCCGGCCAGCTCCCCGCGAACGCCGCGCCGACGAGGCCAGGCGAGATGGCGACGCGGCGCCGGACAGCCTGGAGCGCGCCTGGGATCTGGCCGAGCTGGCCCTGGACCTGCTGGTGAACGTCGTCAAGCGGTGAGGCCGCGCGGGGCCGCTTCGATAATGCCGCGATGAACGCCGTTCACCTGACTGCCGACCTGCACGGCTGCGCCGCCGAGTTGCCGGCCCTGCGCGACACCGAGGCCCTGCGCGAGCTGTGCCTGCGCGCGGTGCGCGACGCCGGCCTGCAGGCCGTGGGCGAGCAGTTCCACTGCTGCCCGGCGCCCGCCGGCGTGACCGGCGCGGTGCTGCTGGCGGAGTCGCACCTGGCCGTGCACACCTGGCCCGAGCACGGCACGGTGACGGTGGACGCCTTCGTCTGCAACGCCAGCGCCGACAACACCGGCCGCGCCGAGCGGCTGCTCGAGGCCGTGGTGGCGCCCTTCGGCGCCGCG